>JAIBAE010000014.1 GCA_019695345.1 Bacteroidota bacterium | reverse complement strand
TTCTCATAATGTATTTGTCCCAATTCTAACAAAGCAATTCCAATGTATGGAAAACCTGGTGTAACAGAAAGTGTATTCAACTCCTGTATAGCTAAATCTCGTTTTTGTAATTTCTTATACGTAACTGCTCTGTACAGTAATGCTGTTGCTTTAATACGAGATGATTCTTCTTGTAGCGAATCAATCACATAATTGTAATTCGTCAAAGCATCACTAAACAATCCAAGGTTCAACGATGCCCAACCTGAGCCCAAGTGCGATTGAAACAATAAGATTCTTGTGGGTGAACCTGATATTACTTTCTTAAACTCATTTAGTGCTTGTTCGTAAATTCCAAGCTGATTTAACGCCTCACCGCGTAAGAAATGAATCTGCTCTTTACAATCATGTGCTACGGTTTGTTTTTCATAATCATTTTTCTTCGGGTCGCTTCCATTTAGTAGGTCGTATAGATTTAACGCCGACTCTAATAATGGCGTAGCTTGTTTTGGCTGACGTAACTGTAAATAACATTGAGCTGAACGGATTCTGGAGGCTAAGCAACTGTTGCTGTAACTGTAGTCACGGAGAATCTCATCATAGTAAGAAATAGCTTTTTCAAACTCGCGCTTTTGCTCAGCAATCTGACCCAACGAGAACAACGCATCATCTGCGTATATGCCATGTTCACGAGCTTTAACTTGGTCGTACACGGGTTGGGCTTCTTCGTATTTACCAAGTAACGATAAAGAAGATGCTTGCCAAAACAAAGCAGAATGGTCAAGCTCTAAATACGATGAATCATTACGTTGAGAAAAATTTTCAATACACGAGATTGATGTTTCTGCAAAACGTTGAGTTGCTAAATTGTAGTCCAACTGCTGAAACGCAAGTACACCTTGAACAAATTTAATAGCAGGCACGAAAGGGGAGTTAGGACGTGATGCTAAAAACTCAACTGCTTTAGAATTAGCAAGTGAGTAATTGTTATTCTCTACATCTGTCTGGATATTTGCAACAATAGCTTTATCAATTGAACTACCATACGAATTCTTTTTGATAAACTCCTGAAGAACAAACTGCGCACGCCGAACCATACCATCATCACCAAGTATAGTAGCGTTATTTGCTTCAAGTACTCCGTTCTCTGTAACAAGTGGTTGGACTTGTGCGTTAGAATAGTACACAGCATTATAAGCTAATAGTACTATTAGTACACGAATTGTGAAAGTCATCTTCCTTGACGTATATATAATTTATACTGCATTGCAAGTTACAAAAAACCTTTGGCTTACACGTTAGCTGGTAGTAGTCTTCTTCTTTGTCCGCCCGCGCCTAAAGGTGTTTTATAAATACAACCTTATTTGTGCGGGAAAGAACCTTTACCTCCAAACTATGTTTACCACGGATTTGATTGTTATTTCTTTTGCGATGAAACATTAAGTAAAATACCAACAGCGGCTGCCGAGAATATTACACTAGTTCCACCATAACTTATAAAGGGCATTGGTAAACCTGTAGTAGGTAAGATACCACACGTTACACCCGCGTTTACAAACGCATATACCGAAAGTGTTAACGTAATACCCGAAGCTAGGAAAAAACCGAAACTATCTTTTGCAGTTCGTGCAGCTATAATACCACGCCACAGAATTATAACGAACACCATTACAACTGCCAAAACACCAGTGTATCCATACTCTTCACCAACAATGCTAAAGATGAAATCACCAAAAGGTTCCGGTAGAAATAAATCACGTTGGTAGCTTTGCCCGGGACCAACGCCAACTATACCGCCATTACCAAATGCAATCAATGCTTGTTGTAGTTGATAATTCACCGGTGAATCCTCCGAACCGGGTGCATTGATGTACGCCAACAATCTGTTTAAGCGGTACTCTGCTCCAATTGCATAGATAGCTGCCATTACAAAACCAACTATTCCAAGTCCGGCTAACTGCCATACTTTTGCGCCCGATAAAAACAACAACGAAAAACTCAACATAAATATTACAAACGCAGTTGAGAGGTTAGGTTGTAATGCAATGAGTCCGCAAACAATTCCCATCCAAACTAATGGTGGAATCAAACCTTCTTTAAAGCTGAGAACTTTTTCTTTTTTATCGGAAAGAATTCTGGAGATGTGGATAAGGATTGCAAACTTGGCTAACTCGGATGGTTGAAAGTTAATAAACCCAAAGTGTACCCAACGCACTGCGCCCTTAGCTTTATCGCCGCCTACAAATACGTATAACAGAAACAGTATTGCTACAACCATTAATGGGCGCGTGAATTCTCTGATGTGGTGATAGTCAATCTTTGCCATCACTATCATTATAACTAAGGCACCGAGTACACGGAAGGCATGATTCCAGAACAGTTTTTCCGACGACCCAAACTTTGCACTGGCAACAGCAGAACTTGCACTATAAACAAATGCTACACTAAACAACATTAATGCAACAACAGCAAGTAAAATTAACCAATCTATATTTCCTGAGTTTTTAGCCATAGTGTAATCAGTATCACGATAAATGTGCTGACAAACACAGCGGTTCTTTCCGGCATGTTGACGGTATTGATGCGTTGTTGATTGGTGCCGTTTGCGATAGCATATTATAATGCATTCACTATTTCTTTAAACACATGTCCGCGATGCTCGTAATTCATAAACATATCGAACGATTTACAAGCAGGGGAGAAAAGAACAGCATCGCCATTGTGAGCATTTTCTTTTGCTTTCTGAACAGCATCTTCCATTGAGGTTGCACGGATGCAGCGAATGATTGTGCAGAAGTGATTGAAGATTGCCTCTTGTTCTTCGCCAATTGCAATTACTGTTGTTACGTGCTGGCGAACAAGTTCATCGAGAGAAGCGTAGTCGTTGTTATCGCCACGACCGCCTGCAATTAGGATGATTGGTTTGGGAAATGCTTGTAACGCATACCATGTTGCGTTTACGTTGGTTGCCTTGGAGTCGTTGATGTATTCGATACCATCGAGTAACCGTACAAACTCTAAGCGGTGTTCAACACCGGAGAACGACATGAGTGAGTCGCGTATATTTTCGTTCCGTACTTCAAAGGCGCGCGCAGATAATGCGGCCGCCATTGAGTTGTATGCATTATGCACGCCGGGTAGGCGCAACTCGTTGTAGCGCATAAGTATTTCCTCTTTATGCTGTGAAGCAACTATAACATTCCCATCGGCACAATACATTCCGTGTTGTACAGGGTGTTTTGCACTGAAGAATTGAACAGTTGCGTTGGTTTTTGACGCTGCGTTTGCTGCTATCGCATCGTCGGCGCACAAAAGTAATACATCTGAAGCGGTTTGATTCTTGAAAATTTTCCACTTAGCTACGATGTAATTATCCACATTGCCATGATATTCTATGTGGTCGGGCGTGATGTTGAGTATTACAGCCACTTTGGGACGGAATGTATCTATTCTATCTAATTGATATGAACTTGTTTCGGCAACAATAATTGTGTCTTTATCTAACGAACGAACTAGCGAAGATAGTGGAGTACCAATGTTGCCACATGCTACAGCTTTTTTTCCCGATTGATTTATTACGTATTCGGTTAGCGCTGTTGTTGTAGTTTTTCCATTTGTTCCGGTGATGGCAATGATTGGATTTGATGTGTAGCGTGATGCAAATTCAAGTTCACTGATAATAGGAATACCTTTAGATTCTGCTTCAAGAATAATTGGCGTTGTTGGTTTGATTCCCGGAGAAACGATAATACACTCGCAATTACTTAACGCTTTTGATGTATGCCCACCAAACTCCGATTCTATGTTTCGTGATGATAAGAAATCTACAGCATTTTTAGATTGTTCAGCTGATTTGTATTCGCTTACAAATACGTTTTCGCCTAATTGTTGCGCCAGTTCTGCTGCAGCTAACCCACTCTTTGCTGCCCCTAATACAGTATAGTTCATGGTAGTGATATGTGTGTTTTTGTTGCAATTTACTGCTTAGAGTTCGAAAAATGGCTTTATGAGAGCAGAAATCAGTCATTCTGTAAGTAGTAAGTTTGGGTTTTTATTACAAAAAGGACAGTTTTGGCCGATAAACTAAACAAAGTGGCTATGATAACTGCTCAAGGATGATGCAACAATGATAATGGCAATGCTACAAGGTACTTTTTTACAGAAATTCTTCAAGAAAAACGAGGAGGGTGAATGGTATTTTGTATGGAACGCACTTGCAATAGAAAAAGAAGTTAATGCTAAAGTGGCGTTATTGTTAGAGAGTGGTAACAAGTTGATTGAGAACCATAAGTTTAAAGAGGCTATTCGTTATTTTGAAAAAGCAGTTCAACTGAATCCTGAATCTTATCCTGCAATTTTACAACTTGGACTAACGTATAACAAACTTCATGAATATAAGCAGTGTTCCGATTTAGCACTTTCAACTCTTCAGAAACACCCCGATTGCTTTGAAGCTTACATTTTGGTTGCTGACTATTACAGATGCATACGGCAATTTGAACGTGCTGAGAAATCTTTACAGAAAGCTTATACTATTCAAGCAGAGGCTCCGGAAATTTATTTCCATTTAGGTCTTCTGTTTACCGATTGGAATAAACAGCCCGATGCTATCAATAATTTCAACAAGGCATTATCATTAAAGCCAGATTACGTTGATGCTTATAAAAGTTTAGCTCATGCGTTTAGTTTGCAGAAGCAATATACTGAAGCTATTACAACGTATAAATCACTGCTAAAGTTATTGCCACGAGATGCATCAATCTATAATTCCATTGGTATTTGTTACTTCCATCTGAATAATAACAGTGAAGCTTATTATGCACTAAATGAGGCGTTAGGCATAGATGGAAATTTTATTGATGCTCACTTTAATGTTGGTTTAGTACACCTTAAAAACAGAAGTTATATTGATGCATTAAAAAGCTTTTCTACTGTATTGGAAAAAGATTCAGATTATCCTCACGGATTTAAGAACAAAGCCATTGCACTGGCAATGTTAGAAAAGTTTCAGGAATCGGCTGAAGCATTAAAAGAAGCAATAGCACGTAAACAATGCACGTTTGAAACGTGGTTATTGGCAGCAGATGTGTTCTCAAGAATACATGAATTCAACGAAGCGTTAGATGCATTGAAATCTGCAATTGAGCTGAATCCACGTAAGTCTGATCTGTATGTAAAATCTGCTCAGATACTGATAAAACTTGAACGTTGTGATGAAGCTAAAATATATTACAATAAAGCAATTGAGATAAGAAACAACAATGCCGAAGCTCATTGTGGTTTGGCTGATTGTTATGCATCACAAATGCAAATAGAAGAAGCTATTGTAGAATATAAATTAGCAATTGAATATAACCCCGGATTAACTCCTGCTTATATTGGTTTATCTGATGTTTATTATGGGCAAGATGATATTTCTTTGGCGTTAGAAAACATAACACAGGCACTCGAAACTGCACCTAAGAACCCAGAAGCATTATACAGATTAGGAATAATACAAGAGCACCTTGGCAACGACAAAGAGGCAATTGAGGCATTTACAAGTACTTTGCGTTACAAACCATCTCATGAGCAATCTTATCTTCACAGGGGTAGCTTATACGAACGAAATGGCGAGTATGCAAAAGCCATACAATCCTTAAAACATGTGTTGAAATTAAATCCTCAATCATACGAAGCGCATTACCATTTAGCAACTACACAAATTGCTATTGGCAGGTTTAATGCAGCACTTGAACATTTTAATAACGTGATATTATTTAAACCTGATTATTACGAAGCCTATATTGCTTGTGGGCAGGCATTAGAACGCTCATATCAGCCCGATAAAGCAATTGAAATGTACAAAAAACTTGTTGAGAAAAATCCTGAATATGCCGAGGGATATTATTATGTAGGTAAGGTCAGCTTTGACCTTGGGCTTGCACAGCAATTACAAATGTGCCTGGATAAACTGGAACGATTAGATAAAGATTTATACAAAAAATTAGTTGCTTATAAAACTCAAACACTTACAGAGTCTATGCTTGAATAATTGTATAGTTGCGGTTCTTTTGTAATTCTAAACGATAGTACCAATATAAATACACGTTTGCAATACACTTGCCGGTTATAAGCGCAATCGAGACGGCTGTAATACCTGTAATTGTAAACATACTTGCCATCAGAAGTAACATTAAACCAATAACACTGATTTCGATTATAGTAGATACTGTAACTTGTTTAGTTAGGCGACTATTAATTAGTAACGAACGTTGTAAAGAATATAACACCGATAATATGGGTAACAGCACTAAAATCTGAGTTGGTAGAATAGCAAACCAAGAAAGCGCTGGTGTTAAGTGATACGGGAAAACTGTGTATACAATATGAAGTAACGGAGTAAAGGCAAACCCTACTAAAAGTATTGTAGTGACTGCCATTAAACCAATACCTACATTCCTAATCTTTCGTTCATTTCTATTATGCTCACCTAATAATGCTATACCTACTTCCTGATACGAAAAACCTGCACTACGGAATTGAAACACAAACGAATCTATTACGGGGAAAACTGCTAACGATTCAATAGGATTCAAAAACCTTCCCATAAAAAATGCCATCAGTGGATTTATTGCCATTCCCACTACCGAAGTTAATGCAAGAGGGATGTAAAAGGAAACAACCGAACGTAATGTTAATGGAGTGTGTGAAGACTCTGCCTGACGGAAATACCGCACAACATCGTTAGCCATGATTCTGGTTGCTATTGCCTCAAACAATACTCCGGCACCTAAAGCTCCTGCGCCAACTATCACGCCATCTATAGGGAAGTAGGAGAGTACAATTGCAGATAATGCCATAGTAACTAAACGTGCAATTGTGCCAATAGCTACTAAGCGCGTCTGACCTCGTTTAATCATCAAACCTTGGTAAAATCTACGGTATCCAATGCTTGCCGACCATAGTACTAAACATAACAAACCTTTATACAATAATGCTGCAATTTCTGGGGTTAAAGATAGGACTGAAAATGCCAACCAATTAAACACTGGTGGTAGTAACGGAATCAAGTAGACAACTGTAACAAGAATGTTTAATGCATTGCTAAATCGCTTTAACTTTTCAAAAGAAGAACGGTTGTTTACCAATGCTACCGTAGCACTAAGAATCATTATCACAGGAGATTCGATAATCATAGCAATGTTAGTTGCTAAACCGTATGCTGCTAAATTTTCTTTTTGCATAGGTAGCCACGATACAAACGCCTGGAGAACCGGTCCTTCTAATGCCATCATTGCCCATGTTAATGCCAGTGGGTACCAGAAAAGGAGAATGTATTTATACGTTATGGGTTTTGAATTATCAATCATTGCTATCGCAGTCGGCACCGTTCCTTATACAAGTATTAACCTTAAAGTGCCGCTCAGAACCTTTACGGCATCACAAACGTTATCGTGATAGGAGAGTGTATGTTTGAAAAATTATATATAATGTTTTACTTCGTACTTACCAACACTTAAGCGATTAATGTGTGGATTTGCAGTACAGTTCTTTCCCGCAAAAGCCCGCCCTTAGAAGCGCAACCGTGCGGAGCGGACTGCGATAGCAAAATCGAATGACGTTATCACTACGGTTTTTCAATTTTGATTTCGATAGTTCTGCTGTAAAATCTACCTTCGGGGGTGGAATTATTATAGAGAATCACACTTTCTCCGATACCCACAACATGAACATTAGCACTAAGCCCCAGTGCATTGGCAACAGCTTTAGCCCTTTTCTCCGATAGGTTTTGATTGTAATCATCATCGCCCATTCTGTCGGTATATCCGGTGATATAAATAACGGATTCTGGAGTGATAGAAGAGCGTATCAAATTTAATGTTCGTTCGTGCAATGGGGTAAAACTTGCATCATCGTAATCGAATAAAATTAGATTGTATTTTTCTATGTGTTTGCCAACAGAATCTTGTACTGCTGTACGGTGTGTTGTCTGTGTTTTGATCACAACATTTACATTTTTAGAAGTGTAAGAGGCACCTTTGCTATCGGTTACTTTATACGAAAAAACAAATTGAGAATCGGAAGGAGTAATGTATTTGAGAAATTCCTCAACATTCATTTCGTACTCTGGTTGTTCAGGAATTCCTGTGTTAAACTCTTTACTGATTTCTTTGTTTAACGATGCGGTAACCGACCAAGTTTTTGCTTCGCCGGCAAAGTTGTTTGTTGGCTTTACGTAAATAGTATTTGGTATGGCAGTGTAAATTGTATCGGTTGAATACACAGGCTCGAGTAGGTTAAGAACATTAGATGTAATCTCAACCCGGCGGTTTTCCTCTTCACCATCAACATCGCTATAAAAAGAAGGCTTTGCTGGTTTGTTACGCGCATTAATTTTAATGCGTGATTCATCTATCTTCCAAACATTCACCAAATAATCGCGAACAGCCTCGGCACGTTTACGCGATAAATCGGTTTTCCCGCCTTCTACGGTATTTCCCATGTTGCATCCAGTTAACGTGATTTTCGCTTCCGGGATTTCGCGCATTCTTTGTGCTATTATGTTTAGTAGGTGATAATAAGTTTCCAACATACCAGAGTGATACAATGATTTCATTGAGAAGTTCTCAACTTCATCTTCTTTTAATAACTTGTAGCGTTGGGGGATGTCAGAAGATAAAACATCAAAGAAGACGTAGTTTAGAATTGGCTTCACTGTAGTTTCATAACTTCCATTTATGGTAATGGTATCCACATTTTTTTCTGATAGAAGTTCATTTTTTTGAACAACTCTCAAATCAACAATACCACGCACAGGTGTTAGTTCACTTAGCCAAACCGGTTTAATGTAAATATTGTTAGTAAGTACAAAAGGATTTCTGAGAATTGGAATTGTATCATACTTTGGTTCGATACTGATATACTCCGGAAGCACATAAAACAACGAAACCCCTAAACGTACCGCATAAGTACTCCATGCAATCCCGCTGACATTATTAGTAAATGGGATATACCCAAACAACTCCGGTCTGGCATAAACTGAATTGTCAAGCGTTAAAGGTAATTTCCATGAAGCCCCTAGAAACATACCGATAGATGGTGAATTGATGGCAGGAATTGCACCACTATCTTGATTCCTTGTTCTTAAATTATTTTCTGGAAACACTCCAACAGATGTAGGTTCTGCTATGCGTTCTACCTGTTGGTAAGATGACGAAAGTACAGTGCCAATTTTTAACCCGGTGTGCAAACTAAGCTGCTTCCAGATGTTCTCCTTGCCAATTGCTAACTCAAGATTTAAAGTGGATATTGATGTATTAAGTTCATGGCTGAATTTTCCTTCTTGCTCTTTATCATTAACCTTGACTTTTGTAGATTCAAAATCCAAAAAATTTGCATTGCTCTGCTCGTAATATAATTTGCTACTTAGTAGGGCAGGGGTGATATATGATGGAATATGTTTCCCTATTAAAGGCAAGGAAGTCAAAGACATTGACTTTTCCCAGGTTAACCCAACCAATGAGCCGAGTCCCGATGTAGATGTAAATTGTGGACAACAATTAGGAACACCAGGAAGTTCGGAAAACGATGCTTTGTGAAAATCAATTACAGGAGAAACACAAATACCAACAGCACCATAGGGTGTGGAAGTTGAATCTGGTGTTTGAGCAACTGAAACAAAGTGTGAAAGGAAACACAATCCAATACACAAACATGAATTTGTAAAAGAACGAAGTGAGTAATATGGATAACAATATGTACTCAATTATCGCTGAATTACAAATGATGTAGAACGAACTTGCGAAGGAGTTTGCATTCTTATAAAATACGTACCCTCAGGATATTCCAGAGTGTTAATCAACAGGGTGTATTCACCATCTGTTTGTTCTTTGTCAAGGAGAGTTTCTATAAGTTTCCCATTAATATCGAACATCTGAATTGTGGTTCTGCCTTGTTCTATTATCGAAAAAACTAACTCGGCTTTATCACCGGATGGGTTAGGTTTAATCTGATGAAGTTGTATTTCACCATTATCCTTAAACAATCTTGTGCCGTTTTTCTTGCAAAGCCCTGCTAGGGTGAACAATCCATTACTACGTTTCACTGAGACGTTGTTAGCATTCCATTGTACATCATCTATACTTAAAACGGTTTCTTCAGAGTCGCCCAATGTTACATTAAAGGACAATGCAGATAACACACCCGAAGTTGAACTTCGTTTACCGGTTAACAGGACTGTAGCTCTTCCTTTGTTAATGATAGGTGGTGTAAATAACACTTGGTTTGTGAGTGAAGTTAGACTCAACAAACTTGCATTATATGAAACTTTGATGGCAAAAGAATCCGCTTGTAATATATCCAGTTTATCAGAAGAGAGCAATGATAATGGGATTGAGACAGACGTACCAACAAAACCGGTTGCACTGCCAATTGCAATTTCTGATTTTCCAAGTATAGTCGCATTATATGGAGCAGATATTCCAACACAACCAAACTGATTACTTACTTTCACAGAATATATACCTGCTTTGGTTAGTTGTATTTGTTGGTTGGTTGCCCCACTCAGCATAGTACCGTCTAAAAACCATTGATATGTAGATGCACTTTCAGTTTGAAGTGCATCCCCAACTCTGATGATTGTTGGAAAAGGTAAGTCATGAACAACAACACTAACTAAAGGTGATGTAGCCGTACAACCACTTGAATAGAAGACTGAAACTGAAAAAGTTCCACTGGTATCTACTGTGATTGTTTGCGTGGTTGCACCGTTGGACCATAAATACCTATCATACCCATTACCCGCATCCAATGTTACGTTATTACCTTTACAAAATTCTAAAGAACCGGATGAACTTATAACTACTTTAGGTAAATCTAAAACTTGTACCGTAACTTTTGCAGTTGAAGTACAACCATTTTTATCACTAACCAATACTGTATACTGTGTTGTAACAGTAGGAGATGCAATAGGGTATTGTTTTGTACGATCATCTAACGTTGAAGTGTTATCCCAAAGAAAAGAAAACGGCTGCTGGCCTTTAATACCCAGCGAGTCAATTGTTATGACATCACCTTTACAAATTCTGTAGTCGCGAACTAAAAGTGTCGGAGCCTCAAAAACATTAATAATTAAGGTATCGGTGCTGCCTGGGCATTGTTTAGAATTCTTTACATTACAAATCAATTTGTATTGCCCTGAGTCTAATGTTGATGGTAAAGTACATGAATGAGACTTACCTATTACAGTTGCCGATCCATATCGAAGCAATAACCATTCAATATCAGAATATACAACAGAGGTTTGTTGTTTGAGTGTAACATCAAATGTGTTGCCTTTGCAATACTCTGGTTTATTGTTATATGAAATAGTAGGTATCTCCATATTACAAATTTTAGTGATGAATCCATCGCTGACTGCTGTAATTTCAGGAGGTTGAGGGTACTCTGCATTAACAATTGGGAAGTTGTTTTTACTTATTGTATAACCAACAGTAATAAAATTAGTTGCTGAGTCTGTTGCAATGTCTAATGCCTGCTCTGCACCCGAACCACCTAAATATGAACAGAATTCCAGTTTCCCAAATTCGGTCAGTTTCATAACATAGCAGTCACCATAACCACCAAATGTACTCTGAAAACCACCCAAGAGAGGGAAGTGAGAAGTTATTACGTCACTACCTGTGAAGCCAGTCATGATAAGGTGATTATCTCTATCAACGCAAACAGCTGTTGCTTCATCAAGGTTAAGGCCTCCATATAACTTTGCCCAGTTTGCAATTCCATCATTGGATAAGGATAAGAGTACAATATCTGAGTTTCCAGATAGAGTATCACTGACAAATGTATGTAGATTCTGGAGATTGGTACTTTGTGTTGTACCGCAGAGTATGATTTTGGGTTGTCGCAATGAAGAAGAATCAATGCTAATACTATATAATGCGTCATAATTATCTCCACCGAAATAAGAGCTCCATATCACTGACCCAAATGCATCAAATCTCATAACAAATCCATCGGTTCCACCATTGTTCGATTTTTGAATAGCAGAAGATGTAACTCTAAAGTCAGTACTTTGTGTGTATCCACAAACATAGATTCCACCATTCTGGTCGGTTACAATTCCTTTTACATACTCAAAATCGCTCCCACCGTAGTACTCACTCCACACAGGTGTACCGTTGGAACGTATTTTAATAATAAATCCATCTTTTGCCTTCCCAAATCGTTTGTTTATCCGCTCAATAATATTTGGGTTGTCGGTTTGCGGAAAGTTATCTGATGCGGTAATGCCAATAACATAAATATTGTTGTTGTTATCGGTCGTTATTCCAAAACTGTCATCGTCATCATTGCCACCACAATACGAAGACCAAATAAGATTCCCAGTATTTGTCAGTTTGCCAATAACTATATCGAAATTAGATGACTTTGAACTCTGGAATGGATTCTTACAAAGAATATCCAGACTATTAGTACAGCAAGTAAAAACAATATCATTATTATTATCTACAAATAAGTCACAATGGTCTTTGTCATTCACTTCAGTTTGGGTTCCACCAAAATATGTGCTCCACAGTAACTTCCCATCAGAGTTTAACTGCGATATGAAAGCATCAGAAACTCCAGCAGATTTGGACTGAAATCCAACCTTGATTGGAAAATTAAGACTATAAGTCCTACCAATAATAATGTTGTTATTGTTTTTATCAATACATATGTGTGCAACCTCATCTTCTCCTACACCACCAAAATACGTTGACCACTGGATTGCAGGGTCAATAATTATCTTTTTGTTGGTATTATATTCTGCTATCTTAAAATGAAGTATGTTATCATCAATTGCAAAAGATGAACGGATTGATTCCTCAGCATCACTTTGATAATACGTAAATGGTTTACTATCTCTAATTATACCAAGTGTTGTTCTCAATAATAAATCACCGTCTTCACTCAATAACAAATTCGCATCTTTAGAGTACTCTAATTGAATCTGATTAGGATTGGCACCCGGGTGAACAATATATTCAAACTTTAATGCGGAATTATAGAAGTAAAAACGCACATCTATTCCCTTGTATATCTCGCGATATACTATTTCACTGTAAGTACGCACTTGTTCTATACCTGTACCGCAATGTGAAAGATAGAAGTTTTGATAATACGGTGTAATGTTGTTTGGTTGAATTGTTACCAATGAATTACAACCAATAAAGTTTACTTGTGTTGTAAAACGGTTAAAGAATACATCCGAAACCTCATCATGTGTGTGTGTATGGAATGGATTGTTAACAATTGTCTTGCTGCTTGTTTCCTGTTGTATTTGAACATAGTAAAAGGATGACTTCGTAAAGTACATCGTTAAACCAGGAAGATTTGCATAGAATAGTATTTCGTACCTCTTGATTCCGGCATCATCAATAACCTGTCCGTGATTTTCAAGAAACGAAAAATGGGTAGTTGAAGCAAATAGTGGTTCGGTACATGAGCTAATAAAGCCAAATACTATACAGAGTAACACAAAACGTGTATTACTTTTACAATGTGATGTGATTGACATTTCTACAAATAAGGAAGTAGAGATTGTTATGCTGCTACAATTTCTAGATGCAAGTTAATACTATTCACCTTAAGAACAATAATTTTAGGGAATTTTAGAATCAACTCGCTTATTTATAGATTTTGCTATCGCATGACTGCCCCAAACAGCATTCAATATATACCCATCCTATTGCAGGAAAGTACCTTACACGCCATTCTTGCCGGCAAGTAAATGAGTGTTTAGTATGCACGATGTGGTGCCGTCTGCGATAGCAACAACGAAAAAATATGTTTTGGCATAATTCCTGCAACGCTATACACTGGATTCCGCACCATAGTGTGGGTTGCTAACTAATTGAATCAAAGGATTGACATGAAAAAAGCATTGATAACCGGAATAACCGGCCAGGACGGTTCGTATCTGGCTGAACTTTTATTGAGCAAAGGATATGAGGTTCACGGAATTATTCGCCGTGCTAGCACCTTTAATACACATCGTATTGACCATATTTACCAGGACCCACACGAAGTTGATGCAAGAATGTTTTTGCATTATGGTGATTTAACCGACCCTGGTATGATAACCGGATTAGTGTATTCTATTCAACCAGATGAAGTTTATCATTTAGCAGCGCAAAGCCATGTAAGGATATCTTTTGACATGCCTGAGTTTACCGGCGATGTAACCGGCTTAGGTACAACCAGAATACTGGAAGCAATTAGAAGAAGTGGAATAAAATCAAAGTTCTATCAGGCATCTTCTTCAGAGATGTTTGGAACTGCACTTCCACCACAAAGCGAAAACACAAAGTTCCAACCATGTAGTCCGTATGCCGCTGCTAAACTGTATTCGTACTGGATGACTGTTAACTATCGTGAAGCATATAATATGTTTGCTTGTAATGGAATTCTATTCAATCATGAGAGTCCACGAAGAGGAGAAATCTTTGTTTCCAGAAAAATCACCCGTGCAGTTGCCAATATCTTAAAAGGTAAACAGGAAAAAGTATATATGGGAAATCTGGAAGCTAAGCGTGATTGGGGATATGCCGCTGAATATGTTGAAATGATGTGGTTGATGCTTCAACAGGAGCAAGCAGATGATTATGTTGTAGGAACCGGTTCAGCATACACAGTAAGAGAGTTTATCAACAAAGCGTTTCAATATGCCGGTGTAGAAATAGTATGGATAGGCGAAGGGCTTTCAACCAAAGGTATTGTTGCTTCATTAGATAAACGTTGGGAAAACGTTCTCACAACAGGTGATACTGTCGTAGAGATTGATCCGAAGTATTTTCGTCCTACCGAAGTTGATTTCCTGCAAGCTGATATTTCAAAGGCTAAACAAAAGTTAGGTTGGGAACCACGTTTTAGTTTTGATGAGTTAGTACAGATTATGATTGATTGCGATATGCATTCGGTTGGACTTGTACCACCGGGCAAAGGAATCATGTCATTAGAACATCACAACATGCGTTGGACGGCAAACAAATTTTCCTATTACGATGCAATAACCAATGAAGTTGGTTAATTTCACACATCAACACTGACATCAATATCTGATGAATGATAAACGCCGCTTCCTGATAAATGTAATAAGCTCTGTCACGCAATCTTTAGTGGTTGCCGTGACATTGTTTTATTTATACAGGTATCTTCTTCATCACTTGGATACAAAAAGTTTAGGAGTTTGGTCGGTGATATTTGCAACGGCAAGTGTTAGTAAAATTGCTGAGTTGGGAATTAGTACAGGAGTAGTAAAATTTGTTGCAAAATGGCTTGCCTTAAATGAACGTAACAATGCCGCCGATGTAATTAAAACTGCAGCAACTGCTGTTACATTATTAATTGGTTTTGTTTTAATGGTAGGGTACCTTAGTGCTAGTTGGACAATCCCACTTTTAGTTGGTAACGAATACACGCCACTGGCTATCTCAATATTACCGTATGCCTTACTCTCGTTCTTGTTAGGAGCATTAACATCGGTATATCAGTCAGGTTTAGATGGTAGTCAGCGTATGGATTATCGTAGCTTTTTGTCAATCTTCTCTACTCTGTTATACTTCTTTGCTTGTATCATATTAGTGGACTCACAAGGATTACCTGGGCTTGGTATTGCACAGGTGTTACAATCGTTGTTTATGTTGTTTGGTAATTACTATATGATAAGGAAAGTATTACCTGAAATTGGCTTACTATTTTTTGGATGGAATACTACGCGATTCAGAGAGTTGCTATCTTATGGAATCAATGCACAGGCTGCATCGGTGAGTATAACCTTGTTTTCCGAACCAATTACAAAAGCACTGTTAACCAATTTTGGTGGTTTGGCAATGGTAACATATTACGATATGGCTGCCAAAATGATTACTCAGTTAAGAAGTGTTGTATTATCTGCTTATCAAGCTATAGTTCCAATGATTGCAACCATGCAGGAGTCTAATAAGGATGAGATTCCTATAGTGTATAAACGCTCTGCAGAAGTTATGTTTTTGGTGTCATTCATCATGTTTGGAGCAGTGATTGGGTTTACACCGATTATCAGTCGTTTTTGGATTGGAAGTTATGTTGATGCATTTGTTTTTTCATCGTACGTGTTATCAATTGGTTGGTGTATAAACACTCTCAATGTACCTGCATATATGATAAACTTAGGAACAGGAAATTTACGAAGCAATACTATATGTCACGTAATTATGGGTAGCGTAAATACGATTGCCGGATTATTACTTAGTTACTTTTTGGGATTTAACGGCGGTATTTTAGGGTGGGGATTAGCATTAATAACAGGGAGTGTTTATTTGATAAGTACGTTTCATAAGAATTATAACATTGCATTCAGCGAAGTGTTCAACAGATATACTGTTTGGTTAGTTATAACTCTTTTGCTGTTTTGTTTAGTTACGTTGATAGTATCCTTAACCTCACTGACATTCTTATCCACATATGTAGCAGTTTGTGGGGCTGTTATAGTTTTTTCGGCAATTGTTTTAATTACTCAGTATCAGAATCCATTAATACTAAGAGTAGTTTCGTTTATTGGCACACATTTGGCAAAACGTTAGGTATCCTTTATACTTTTTGTTCATACTATTATGATATGGTTAGGCTTGTTGGCAATAGCGTGTGGATTATGGTTCACAAAGCAAAAAGTTGCCACGGTTATTATCTTCTTTTTCTTTCTTACCAACGGATTTCAGTTAATTCCGGCCTTATGGTTTGATACAGGAATGGGAATTCAGAAAGGAGCTGACTTCGCTCTAATTATTCTTATGACTGCATTTACCGGTTCTTTGATGGATAATGTTAAGATGTTACGAACCGACCCAATTGCAAGAGCAATTATGGTATTTATAGGATTTGTGTTTATAAGTATCATATACAGCAAGTTTGTACTTCAATATGATATGATGGTTATTTTGCGTGTAGCTAGAAGATTTCTTTTCCTATTAGGATATTTTGTATTTAAACAACTTAGTTATAAAGAAGTCGAAAAAATTATACACATAATGGTGGGTATAACATTTGTGCAATGTCTTATCTTTCTTGCACAAATCTATTTTGGAGTAACCTTGCTTAATCGTCAGTCTGATGAAGTGGTTGAGTTATCGGGTCGCGGTGCAATTGGTGAGTGGAAGCGTTTGTATAATCTGCCTGAGTACACAGTATTCTGTATGTTATACCTTATGTTCACCGATAAAATTAGAACTTTTATCCGAGTTTCCTTTGTCTCAATCATGAGTATTGCTTTTGTAATGACCTTGCACCGTTCATGGATAACCTGGTTTATTGTAGTTATTGGTTTTGTGGGGTTGTTTAGAACATCAGGGCTCTGGAAGAAAATACTTACTGTAACTACCATTTCTGCATTTGCTTTGTTGCCAATATTGTTTCCTGCAGTTGGAGAACGACTTGAAAGTGGACTCGATGATATTAAAAATGCTATGTCCGGCGGCTTTAATGCTAACACAAATAAATTCGAAGATTCGTTCTCATTTCGTATTGCTCACGTTTTGGAACGTTGGGACTTTATTACAAGGGAACCGGCCGGAGTTATATTTGGTGTAGGCTTCCTGACCGAAGATGCTAATCAATCACAGTATCTTAATTTTTCTGTAGGTTGGGCTGATAAGTATGGTACACGCCAAATTGATACGGCTGATATTAGTTGGTCATTAATGTTCATGTGGTGCGGTGTAGTTGGCTCAGTTTTATACCTAGTGTATTATTTCAGAAATACATTTTACCTCTGGAAACACAGAGAATCAAATATAGCAGTTGTTGGTGTTAGTTATATGTTGCTGTATTTTCTAACGTCGTTTACAAGTACAACATTTATCGAAGCAACTTCAATAATTGTGTATTGTATGATTACAGCAGCAACTACAATTGAACTTACAGAAAAGTCAAAGCAATACACACAAGAGATTGACACAATACTTACAAACAACGGATTGTACCAACGCCGCTTACAATTTAGATAGTTTGGGTTACTGCAATCAGTCGAAGCGAACGTGCCAGCGCCGTCACACGGGCGGGGCAAAGCGGTTCAGCGTCGTAAGGGTGAGAGGTATTAATACATAAACGCGAAGCAAAAGGATTGGTTCGCACAGGGTTTGCGAGCACTATGGATTGCTTCGTTGCAGTAGGGTAACCAATTTAATTCAGAATGAAAATATCCGTCATAACATCATTATATAATTGTTCCAATTATCTAAAAGGATATTTGGAATCAGTAGCATTAATAAGCAACATTGAGGAGGTTGAAGTTCTTTTACTTCATAATGCCCCCACAACCATTGAGATGGACATTCTGAACTCGGAGTTACCGGCAATGCATCAGAACGTAAAACATATTGTTATTCCGGAGCGTGAAGGGTTGTATAAAACGTGGAACCGAGGCATAGAAATGGCAACTGGCGAATATATAGCAGTTTGGAATGTGGATGATGTTCGTACACCAGATTCCTTAAAACAGCAAGCAGAAATGTTAGATAACAATATTCAAGTTGCATTAGTGTACGGCGAGTACATTGGCGTACGAACCTATGGCGAGAGACAGGGTGTACACTATAAACTACCTGAATTTGATTCTTGGAAATTCTCCAGAAGTTGTTTCTTATCTCCTTTTCCTATGTGGCGAAAATCTGTACATCAAACCATTGGGTATTTTGATGAGCAATTCCGTTCGGCAGGTGATTATGATTTCCAGTTACGAGTTGTTCGTAATTGGAAATTTGCCAAAGCTCCTGAGGTTTGTGGGTATTACTTAGAAGCACCGGAAACAGGAATCAGTAAAACTGGGGACATCAATAATATTGAACGTACTGTTTGCGAGTTACGTTTTGGTATCTTTGATAAGGTTAATATGTTATACATAAAACCTGCTCTTAAGTACCATCTGACAGAACTGATTAAGGATGGTAATCGTGAAGATTTGTCCGAACGATTTGAAGGACTAAATTTGTTTCTCTTGAAACGACTACCCTTACTACCGTTGATGTTGTTAAGACTACCGATAAATGTTGCCAGATTTTTTAAACATAAAGTTTTACCCCAAATTGTCCGATATATCAATTATAACAGCAAAAAAGAGCGAATAATCCCATCATTATAAACTCTTTATCGGATAGGAACTGCAAGATTCATACGGAAATGCTCATCTGCAATCAATAGATTGATGAGTTATGATAAAGTTGATAGTACTTTCACAAGACAGAGCATCGCAGTGCGATGTATTACTTTCCAGTATTTTTTCACGATTTGAAGCAGCCATACCATACAGTGTAACCGTTGTATTTGGTGCAAGTAATGAACACTATGCTGAAGGGTATACCTACTTGCAAAAAAAGTACAGCCAACAAAATGTTGAATTCAAAAATATTGTGGTTACTGATAAACATCACAGTAGTGCATATACTAATGTGTTGAACTTGGCTCGCATTTTGAAAGATTCATCATTGTATAAGAAAAAGACAAACTTCAAAGAAGTACTAGAAAGTTCATTGACTGGTTGTTCGCATATTGGGCTGTTTACAGATGAGTGTATCATTTATAAACAAATGCGCATTACTACAGAAATTCTGAATTTGTTATCTGTTTCTTCAAGTAGTACTACATTCAGCACACGCTTGGGAATGAATGTTATTCAAAAGCCACAAAATATCAGAGATCAAACGCGATATTGTTCGTGGAATAGTGGTAACGAGGTTTCAAGTTTGTGGTCTGAATCCTTTAGTGTTAAAGGTAACTTGTACGATGCAGAGTTTCTTATCGAATTCTTACGACCATTATACTATAACAGCGTTCAAACGTTAGAAAAGTATGCAAGCGAGTCGGTGAAAAAATACAAAGCACTTCAGAAGAATTACTGTTTCCACCGTCAGCGTGTTGTTGAAGTTCATATTGATGAAGCTAAGTCATTCAGTAGAAAAGAAATCAATAATGAGTATATACAAGGGAATGAATTACACTTTGTAATTCCGGATGCTATTAACAAGCCATCAGTAGATGCAATAAATGTTGGATTTAATGTTGGCGCTGCCTCTACTTATACTGAGGTGCCTCCATCTGTTCTTACACAAAAAATTATACATGAAGGCAAACATAAAATTGCATATAGAACCAATACAAAGGTTGGTTTGTAACTCTCAAAATATCACACTCCAAATTGAGGTAGTGATATGAAGGTACTTCATATTATAGATACTTTGGGTAGAGGAGGCAGTGAAACACTTTTGTTGGACGTTTGCAATTCTGAGAATACGTTGTTTACAAATATAGTATTGGCAAGCGGAGGTGGTGTTTTAGAGCCTGAGTTTATTGCCTCAATATCAAAGCTATATCGTCACGACAGGGCGTACCCAATTGATTTATCATTGGTAAAAAAAATTAGACAGATAGTTAAAACAGAACAGGTTGATGTGGTTCATTCACATCAACCTGTTTCTACATTACATGCTTTATTAGCTACTGCCTTCAGCAAGGTACCTGTAGTACATAGTTTTCATGGATATACACAGGATGTAAAAAACAAGATGTTGGTAAAAGTGATACTCCCATTTACCCAACAAAACATCTTGGTTTCTAATACTATGAGAACTCAAATTAGAAGTAAAGAATGGATTAAGAGTGTGCCTAATGTAACGGTAGTCTATAATGGGGTAAGCTTAAAAAGAGTTGATGGAACCGGTGGTAACATTAGAGATGAGTTAGGTTTAGGTGAAGAGACATTTTTACTTGGTATGGTTGGCAATATAAATAGTGCCAAAGATCAGCTAACCATTTGCAAAGCAATGAATGAGGTAGTACTTGTTAACCCTAACATACACTGTGTGTTAGTGGGAAGTATACAAGACACAAAGTTGTACGAAGAATGTGTTGAAACATTACATCAGAGTGGCATTCAACAAAATGTTCATTTTCTTGGACAAAGAAAAGATATTGGCAATATCTTAACTTCTTTAGATCTATTTGTATTCTCTACAGTAAACGATACTTTTGGCTTAGCACTAGTTGAGGCAATGTTACGTAAAGTACCATGTATAGTAAGTGATATTGACGTAATGAAAGAGATGAGTGGGGATGGCAGATATGCTAAACTGTTTCCTTTAAAAAACCACAATGTTTTATCTCAAGAAATATTGAAGCTCATTCAGAATGTTGAAGACCGAAGATTGTTATCAAAGAAGGGTTATAATTGGGCTATTCAAAATTTTTCAATGAATAAACATCTCGCGTCTTTGAATGAAGTTTATAGATCGATTGTAAAATTTCACTAAACGTTACTGCATTCAATGCCGATACTATACTCAATAATTACACAGGAACGAAAAATCTAAAAAATATGAAGTTGGTTTTAAGTAGGACATATCGATTAATTGCCATTTTAGGGTGTTTGTTTTTTACAGTCAGCTCTGTGTTTTTGTATATTAAGGTACAAGAACGGAATGCATACATGCAAGGATTTATAACTGTTTCTTTGTCCAATAAAACTTTGTTAACCAGAGATGACACTGTTTTAACGTTAGCAAATTCTATTTATTCATTAACTAAAAATGATTATGGGGTAGAGTTGCAAAAAATGGACTGGTATGAAAGGTTTGAATCAACCTTCTTCTTTAATATGTCTTCAACCGTAGCATTAAAATATGGTGGTTATGGTGTTCGAGGTCATTATGTTTTTGGACCTTGTGGTACCATGTCCAGAACATTGTTAAACGCACTTTGGGATTTAGACATTCCGGCACGGAAACTTCAATTACTGAACAACCAATATGGTAAAGGTGGTGGGCACACCATGGTAGAGTATTTCGATAACGGAAAATGGAAAGTAATAGCACCCTCAGATCAAGCCCAAATTTGGAGAAACCAAAAGGGGGAAATAGCAAGTGTTGCTGAAATCCAAAGCGATAGAGCAATCTTTAATCAGGTTTATGAACGCTACCCACAGTTCCCGTATTTGTTTGATAATCCAAGGCATATAAACTGGTCTAAGTTACCTGTTTGGGTCCAGGAATCTATAAAAACGATACTAGGTGAAGAGAGATTTAATAAGATGGAAACCCCCAGATGGTACGACCATCCGCGACAGGCGATTTTTTATGCTTGCTTGTTTTTTCTTGGAGTATCGCTCTTTATTTTAGGTTTGTATTATAGGAACAGTTTGTATAAAATAGTAATAAAATCAATAAAGAGTACTATTCCCAATATAAACACAGTTCCCATGTTTAAAGGCAAAACGAGTATCCATGTTTAGATTGTTTTACTTCGGACGTGTCCATACCTGATTACTCCCTAAAATCGAAACTTTCACAAAACCTCGTACAATCAAAGCCCCGTTTTTAATCCACATTTTGCATTCATATTCTTTACCGTCATCGTATGCATAGATAGTACCTCCTTGCCAACAGTCAGCCGATGCATTATAAGTCATATCTTTTATCACAATTAGCCCAATCAATTTCCTGCTTCTTAATGTTGACTGCTCGTTTTTAGAATCAAGTTTTGTGTCTGAATTTTCACTACCTGTGGTTCTTATCCAGGTTATTTTACCTTCGTACTTACCATCCACTTTGGTTATGGTTACTTTACTGTTGTTATCTTCAACTATCCAGTCACCTAATATGGCATCTGGGTTTCCGGCAAGTGTTTTACTTGATAGAACAACCAATAGTAGTAGTGTACGGCTTAATAGTTTTATCATAAGTAGTCTATAATCGTAATAATAATTTTGATCCTGTCACAAAAGGAAGCGTACCTTCAGCGCGCCAACCCTGTGCGAGCCGCACGGTGCAGCATCACTTTTTGTTTGAATGTATGTAATGTGAACATGCGATGCTTACGGTTTGTTCCCGCCTGTGTGCCGGCGCAGTAGAGTTGCTTCGGCAGTTGTGGGAATCCAAAAATTATGGATTTACTTAGCTGGCTTCCATTCAACTGGGCGTGTGAATTCTTTGGTTTTACCAATAATTGATATTCCTATATACCCTTTTACATACAATGTTCGTTCATCTTTAAACCACATTTTACACTTATAATCACTGCCTTCGTCAGTTTTGTAGATACGACCACTTTCCCATGTATCATCACCATCAAAAACAAAATCACGGAGTATTTCAAGCCCTAACAATGGTCTGCTTCGTAATGTAGGGTCGGGATTAAACTTATCTGTTTTAGGTTTTCCTGTTTCATCGTTAGGTTCTTTTAGCCATACAAGCTTTCCGTAGTATTTATTATCTCTTTTAAATATGTTGATTTTTACTTGCTTAGGCCCATCGGTATAAATCCAGTCTCCAAGAATATCGTCGGCATTATTTTCTGCAAAGGCAGTTACAGCCGTAGGAATAGCGATTACAAAAGCAATTAACAATAATAGAATCAAACGTGTATATGACATCAGATTATCTCCCAATACATGATGAATTTTCTCTAAAATAACGTAAACCGTTGCATCTGAAACCATTTTTTGTTTCTTCGTTTATGTAGTAAGTAAAAAATTGTTTTAACAGATACCCTTTTGTTTAACGTGGCATAATAGTTGTACAAATAGAGTTGTGATTATTCATGGACGAAAACTATGTGCGGTATAGCAGGATATCTCCATTTTGAAAAGGCAAGGAACGCCTCGGCAGATGTATTGCAACGAATGACTAATTCGTTGGTACATCGTGGACCGGATGGGGAAGGAATGTTTACTCAAGAGCAAGTAGCTTTGGGTCATCGGAGATTAGCAATAATTGATGTTGCATCTGGTCAGCAACCTATGAAGTCGCATGATGGACTGAATGTTATTACATTTAATGGTGAAATATACAACTATCTTGAACTTCGTGCTGAGTTGTTTTCGTATGGTCATCGCTTTATAACTAATTCCGATACAGAAGTATTGTTAGCTGCATATAAACAGTGGGGTACTTCCTGCGTACATAAACTCAATGGTATGTGGGCTTTTGCAATTTGGGATTACAATAAACAGGAGTTGTTTTGTTCGAGAGATAGATTAGGTGAAAAGCCATTCTTCTATGCCGAATACGATAATACTTTTGCATTTGGGTCAGAGATAAAAGCACTCTTTGCCTATGGTATACCTAAAGAAGTTAATAGTGAAACACTCGACGCATATCTTTGCTTTACGTATATTCCGGCACCCTACACCTATTTTAAGAATATTCACAAGCTATTACCGGGTCATAATCTGATAGTAAAATCAAACGGCATTAGTATATCTGAATATTGGGATTTACCGCTTAACCATACCGACATTCTACGTACCGATACTGACCGTGTTAAGGAAGAGTTTAGCTACCTGTTTGATAACAGTGTACAGTTACGTATGAGATGTGATGTACCATTTGGAGCATTTTTAAGTGGTGGTTTGGATTCGGCATCAGTTGTTCAGGCAATGACTAGACACAGCAACCATGCAGTAAAAACGTTCACTATAGGTTTTGAAAATCAACAATATGATGAACGACATCTAGCAAAATTAGTAGCACAGCAATACAATAGTATTCATACTGAAAATTTAGTAGTTCCGGAAGATGCTGAACAAATGTTAGCTGTTTTGGCTTACCATTATGATGAACCATTTGGAGACTCATCCGCATTACCAACGTATATAGTCAGTAAGATGGCAAGGGAACACGTGACTATGGTTTTAACAGGAGATGGTGGAGATGAGGTGTTGAGTGGTTACACAATACATCAGGGTGAGAAGTTTGCAAGACAGTTTCGTAAAGTTCCTTCTATTGTAAGAAGTTTTGTTCTTCCAACAATGTTACATGGAGCTAAAGCAGTTAGTCCACAATCGGTTTCCAAGAAGCTAGACAGAATTGGAACTCTGATACACTCATCGAATAGTGATTTTGTTAGCAGATTGATGTCGAAACAAACAGGATTTATGCAAACTGAACGGGATATATTGTTAGAACAATCGCAAAATGTACGTCCCGCAATTGAGTTTGTTCAAGAACGATTGAGCAAAGTACGACACCTGGATTCTTTTAGTCAACTGAATTATTGGTTAACTAAAGTATCATTGCCTGATGATATGCTTACAAAGGTTGATAGAGCAACAATGGCAAACTCTTTAGAAGCCAGAGTACCCTTTTTGGATTATAGATTAGTTGAGTTAATGGCAGGTGTGAGTATGGACGTAAAACTAAAAGGTTATACCAGAAAACATGTGTTGCGTTCAACGTTGGGCAAACAGTTGCCCCAAGAATTGCTCAAGGCAAAGAAACGCGGATTTGTTGTACCATTACGTGACTGGATGCGATCTGGTTCGGCTGATGCATTAGAACGTAGAGCGTTGTATGTTACAGATTCGGGTTTAATAAAACGTGAGACGGTTGCTGAAATTACATTGCATCATAAAACAGGATTGAAAGATAGAGCCAATGCACTTTGGACTTTAGCTATGTTATCAAATACAATGTAGTCACGATATAGGTTGATTTGATGCTGGCGTTACTGTCCACGCAATATTGAGGCATGAGTTGCAATAATGTTGCGGTGCTCTTAACAAGAAAGTATGTACACATTTCATTAGAAGGATTGATTATGAAAGTACTTGTAACCGGTGGTGGTGGATTTATTGGATCTCATATTACCGATGAAGCTGTAAATCGTGGGTATGAAGTTAATGTTCTCGATAATTTTTCAACCGGAAGAAGACAAAACTTAGCCCATGTAGCAAACAATATTAACTTGATTGAAGGCGACTTGCGTTCGTATCACACAGTTCATGAAGCGGTTCGTGGTTGTGATGTGATTTTTCATGTTGGAGCTTTGCCAAGTGTTCCTCGCTCGGTGCGTGACCCCATTACATCGAATGATGTAAATGTAAACGGGACATTGAACATTTTGAACGCCGCCAAAGATTGTGGTGTAAGGAGAATAGTACAAGCATCATCATCTTCTGTGTATGGTGCTAATCCTGCATTGCCTAAAGTTGAGTCAATGATACCACAGCCTAAATCTCCGTATGCCGTTAGTAAACTTACCATGGAACATTACGGAAGTGTATTCCACCAGTTATATGGATTGGAAGTTGTTTCCTTACGTTACTTTAATGTATTCGGACCGAGGCAAGACCCAAATTCACAATACAGTGCGGTTATTCCAAAGTTCATTGAAGCTATAAAGAAGGGTGAACAGATTAATATACACGGGGATGGCTATCAATCTCGTGATTTTACATTTGTGCAGAATGTTGTGCATGCAAATTTCCTGGCATCGGAAGTTGATGGTGTAGGCGGTGAAGTATTTAATGTTGGTTTGAATAATCAAGTTTCCTTAAATGAAATGTTAGCGTTATTGTTTGAGATGTGTGGCCGTGCTACAAAAGTGGTTTATGGTGAAGACAGAATAGGTGACGTAAAGCACTCACGAGCAGACAATACTAAGATAATAGACCGACTGGGCTTTACACCGCAAGTAGATTTTGAGAACGGATTAAGAATGACAGTTGAATCATTTATAAACAGTACAATGCCATATAAACCGGCATTTTTACATGTATGATAAAAGTACTATTCAATACACCAAATCAAAATTTGAGTGGCGGTCCGCCAACACATTTGTTTATGCTTGAGCGTGCATTACGGAATCATGTTCAGGTAGTCCCGTATGAATATGGAAGAAAAAGTGATAATGAAACAGTTTGGCAAAAGATTTTTGGTAGATTCAGAGATTTGATAACCACTCGCAGGATTCTCCTAAAAAATGATGTTGATATCATACATCATAATTCTGCGTTCGACCCAAGAGCAATAGTGCGTGATGTACCCTTAGTTTGGCTGGCAAAACGTTTCAAGAAGCCAATCTTTATCAAAATACATGGCTCAATGCCCGAAGCATTTACAACCGAATCCAAAATAGTAACACGTTGTAGAAATTATGTGTTAAAGTATGCTACAGGATTTGGTGTGTTATCCTATGCTGAAAAAAATGAGTTTGAAGATGAGTTTCCCGAAACAAAAGGGAAGATGCATGTTGTAAAGAACATTCTTAAAGATACCTTTTACAATGTTGAACGGAAGGAATCTGAGAGACCATCCGTTTTGTTTGTTTCCAGATTTATCAAACGAAAAGGTGTGTTTGATTTATTAAATGCCATACCATATGTTTTAGAACAGAAGCCAAGTGCTAACTTCACTTTTGTAGGTGATGGCCCTGATGCAGCTGAGTTTGACAGATGTGTGGCGGCTATGGACTTGCAAACAAACGTTAAGCGTCTTTCTGCAGTTACTAACACCGAAACATCTACCTACTATAGTTCTGCATGGGTGTTCGCATTCCCAACTCATTTTCCGGAAGGAATGCCAATGGTGATTGCAGAAGCTATGGCGGCCGGAGTACCCATTGTTACAACTCCAACGCGATTTTCCCGTTCGTACATGAAAGAAGGTAAACACTGTTTGTTTACAAAATATGGGGATGTACATTCCATAGCAGATGCAATACTCACGTTGTTATCAGATTCCGAGTTACGGGTTTCGTTATCAGAAGCAAACAGAGAGTTATCCAGAACATTTTCGGAGGTCGCTGTATCCCGTGAGTTTACCTCAATCTATAAGTCCATTCTAAGTATAGATACAAAGTACCATGGGTATACGATAGTACATACTCCCAACCCAACACAGCATGAAGAATATGTGTAGTTCCATAGATAGAATGAAGGTTGAAAATTCTATTAACTTATTCTTAAAGTGGGTTAACAAGAATGGATATGCTTCGTATGACCCGTATAATTTATGGAGCACTTGGTATGGTATTACTGCAAAAAGAGTTTACTTACAAAGTAAAATTGTTGGCGGAGTTTTAGTTGCACCGTTAGTTGCTGCTGATATATTGTTTCCCAAAGTAGCTCGGATAGGAATGCAGAAACATCGCTTCCCAATTTCCGATGCACATTTTATTCTTGGTTACTGTAATTTATACGAAGTCACTGGTAATGAACAATTCCTTCGTGAGGCAGAAGAGGTTGGTAAGGAATTATTAAAGCAATCGTTAGGGGCAAACTATCACGGGCATTGTTGGGGTTATCCATTTGATTGGCAGACAAATCAAGGCCTTTGGAAGCGCTCAACACCTATCATAACAACTACACCATATTGTTTTGAAGCATTTCTGAAATTATATGATTGCACAGGAAAGGTTGAGTATGAACAAATTGCTTCATCTATTGCAACCTTTGCACTGGAAGACTTAAACGAGAAATATATTACACCATCAACGTCTTCTACATCGTATTCACCAATTGATAACACAATGGTAGTGAATGCAAATGCATATCGTGCTTTTGTGTTAACCGAAGCATGGAAACGATTTGGTAGTGATAGATATATAAATGCAGCAAAACGTAATCTTAATTTTATTGTAGATACTCAGGAAGAAGATGGCTCATGGTTATATTCTCTTTCTAATAGAAACGATGCATTTGTAGATAACTTTCATACATGTCTTGTCTTGAAAAACTTGATGAAAACCAACCGTGTGTTAGGTAATAACTCACTTTGGGATGCAATTGAAAAAGGATATCGATATTATTCAACACACTTGCTTGGAAACGATGGAGAGCCTATTCCATTTGCCAAGTTACAACGAATAAATATAGTTTCTAAGGAAATGTATGATTACGCCGAAGGTATTTCTCTTGCCACCTTAATAAGCGAAAATTTTCCTGAAAGAAGTTCTTCCGAACAAGTTAAAAATACTGCGGCAAAGAATTGTAATGTTATGGTAAACAGCTTACTCAGTTTGTACCAAGAACCCGATGGTTATTTTACCACAAAAGTACACTTCAATATCGTCAAGAATAAGGTTCCATATATCCGATGGGCACAAGCGCAAATTTTCTATGCGTTAACAAATGTTGTTGTTGCTACCGCAAACCGCACCAAACAATCAACACAAAACTCAACGCTTCTTGCGGGAGAGAACCTCGCTTAAATCACATCACTTCTCGCGAACGTATTCCCAACGGTTGGAGCGGACAGGGTTGCCGCGCTGTATTGTTCTGAAAACCTGTGAGGGAAACAATATTATAAATGTTCTAAAAGATCTTTATGTTCTTCATAAAAAGAAAGAATTTTAAGAGCATCTTTGGGTTGTTTTACTTTGTTATGAGCAGTAATTAACAATAAGCAAACCTGCTTAGCATACTCAGAACGTTTTGATTTATCTTTAACCTGCATCCAAGAACGTTGGTTATAAGGTCGTGTCAATAACCGAATGGTTTCCCTTGGCTTTTTTGCTGTATCGGAGGTTGCTTCACTTAAGAGTTTATTAAACTTATTGCAATATGCCTCTTGGTCAGTTTCTGTTGTACTGTTAAGCTTTAATCGTTCATCTATTTTCGTATTAAGTGATGTAACGATACTCTCATCAGATAAATCATACACAGGAAGTTTGTAGCCGTAATTAGGCATAATATGAACATAACATTTTTTGTTATCCGGGAAACCGTTCTCTTCTAATTTATCTACAAGATATTTTAGAGTATCAAGTGGAACATTACTTTCAACCAAAAACAACCCCGACCGCAATAAAGGATCTCTAAACCAGCCTGTAGACTTATCGAAATGTTTCAAAGCCATTTGTTTCATAAAATTGCCTTGGTTGAAACACCGTTGGTAATCTCCGGCATCGAACCCTTGGCGTGAACGCAAAACCCGTAATGTCTTATCCGCTTCCTTTTTATGTCCTAATAACTCAAGTACACCCATTGCTTGCGAAAAGCCCAGTTCAACATAGTAGTCAATTTTAGGTATTCTACAAATCTCAGCAACACGTTTTAAATATGTGTTTCTACCTTTGTTAGCTCTTAAGTTAGCTAAGTTATTAAGATTAGAGTCTAAACCCGCATTTTCGCATGGTGTGTCTCTTGGAATATCTATTATCTCGAGAGCACCTTCATCAACCCAAAAACGTAACACATGGTTTGCATCTGCGTGTTGAACGTTCTCATTTAATCGGGAATCAACACCACAAACAGATATATTAATACTGCGACCTTTATACGTTATATTTTGTTGTGATTCCTGTTCAGTTACTGTAGGTATATCTAAGTGCTTTGCTTTTTGTTTCTTAGTTGTTTTTTGAACTGTATCAACGGTACTTAACTTGTGTTCCGATGATTCACCGCAGGATAGTAATAAAGTTAAACAACATACAATAACCGTTGAAATAGCATAGAAACGATAGATGGTATTTTTTGATAACATAGTAACAAGAATATCTATTTGATGACCAAAAATGTTTGGGAAGGTAAATTTTGTGAATAATGGATAATGCAAACATACAAACCAGATTCAATTTTGAAGGGAAATACTACGGAGTCGCCCTTTGAGAAATCGTCGGTCTTATAAAGTACTCTGCCTAAGATGTCATAGAATTCTAACAATCGGAAATTATGATTTGGTATAATGTTTAACGTGTTATCTTGTAGTTGAACTGTTGATTTAGGATTTTCATCTACGTAAACTTCTGTATTGATTTCCGGATACTTTTTTACAATAACCTCTGATATCTTCCAACCATCAAAGTTGTTGAACGCATCGCTTAGCATACCAAAGCGCAAAAAACACTTTTTTCCTATTACAGTATCAAGCGGACATTCAGTTGTTGTCCAAATTGGGTTGTTGCCTGCAAAACCGTACACACCTTTCTTCTGTTTACTTCCACTTAATCCAAGCCCAAGTTTCATTCTGTTAGCATGCAACGGTATCCATGAAAAACCAAAATCGGTGGATGCTTCAATTGTTGCATAATCGTTATGTGCATCCATATTCCATTTCGATGTAATGGTTAGCGTTGCTGTTTTGCAATCCGTTAAATCTAATTGTGTATTACTTACAACATAGTTAGCTGTATCACCTTTATAATTTGCCAAAGGGCTATCGGATAATACAGAACGTTTTAGTTCATTATCATATTCTTTATTCCATTTATTCATACCCCATTTTGATACATTTTCCGATGTAGCACTATCATATAATACAATCGTAGTTGGCTTGTACACCTTAAACGATATAGTGTCACGTCTCAAAACACCCGAGTGTGTAATTCTAACTTCAACCTTTACGTTTGTTCCGTTCGTTATACCACTCTTTGTTGTTACATCACTCATGAACTCTTGCACATTACCAGGTTGCATGGTACCAATTGATTGAGGTGTGGTATCAACTTCTATAGTATTTGTTATGGCGGATACCTGTACTTGCGCATCTGAAATATTTGCTGAACCGATGTTAGCTAACCGATACAATAGTTGTAATCCATTTGACTGTTCTTGGATGGTACTTTGATGAAGAACAACATTGCCTGCGGCACTCCATGCCGCCTGCAAGTTTGCACGGAGGTTCTCTGCACATTGTGGAATCAATCTTGCCTTTGGTGCCCAAAAGCCATCGGCTACAGTACCGGCTTCAATTGTACATGCAAATGTTTGAGTTGATTTATCGGAAGGGAGGTACAACCATGTATCTGCATCACCACGCACATTGTAGCCCACAGTCTGAATTGATCTTCCAGCTGAATACATGCTTCCACGTGTTACATCATAAGCAAATAAACGATAACGGGTAGAGTCCGGTGATTCGCGTGCTATGTGGTCAAAAGGGTAAATCAATAAATTACCGTATGTGTGGTAGTTTATAGCTGTCACAAACGAGTGTTGTTTGCAAAAGTCTCTTATTGCTTGTGTTTCTAATTCCGAGAAAGCCGACGTCCCGCGATAGGTATCGGTTTTCATGTCTTCCGATGAACCGCCATTCTTTGCATCCCAAGACTCCTGCGGACCATAGTTCCTATTTAAATCAACACCATATGTACTATCGTTAAACTGTCGTCTGTTTTTTCGCCACAATCCACCGCCGGAAGGAGCTATTTTTTCGTTGTAGGCATACCCATCAGGGTTTACAACCGGTATAACCCAAATTTGCCTGTTGTTAAGTAAGTAAGCAGCTTCACTGTCAGTTTTGTAGTTGTCTAAAAGCCACCACAAAAAGTATATCAGTGTAAGAGCTCCGCCCGGTTCACGGGCATGATGAAGCGATGTATAGAGTACTTCTGGTTTGTTTCCCGAAGAAGAACTACCAAACTTCCATGCAAACATGTCTCGTTTTTCAAAGGTCTTTCCAATAGTTATAGGGTTGGCTACTAATTCAGGATATACCGTTTGCATGCGGGCAAACTCACTGTAAATACCGCTAAGTGTAAAGTACCCACTTCCGTATGTTCCCAAGTTGAACGATGGGGGAGCACTTTGCAATGCAATACGGTTTAACTTCTCATTCTGAGAATCCACCATACGCCTCTGGTAATATGCCTGGGCGTCCGGAACAAGAATTTCTATTCTTACATTTCTGTGTTGTAACTCTTGAATGGTAAACCTATCAACAACTGCCTCTACATAAGAATTCTTCACAATAGCATGTTCTGCCTCAATTCCAACTATTTCCAGTTCATTCTGAGAAAATGTAGCATTGAAATAACAACGAGCCACAGAATAACCCGACCATGCCGGTTGCGCTAGTACACCCTGAACACAAACAAGTATTACCAATATGGAATGTAATACAATAGGATTTCGCATTTTTGCAAACAATTCAACCATGAAATTATCTTTAAGCTATGAAGTACAACGTATCAGCCGATTTTTTACCCGACAACACAAATACCGACATCACTGTACAAAATAACACAGTTACCCTATCTAATGGTTCAGAAATTACTTTAGTTAAAGCAGAAGGGCATCCTAATTTGTACCGCGCAATTACCAATGGAACTACTATTCCGGTTATTCTCCACACCAACTCCAAAGGAGATGTTGAGATTACCATGCGTGGATATAAATATCAACTTCAGGTGCATGATGAGCGTAACGTGAAGTTCTTAACGATGTTGAAATCCAGTGCAGGTAACCAAAACTCAGCACAGAAAGTTGTAGCACCAATGCCCGGGCTATTAAAACAATTGTTTGTCTCAGCCGGTCAACACGTAAAAAAGGGTGAAAATCTGTTTGTTCTTGAAGCCATGAAAATGGAGAACATTATTAAATCCCCAATTGCAGGAACGATACAAAGTGTGCAGGCAGAGGCAGGCACCGCAGTAGAAAAAGGGAACTTACTGTGTGTAATTACAGCATAACGTAGGTTTTGCTACCGCAAACCGCTCCAATCAGTACCTACACAACACCCGCAGCTTGCGGGAAGTATCCTTTACTATAACAGCAGGTTTAACGCGGACGGGTTTCAGTTCCGTCGCACGGAAACGAGTGTATGTAGCAGGCGGTTATGTCCATGCAAAAACAACGGTAATTGCTTATTTAGCCATACGGGCTGCCAGCCAAAAATATCATTAACAAAACGTGGAAAACTTTTCCTGTTTTTGGGGCTATGTTGGGCTTTAATTCCTTTATTCTACGCCAATTTATCCGTATTTTTGTATTGCAATTTTTGCAGCAAAAACGTAACACTCCAAATGTATTTTTCCTGCACCCAATAATTCTCTGTAGCGGATTTTTGAATAAGTCCGTTGGGTATGAAGTTGTAAAATATTTGTTGAACAGATTCTTAAGGCACGTCAATGTCCCAGAACGAAAATGAAGTAAATAACGGTGGGTATAGTGAAGACAGTATTAAAGTACTTGAAGGATTAGAGGCGGTTCGTAAACGCCCTGCCATGTACATTGGTGATACCTTTGAACGTGGTTTGCACCACTTGATTCAGGAGGTTGTAGATAATGCTATTGATGAAGCGTTGGCAGGATTCTGTAAGAGTATTTTGGTGACCCTTCATGCCGATGGCGCTTGCTCTGTACAAGATGATGGACGTGGTATTCCAACGGGTCCGCACCCTGTAAAGAAAATCTCGACTCTTGAAGTAGTTATGTGTACACTTCACGCTGGTGGAAAGTTTGATAAGAACTCATATAAAGTATCCGGCGGTTTACACGGTGTAGGTGTATCGTGCGTAAATGCACTTTCTACTCGTTGCGAAGTAACCGTAGAACGTGAAGGAAAAATCTTCCGTCAGGATTATGAAATGGGAATTCCTACCGGACCTGTCTACGAAACTGGTAAGACCAAAAAAACTGGAACGAATGTACGTTTTTATCCTGATGCTACAATCTTCTCCACAGTTAACTTCAAAAGTGAACGTGTATCCGACCGTTTACGTGAACTTGCCTTCTTGAATCCGGACATTACAATTGAGTTATACGATGAACGCGATGGCAGCCGAGAAACATTTGCCTACCGTGGTGGTTTAGTGGATTTTGTACGTCACATTGATAGTGCCGTTACAGCTATTATAAAACCGATTTACATAACCGGTAAAGCAACTGGCGATAGTGGTACTGAAACTGTAGTTGACGTTTGTTTTGAATACAATGATACATTTACTGATAGAATCAGTTCATATGTAAACAACATCAATACAGTTGAGGGTGGAACACATGTTTCAGGCTTCCGTTCCGCATTGACGCGTACTCTTAATAGTTATGCGGCAGCTAACAAGATGGACAAAATCTCGTTAACCGGCGATGACTTTAAGGAAGGGCTAACAGTAATCATTTCTGTAAAAGTTGCAGAACCTCAGTTTGAAGGTCAGACAAAGACCAAACTTGGTAATAGTGAAACCGAAGGCATTGTTCGTACCATTATGAATGAGCAATTAAATGTGTATTTAGATGCAAATCCTTCGGTTGCTAAACGAATATTAGAAAAAGCTGTATTAGCTGCCGAAGCCCGAATGGCTGCTAAGAAATCACGCGAACTTGTCCGCCGTAAAAATGCTTTGGAATCATCCATGCTTCCGGGGAAGCTTGCGGATTGTTCACTCAACTCGCCGGAAGATTGTGAACTCTACATTGTTGAGGGTGACTCTGCGGGTGGCTCTGCTAAACAAGGTCGCGATAGAAGATTTCAAGCTATTCTGCCATTAAAAGGAAAGCCCTTAAACGTACATAAAGCACGTTTAAATAAGATTCTTGAGAACGAGGAAATTCGTACAATTCTAACAGCTATTGGTGTTGGATTTGGCGACGACTTTGATGCCACAAAAGCACGTTACGGTAAAATCATTCTGATGGCAGATGCTGATGTGGATGGCTCGCACATTCGTACGCTGTTGATGACGTTGTTCTTTAATTATATGCGTGAATTGATTACGCTTGGTAAAGTGTATATCGCACAGCCGCCACTTTATAAGTTAAAGAAAGGCAAACAAGAGTACTATGCGTATAATGATGCAGAACGTGATGCAATTATAGCCCGTATCCGTAAAGAGAAAGCAGACAAAGCAAAAGCTAAAGCAGGTATTACCGAAGAAGTTGAAGAAGTACTGGAAGGCGCTACCGCCGATGGTATTGTTATTTCCCGCTTTAAAGGATTAGGGGAGATGAACCCGGAGCAATTGTGGTCAACAACAATGAATCCCGAAACCCGCACATTGCTTCAAGTAACAATCGAAAACGCTGCGGAAGCCGCATTAATCTTTGATACGTTAATGGGTGATAAAGTAGAACCACGACGTGAGTTCATTGAGAAGAACGCAATGTATGTTAAGAATCTCGACGTATAACTTATTGGAGTGATTCTAATATCTTTAGGTAGCTATCGTAACGTTGTTCGTCAATCAGACCTTCTTCTACAGCTGCCTTTACAGCACAATTAGGTTCGTGCGTGTGGGTACACGGAAGAAACTTACAATTGGGGTAAAACTCATCGAAGTCGTGAAAGAAAAACGGTAGTTCTTCAACTAGAACATTTGATACTCCAAACTCTCTGAGTCCCGGTGTATCTATCAAACAACCTGAATCCGGTAAAGCCAAAAGGGAAGCAGTCGTAGTAGTGTGCTTCCCTTTTTGATATTTATCACTAATCTCACCGGTTAGCTGTATATCCTCGCCAAACATTGCATTCACTAACGATGATTTCCCAACACCGGAAGGACCGACAATCACCGATGTTTTACCTGCACAAAGTTGTAGTAATTCTTCAATACCTTCATTCTTTTCAACACTGGTAAAAACAACCGGAATCCCCAGAACATCAGAATACACTATCAGGTCTTCTTCAAGCATTTGCTTCACCATCAAGTCAATCTTGTTGATTACCAAAATTGGAGATAGTTCTCCTTGATCGGCAGATATTAAATATCTATCAATCGAACGACGACTGTAAAAAGGTTCAGCTGCAGCATGAACAATAATTGCCTGATTTACATTGGATACCAGAACCTGAGTGTCAGAGCGGTTTCCGGCGGTTTTACGTTCTAAAAAAGAAGTACGTTTTTCAATTTCTACAATCACACCTTTAGGCTCAGTCTCATCGGGTTGGTACCGAACATAATCGCCTACTACAATCAAGGTTGTATCATCTTCATTTTCGGTTAAAACTAACCCTCCAACATGGCAGGCAATTGTATCGTGATATTCACCAACTACATTTGATTGTGTCCCATCTTCAATAATATACCAGTCTCTTCCTTTACTGCCTACAACTCTTCCTCGCTTAGTGGCCTTTTGCGAATGCTCCGAAATATCACGCTTAATATTAGTACTTTTTACTCTGCGCGAAAGCTCTACATGGTCATCTCCTCGAAGGGATGTCTTATCTGTTCTCTCAATAGATTTACGCGATGGCTTTCTTCTAAACTGTTTGGACATAAACTGCTAAGTGGTTAAAACAGAACGTGCAGTACGAAAATACAGAACTTAGGTTTCATAAAATTTATGGATGTTCCCCGCAGCTGCCGAAGCAACTCAACCAGCGCGGCAACCCAGTCCGAGCCGACCGTTGGAGCGGCGCAAAGATTAAATACCTTGGTTATTAAATTATATGGGCTTAACTTCAAAGCAACCAAATTTTTAATCTTGGAGTTTTTATGAAGACCTTACTTTGGTTACTTTTATTTCTGATTGCAGGTCAGTTGATGTTAGCACAAAAAATTAAACTTTCTATTAATCCGGAATCAAAGGACTTGATTATTGGTGAAAATGCTGAGTTCACGATCAATATTGTTCCTTTAAATGGATTTAATGGTACTATATTTTTATCAGTGATAACTGATTTTCCTAATGGGACAGTCAAGCTTTCAAACCAGTACCCTAACCCACCGTATAGTAATATCAAAATGACGGTGTCTCCTGGAGTTAAAGACACTGGAAATTTTACTATTTCTATTAGAGCAGATAATCAAGGGTTTTTAGATATAGCAAGTTGTTATGTAAGGATAAAACCGGATAATAATTGGACTATAGTACCCATACCACATGGGTTTAGTACATCTGGTATAGGTAAACCATTTAAATATGACAGGGATAGTAATATCACGGTTTCAACAGTTCTTGAAAAAACCAATAAACATTTTCTAATTCATCATTTTATTAATACAGATTGGAAAAATGATACAATACCCATTGGTTACAGTTTGATGTTAAACTCACAAGTTGAATATTGTATTGATAATTCTGACAACATCTGGTTCAATATACCATCAGGAATGTTTAGGTACAACCAATCGTACGTATCCTTATACAACACCCAGAACTCAAATATAAGTTCATCGCCTTCTCATTTATTACAACCATTAAATAAATCAGGTGTTGCTTCAAAATGTAAAGATGTAAATTTGTTAAATATATTTTCAGGTTCAGATTGGATACAACTTCCACTTAAGCCAATTCAATTGAAAAATCGCAATGGTATATACTATAATAACTTTATTATTAGAAATAATGTTGAATTACTTGTGCCATCAAATACAGGTATACTTAGTATCATAGACACAGTTCAAAAACCAATTTGGATAAATGACTCTAGTGTGGCATCTGAAGATAATGTCAGACTTTTTTTGGGTAAGAATGATACCGTGTACACATTGAATAAATTTGACTCTACCTACAGAGTCATTAGATTATTTGGAAATTCTTGGGAGTTGAGAGCAAAGGATATTCCAGCTAGAATTAATGGAAGTAACTACAATGTCAGTACTTTTTATGTTGATGATTACAATAACTATTATATCGGTACAAATATGGGTTTGTTATATACACACATGGGTGTTTGGAAGATCTTTAATCCATTTGGGAATAAAAATTCTTATGTGACAGATGTTATTAAGGACAAATATGAAAACATTTGGATGATGATAAGTGAAAAAGGTATTTATGTTTATAATCCTAATGGATTAAAAAACATACCAATCAATCATACTACTGTTGACATACAATCCGGTGAATATGATTTCATTAGACAAGAATCGATTCAACCTAACCCAGCACAAGATCAGATCCTAATATCTGGCTTTAACTCAGGTGAGTGTATAGTTTACGATATTCTTGGTAAAATTGTTTATCAATGTACTTTTAATACTACAGTTGTACTAAACACTTCACAATTCCAATCCGGTATTTATTTCTGTAAAATAGGTGATAAAGTTACACCTTTTGTTGTGCAACATTAATTCATAGATTGTAAATGGTATATGTATAATGCCGTTTTGTCCCGCAATATGAGGCGCGGGATAGGTGGATACTAGGTGCGGACTGGCACAGAAAAGTATATCCACTATTTCAATTTATTGACTTTATCTTTTTGTTAACAAGAAAGTTAGAAATTTCTGTTGTAAAGGTAAACAGAAACATTATTTTCGCACAACAATTCCTACCCATTCAATCCACTTAACTTTGGGAGAGTACTTTATGTACCGCTTCATTCCTCGCTTGGCAGTTGGCGTTGCCACAGTGCTTGTATTGTCTGTTGTGTTTTATGGTTGCCTTGGCAGTGGTTTGGAAGTTAGCCAAACCAATTTTACCGATGTTATTTCACCCCAACAAAACCTAACGTTTATCTTTAACGCTAAGGTTGTACAAGACTCGCTGGTAGACCGTTGGGATACTACCGATTATATTAAATTTACTCCTGATATTAAAGGTCAGTTTAAGTGGCAATCGCCCACGGAGTTAGTGTTTTCGCCAAGTATAGGGTTTAAGGCATGCACCGATTACAAAGCCGAAGTCACAAAATCCGTACTTGGAATGGGCAGTGAATATACTTCGCTTGGTAGTAAAACCGAGTTTACATTCCACACGCCATACCTTAATTTAGATGGTGCGGAAACCTACTGGTTAAAAGCCGAAGACCGCGGTGGAGCAGTTGAACTTCGCTCTACTCTAAAATTTAATTACGATGTAAATCCAAAGAAGATAGGTGATCTTATACACTTACAAGTGAATAATAAGGATGTCCCTTTTGTGTTGCTTAGTACCTCAGTTGGGAAGGATGTAGCATTGAGTATGCAACAAACAACTGACGAGTTTGATGATGGTACTCTAAAAATTACTGTTGATGCAGGAGCACAATGTGTTGAAAGTGCATGGAAGTCTGACAAAGCATTTACGTTGGAAGCACATGTTCCATCGAGAAAACGATTAGAAATAACTGACGTGAATACAGAGTTTGAAGAAGGAGCCGGAGTTATCAATGTGGTTACTTCACAACCTGTTGAAAATGCCGATGTAAGTTCGGCGGTGAGCATAAATCCGGTGGTAGCCCTCTCGGTGGAAAAAGCAGATTTTGGTTTAGTCTTAAAGGGTGCGTTTGACCCTAAACAACCTTATACTATTACCATTAAAAATACGTTGAGAGGTGTACTTGGTGGCGTGATGTCGGGTGAGTTTACCAAGACAATTACGTTTGGTGAGCTACAACCCGGAATTACGTTTACCTCTAAAAAAGCACTTTACCTTACACCTAAGGGTAATAGGAATATTGGTGTTAGAATAGTGGCAATACCTAAAGTAAAAGTTACCATCATTAAGGTGTTTGAAAACAATATCCAGTCCTTCCTGCGTACTGCACGGCGATACTATTATGATGATGAAGATTACTACTACGATGAAAACAGCGAAATGACGGATGAAGAGTATGATGTACAACGAACCTCATCGAAAAAGGGCGGTTATGGAAATTTTGATTTAGATGTAGAAGATTACAAAGTTTACGGTAATGTTATAAGTGAACGCACGTATGAAACGAAAAGTCTACCTAAGGCCGGTAATGTGTCTTTACTCAACATGTCGTTAGAAGATACTTACACAGAATACAAAGGGATATATGTAGTAAAGGTAGAATCGTTGGATGATAGATGGACCTCATCTGCTAAACTGGTGTCCGTTTCGGATATTGGAATGATTGCCAAATCAAGTGATAATGATGTGCTTGTATTTTGTAATTCCATAAAATCTGCCGAGCCATTATCCGGTGTACAAGTGAGTTTTATCTCAACAAATAATCAAAAGGTTCAACAGGTTACCACCGATGGCAATGGTGTAGCTAAGTTTGAGAATGTACTTACAAAGGCTAAGAATTTTACTGTTGGTATGATTACTACGAGGTTAGCCGGTGATTTTAATTACATGATGTTTAAAGACACCAAAGTTGAGACCTCAAGATTTGATGTTGGTGGCATGCAAGAAAACACAGCAGGTTTACAAGCGTTTGTTTATGGAGATAGAGATGTGTACCGCCCTGGAGAGACAATCCACTTGAACACTATTGTACGTGATAAAAAATGGACAGTTCCGGGACAATTCCCTATAAAGATTAAAATAATGCGACCAAGTGGTGATGAGTTTATGACTGTTAAGAGAAATCTTGATAAAGAGGGATCTGTTCAGTTAGATGTACCCATACAGCAAAGTTTGATGACAGGGAATTATGTGGTTGATATTTATACAGCCAACGATGTATTTTTAACCAGTAAAACAATAGGTATTGAAGAATTCTTTCCCGATAGAATTGACGTGAAGTTAAATCTCAGTAAATCGATGTATGCTGCTGGCGATTCAGTTATTAGTACCATACATGCAGTAAATTACTTTGGACCACCTGCAGCGCTTCGTAATTACGAAGTCCAATATCAACTATCCAGAAAGTACTTTAATCCAACAAAATATGCAGGGTACAACTTTACAGTTGTCTCAAAGAATACTAGTAGAGTTAACGATGTTGTAAAACAAGGTAAAACTGATGCCAATGGTAATGTAAAAGAGGTGTTTAGTGTACCTGCAGAGTATGCAAATACCGGGATGCTAACCGGTAAAGTGTTTGCCACTGTTTTTGATGAGACCGGAAGACCGGTTAGCAGAATGCAAACATTTGATGTGTCAACACAGCCGGTGTACTATGGAATACGGAAAATAGATTCTTATGCCGATGCAAGGGTTCCATTAAATGTCCCACTTGTTGCAGTTGATATGAATGGAAATGGAGTTTCAGCACAGGCGAGAGTTCAGGTTGTTCGTAAAGAGTGGCAAACAGTTTTGGAAAATAGTGGCTACTCAAGTTTTAATTATGTGTCTCGTAAAAAAGAGATTGTTGTATCGGATAAATCTATTTCCATGGGTACAAACGGGATGACCTTTAGCTACACTCCGCAACAATCCGGTGATTATGAAATACGTGTTATGAAACCCGATGCGGAAACCTATGTATCCCGTCAGTTCTATGTTTGGGGATGGGGAGCAACCCAAACAACTGCATTTGAAGTTCAACGTGAAGGGCAGATTGATATTGCGTTTGATAAACCAAAATACTCCGTTGGAGAGGAAGCTAGTGTTTTATTTAAAACTCCATTTGCAGGTAAAATGTTAGTAACGGTAGAACGCGATGGTGTTAAGAGTTATCAGTATGTTACAACCGATCAAAAATCTGCAAGCATAAAGTTAAAGGTAACAGAGGATTTCTTACCCAATGTATATGTTACTGCTACACTATTCAAACCATTAGATGATGGAGCTATGCCTTTAACTGTAGCACACGGTTCTGCTCCATTATTTGCTGAATTAGATAATACTAAAATTCAATTGGCTATAGACGCGCCAAATCAGTCTCGCTCTAATACAAAACAAACCATAAAAGTACGTGCTCAGAATAACTCTAATGTTCAAATGACCATTGCTGTTGTTGATGAAGGAATACTAGCAATTAAACGAACAAAGACACCAAACCCGCATGAATATTTCTACCAACGCAGGGCATTACAAGTTGGGACATTTGATGTGTATCCCTACATCTTTCCTGAGTTAAAACCCGGGAAGTATTCGTATGGTGCCGGTGATGATGAGTACGACCGTAGGCTTACGCCAATTTTAGCAAAACGTGTTAACCTAGTTGCATTCTGGAGTGGTGTTGTAACAACAAACGGTAGTGGCGAAGGAAGCTTTACAATTGATATACCTCAGTTCTCCGGCGCTCTCCGAATTATGGCAGTAGCATATAAAGGTAAGTCGTTTGGTTCCGCTGAAAAAAGCATGAAGGTAGCTGACCCACTTGTAGTGAGTACTGGATTACCAAGATTCATAAGTCCGGGTGATTCTGTTACTGTTCCTGTAACACTATCTAACACTACATCAAAACAACTTTCCGGTTCTGCATCAATAACCACTAACGGAATGTTGAAGGTTGCGGGTGCTACATCTCAATCTGTTACCATCAAACCAAACGCTGAAGAGAGAGTTGTGTTTACTATTCTTGCACAACCAAGTGTAGGTGTTTCAAATGTAGAAGTTAGAGCATCGGTTGGCGGGGAAACGTACACCGATAAAACCGAAATTGCGGTACGACCTATATCTCCGCTTATGAAAACGACGGGTGGAGGAACCGTACAGAATAACGAAACAAAATCTGTAAACCTCAGTGCCAACTATATGCAAGGTACCATGAAAGGTAAACTTGTTGTAAGTCGCTCACCTGTTGTTGAATTCTCCAAAAATCTATCTGAACTAATTGGCTATCCTTACGGTTGTGTTGAGCAAACTACATCGAAAGCATTTCCACAGTTATACCTTGCGGATTTGTCATCATCGTTATCCTCTATGGAATCAAACAATGCTGCGTTAAACGTACAAGAGGCGGTAAATAAATTAAAAACAATGCAGATGTATAATGGTGGTTTAAGTTATTGGCAAGGTGGAACCTATGATAGCTGGTGGGGTAGTGCTTATGCGTGTCACTTTATGATTGAAGCCAAAAAAGCCGGATATGATGTTTCTCAATCAACCATAGACCAGATTGTACAATATCTTGGCAAGAAAATACAAGCTAAAGATTACTATACCTACTATTACTTTGATTATGCAGGCACCACAAAGAACAGAAAGGTTGTTCCACAAGAGATATTCTATTCATTGTATGTAATGGCACTTGCGGGTAAGCAAGACTTAGCTACAATGAACTACTACAAAGGTAGCATTGGAGCATTAACATATGATTCCCGCTATATGTTAGCTTGTACGTACTTGTATTTGGGTGATAGAAAAAGTTATGAATCACTCTTACCAATGAAAATTGAAGAATACTCACAACCGGTTTTAGGTGGTAGTTTTTCATCGTGGATTAGAGATGAAGCATTAATACTTTCTGTTATGATTGATGTTGACCCCAACAATCCACAAGTAAATGTTATGGCAAGACATTTATCCCAGCAACTAAAAGGACGTAAATGGTATTCCACGCAAGAAAATTCATTCTCATTACTTGCATTAGGGAAAGTTGCACGTAAAAACGGAAGTAGTAACTCTACTGCAGTAATCACCGCTAACGGTAAAAAGGTTGGTGAAATGACTGGTAAAGATGTTGTTGTAAAGGATAACATTACCGGACAAAACGTTAGCATTTCAGCTAAAAATGGTAATGTTTACTATTACTGGGAAGTAAGTGGTATCAGTAATGGCAATGATATCAAGCAGGAAGATAATATGATGAAGATACGAAGAACTTATCTTGATAGATTTGGTAAAGAAGTTAGTGGAAACACGTTCCTCCAAAACGATATGGTAGTTGTAAAACTGAGCGTTAGTAGCTTAAACGGTGCTACGTTAGAAAATGTTGTGTTATCAGATTTACTTCCAGCTGGTTTCGAAATTGAAAATCCTCGGATTACAGAAACACCGGAACTAAGCTGGGCTACGAACAAATCACAACCAGATAATATTGATTACCGAGATGACAGAGTGAACATCTTTACAACCGTGTTTGGGCAAGAGCGCGTGTTCTATTACGTAGTTCGGGCTGTAACACCGGGTGTGTTTAAGGTTGGTCCGGCTGCTGCGGATGCAATGTACAACGGCGACTTCCATTCGTACAACGGAGGTGGTTACGTGAAAATTATCCAATAAAAGCAAAATGGTTCGGTTCTGCGCCGAAGCGACCCTTAAGCGCGCCAACCCGGTCCGGTCCGAACCTTTCAGCATCGCATTAAATCAGAAGGTGTTTCCAGTAAACCCGTTGAATGTAAAGTTTAACGGGATTTTTTTTGCGATAATTAAAGGGTCGGACCGGACAGGGTTGCCGAGATGAAGGTTTGCTGCGGCAGCAGAGGGATGCTCTAAGCAAGCTTTAAGATAGAATTGTGTGAATTTTCCAATTATGGAACGTGGTGTCTTTAATGAATAATAGTGGCATAGTACTTGCAATACTTGAGAAGTTGCTTAAAGGAATGAGCATGATAAAAGTATCGGGCATGTAGTATGTTTGCCGGAACTTTATCAAAACACAAGGATTTGCAATGAAAAACGAAGTACCTAAAAATACACTGCATTGGTATGATGGCATGTTATTGATGCCATACCACTTTAGATATGCGCATTCCAGAAGTGATGTGCTACTTCACTATACAACTTCAAAAATACAACCCTACAACTGGGGATGTGTAGAGTTTGAATATAACAAAAGTCTGATTGGTGAAGGGGTGTTTGAACCATTGAAGATTGAAGCACTTTTACCGGATGGGACTTTTGTTACGTATAATGCCTTTGATGACAAAACAAACCCATTACGTTTTAACTTTAAGCAGTTTACAGAACAGTTGATGGAAGGTCCGGGGTATATTTTTCTTGCCTTACCTAATATCTCGGAAGAAGAGTTTCAAAGCAGTGTGACACGGTTTAAAATAGCAGATGAATCCATTGTAACCTATGGGAACAAAGGACTGGAACATAACGAGATAATAACTTTAGAGCCACAATTACAATTGTATTTTGGTGATAGCTTGCCAGCCAGATATATTGGGATACCATTAGTACAAATAGAATGGGAAAACGAAGGGTTTGCCGTAACACAGTTTGTATCACCAATGTTACATGTTTCAGCAGAATCGGAAATTGGTGAAATGATATTACATATCATACAGCGTAAAAGAGAAAAAGCACAGTATTTGGTGAATAGAATTAATAATCCGCCTCAGGGTGTAAGTGAGTTAGTAATTGATGAATACAAGTTTTATGTTGCTTGTCTGACTGAATTGGTGCCGTACTTGGAAGCATTGATTTATTCTGGTAAAGCACATCCACATCAATTATTTTTAGCTTTAACCCAAAGTGCCGGCAGATTAACCGCATTAGGCAGTGATAGAATTCCACCCCAGTTTAAGGCATATAATCATAATGATATTTATACATCACTTGACCAGTTAAGGAAGTACATTCTGAAGATGATTGCAGAAGGGATAGTTGAGTCGTTTGTGAGAATACCATTCCGCTTTGAAGATGGCAAATACAAAGTGGAATTAAAGCCTCAGTGGAAAGGTAGTGATTTTGTAATTGGTGCACATCCTAAAATTAATGTTAATTCAGATGAGTTACATTCATGGGTACAAGGCGCAGTAATAGGGACGGAAAGTGTACACGTATCGTTAAAAACAAGAAGAATCTTAGGGTGCAACAGGAATAGAATAGATAGATTATCGGATGTAATGGTATCAAAAGGCACGATACTATACTCTATGCAACCCGATGACGACTTTGTAATTTTTGGTGAGGATCTCTGCATAGAAAATTTATTGCGCGAGCAACAAGATTATCTTCCTGCAGAGATGAGTTTATATGTTAAAATGAAGATTTAAGTACTGGTAGTCATACAATCAATATCATACAACAAAAATGTTTAGTGAACAGGGTGAATCGTTAATACTAAAAAACTTTAGAGAGTTCTATAATGAACTTTTAAAGGTGAAACGTGCTGTGAATGAACAATCTAATAGTATGATTATTGAACCATCAGTATTAAAGAATACATTAGTCTCCATCATTCATAAACAAGAGAAGGTTGCAGCTAAAATTGGCGGGTATTTTCTGGAGCCATTTTCGGATGCCCGATATGCAATGATAGGACTTGCTGATGAAGTATTGATTAATAGCACTTGGGAGCATGCTGGTACATGGCAAAGTGACTTATTGGAAATGACAGTTAATGGATCGTATATAGCTGGCGAAGAGTTTTTTAAGAGAGCTGATAGAATACTATCAGAACGGAAATCTGTAGAGTATATCGAAGCTGCCAGAGTATATTTATTATGTCTTTGGTTGGGATTTAAGGGTAAATTCCGATATGAAGGTGGTGACCAGTTTATTGAAAATTATACTGCCAGATTATACGAATATGTATTTGATAAACCGATTACCTATACTGAGGACGACGAACGATTAACATTGCCGGAGCAGTTACATGTATATCACTCACCTGATGTACAATATTTCCCGCCGTCATATAAGCGGTACATGATGTTGTTGAGTTTATTGGGGTTATTTGTGATAGCTACAACCATCTTTTGGTTCTACTTAACAAATCCCATACGGACAGCGTTGCATGAGTTTTATGAGACTCCTGTGTATAACTCAGTTCAACCAGCAGTTAAAAAGCCTGTATATATAACAGAGCCACAGTTGGAAATGAACATAGTAAATGAAAAAGGGGAAAAGATAAAAGGTCGTTGTACAATCTTAGACTCAACCGGTTTTACTGAAATTACAACCAATGAAATAGTACAATCAGACAAGCCTACAGTAGTAAAACTTCCAAAAAACAATAAGTTAAAGTTATTAATAGAAGCAAATAGCTGTTATCCTTACATGACCGAGATTGAAACACAGAACGATAATGTTTTAAAGCAGGAAGTTCATCTACAAACGCTTGAATCATTGTATGGTAAAAACATAATTTTAGAACATATATCATTTGGTTCATCAAGCTCCGAGTTAGATGTACGTTCGTTCACATTCCTACACCGTATTTCTACTTTGCTTCAGAATACCAAGGAATCAGTTTTTACAGAAATAATAGGATACACAGATAACACCGGCTTGAAAAAGTCTAACGAAACTCTTTCTCGTGATCGTGCTGAAAGTGTTTTGAATTTCTTAGTACGTGATGGAGTTAACCCGGAAAACTTGAAGTCGAAAGGGTTGGGAAGTTCAAATCCGGTTGGTGATAATTCTACAGATGCAGGTAAGTTGAAGAATAGAAGAGTTGAAATTGTTTTTACGCCACGACATTAATTCGTAAGGAATTTTAAATATGCTTTGGTATCTCTATATATTTATACCCGTAGGATTAGTAGTGCTCATCGCATTAGTAGTGTTGTTACGAACCAGATTAGAGTTTGCAAAGCAAATAAGTGATACCGGTATATCTTTATTCACGGAGTTTGTTGCGTGGCTTAAACGTATTACCTTCTATGATTTAAAATCTGCTTTGAAGTATGGCGTTAAATCACTAAAATCAAACACAACTTCAAAGAACTATAAATATGATAGACCTTGGTATTTAATGGTTGGTGCTGATGATTCCGGCAAAACATCTCTGATACGTAACGAACTGAATATTGATGAAAGTCAGGATAATCACCATGTAAACTGGGGTATTTTTGAAAATGGAGTAATTCTTGATATCAACTCACGTTACTTTGCACCACCTAATATGTCAGATGGCATTCAGGTGTTTAAAAACCGTTCTTGGAAGAAACTGGTTAAATTGATAAATGGTGTAAGGGAGAAAAGACCTTTAGATGGAGTAATTGTAACAATTCCTATTACCACAATTGTTAACAATGTTAAAAACATAGCTCAGATTGAGGAAACAACAATAAATATAAAAAACAAACTTACCCTTCTTAGTAAAAGAGTTGGAATGAAGCTACCTATTTATGTAGTGTTTAGCAAGTGTGATATTATTCCTAATTATTCTGAATTCCATAAACATCAGGTTGCTCTGTATAGAGATGATATACTAGGATGGAATTCACCATATTCTCCTGAAATAGGTTACGAAAAACATTGGCTTGAAATTGCTTTTTCTGAAATGTTATCTAATATCACCCGTGTTCAGACATACTTACTGAGAACAACAGATAACGATTCTCAGAAAGACAGTATTTATGATTTTTATAATACCTTCAATGGATTGCAAGAGGGCATTAATGTAATTTTTTCGATATTGTTTAATGGAAAAGTGCAAACTAATATTCAGATTTTCAGAGGAATGTATTTTGTAGGCCATGACGAAGTTGAAGAAAATGTAATAGTTCAACCAACGCAAATTCCTCAATATGTTTCTCCATTCGATCTTCAGACTCAGTCCATAACAGCCAATACTTCAGTTAGTAAACAAAATATCTTGTTTAGTGGTGTTCTGCAAAAAAAGATATTTCCTGAATTCTCAATCGCTCAACCACTCAAGAATCATTTAATTTCCAAGAGCAGATTATCAATAATACTTCACACATTTACATTCTTATTGTTAATTACCGGTTGTTTAAGCATTGGTCTTTCGTGGAAGGAACTATTTCGTAAACGTGAGGTACTAAAACAAAAAGCTGAGGAGATCAGAGATGAACGTCAAACTTCAAAATATCAAGTCGAAAAATCCAGAAAGCCATTCTTCTATGCCGATCAAACAAAAAAGTATATTGCCTATTTCGCTGAGTTAGAACATAATAAGTTGTATAACACTGCAATACCAGCATCATGGTTTGGTTATTTACACCAGGATTTCAGAAAGTGCATTGCATTATCTCTTAAGGATGTTGTCATTACTGGAATGAAAGAAGAATTCTGGCGTAGAGCCAGTGAACTAACAGATGAACAACGAAAGTACACACCAAAAGATACTATTTCCTTGAATCGGTATTCAATAAACTCGACACCAGAATATTTAGCATTACAGAATTTTGTGTTTGCTACAACTGAGTTCGAACACCATGTAAAGTTGTTTAATACATTGTCAGCTCCACACTCAGATCAACGCCTTTCAAAAATTATTTATTACTTGTATGGAAAGAATATTGAATCAGATGTACTACAGATGATAGAAAGCGATTATCAGCTGATGAAGAGTGTAGATAAGTTGGATAATGTTAGAACTGATGATTTGGCAACTTCTTTTTATGATAAAGGATTAACATTACGAAATGATTTACTGACTAAGTTCTCACATTCTAATCCTATTGTGAGTTCGGTTAATAACTTTACTCTTGCTTATAATTCAGCATTACACTCAGTTGATGATAAAGAAGTGTATGATTCCTTCTTTTCAATGGCACAAAACCTAGAGAATTTAAACAGTGCATTAAAGAGCAAAGAAACTAGTTGGATAAATACAGAACAGTTTACACTTGATGTAACAGGCAGAAAGTTTATAGAATCAATTGCATCATCAAAGTTATTAGGTCAAGACTTAAAAATTGCCATTGAACGAGGGTTTGATACTACTTTTACTCAGATGAGGAACGAACTACAAAGTCTCTCTGTGCCAATGCAAAATGGTAATTCTGATACAACGTTAGTACTAATTATTAATCCAGAAAGTAAATCTTTTACATTATCAAATAACCTTGTTAATACACTGATTGCATTAAATGAGTGGAAGAAACAGTCGTTTGCTTCAAAAGTTGGTAAAGGGCAGAAGTTAAATCAGATTAATCAGCTGTATTCAGATAATTATCGTATCGTTTGGAATGGTAGTTTATTAAAAACAATTCCATCTACACTCGAGAACTATACAAAATATCTTACTGAAGGAATAGGGAAATTCCCACCCGAGTTACAAATTCCAGCGGAAATTGTAGTTAGGCATGGCATCCATACTGTTGTTGCTGACATTGTAGCCAGAGCAGCGAACATTGAACCTTCCACTGCCCGAAGAAGTGAGCAAGAAATATCTTCGGAAGTTCAGGCAATGAATGAGTCAGCTCCATATCTTGCGTTATCACTAAAACAGTTAAGCGGAAGCGAGGATGGATCGGGTGTAGCACTTGCAACTCTGTTAGGAAAACAAATATCAGGTATATTGTATTCTGTTGATGGATGGGTTAATGATAGAGCATTATATTCTGCACAAATTACAGATCAAAGGGTTCTTGGCTGGAAATCAGATAGATCCTTGCTAAGTCTTGGTTTCGATATAGATAACACAGAGGATCTTGGTGATTATCTTGAGAAACAACGAAAGCCAATTGAAACTTGGTGTACAGACATTGCTACCCCTGTAATTACATTCTATAATACAAATGGGCTTAATGCAAATGCTAGAATTTCATCTAACGGCGAAGCTACTATCAGAAAGTGGCAGTTAATTGTTAAAGCTATGGAGGGCTATGCTGCTAAATCGCCAAACAATTCATTAATAAAATTAGAGGATTACATCTCTGGACTTGGGCATATTTATGTTCAAAATATTGAAGATGTACAGAAAGTAGCACTTGTTAGGAATGGTTTTAATAAAGAAGATTTTTTTCTAAACAAGATTCGTGAAATATCCGATGAAGTACGAAAGGGTATCGCTCAACATTCGTCTCCTAGATTCAGAGAAGACTACAACAAAATTTACAAGGCTACAAATGATGTCTTACAGTATTTCCCATTCGGACAAAGTGATAATGACTTAGAACCCGAAAAAGTAAAAGCGTATTTTACAAAAATTGGAAACGAGTTGAACTTTGCCAGATTGTTGTTATCAACCGGTGGAGTTATTCCTAATGAACATAATGAATTCCTAAAAGATGTCACAGCAGCAAAAGAGTTTTTTAAACCTATAATTTATAGTGGAGAAAACAATACTGGAAGTTATAATGTAACATTTACATTTAGAACAAACACACAAAAGGAACAAAATGCAAGTATTGTTTTTGGTAAAGTCATCTCACAAACACCCAGTGGGGCTCAATTTGAAAAGAACATGTTTGCACCTGGCGAGCAAGCAACTTTTCAATGGAGACCTGGCGACGAGTTTAAGTTTGAGTTACGATGGGCTAAAGATGGCACTGTTTCTCCAGTTTCAGGTGGAGAAAAATATGTATTAGTCAACGATAAAACAGTATCCTTTAAAGCTGGTGGTGTATGGTCATTATTTAGGTTTATTGCTAATAATCAAAATGGTAAGCGCAATGGTAAAGTTCAACTTGCTTTACATGTAATTACTTCTGCACCTTCCGGTGCTACTTCATCAGATTCTAGTACTTTGTTGTATGTTGACGTTGAGATATCTCCTAAGTATAAAGATGAAGCTATGGTATTCCCGGTGTTAAGTTCACCACCAACACCTGAGTAATGTTATTTGTAACACTTGTTGTATTTTGTACAAAAAAAAATCTCTCTTTATCGAGGTATCTATGTCCGTATTTGATATACAATCGTTGTTAGAGCCAATCAGTGATTCACAGCCAAGCGGTATTGACCAAAGTGGTACGTCTCAATATCTTCAGATAATCGATGCTATGAAAGAAGATGATCCTAATCTTAGTAGGCAAGATTGGGAAGAATTGAAAGTTGCTGACTGGGGAAAGGTACTGTCACTAAGTGATACTCTGCTTAGCACAAAAACCAAGGACATACAATTGGTTGTCTGGATGATTGAAGCAGGTATCCGCAAAGAAGGCATTGCAGCTCTTAATGACGGAATTCAGTTATTGACACAAGTCATTGATACTTTCTGGGAAACGCTATTCCCGGCTTTAGAGGAACCAAATGACCTCTATCGTCGAATGAATGTCATCAATAAGTTCTTTGCCAAGTTCGAAGAAAAAGCAAATATTCTATCAATTACTCAGCCCTCTTCTACGGAGTACTCACAGTATACATGGGGTAATTATTTAGAGTGTTCTTACATTGATAAAATGTCTGAAACGGAGAAAAAAGAAGCTAATCAAAATGGACGACCTACTGCGTATTTGTTTAATGGGGCTGTACAATCTACCCCAACCGAATTTTATACAGAATTTAAAGAGTTAATAGAGTTATCTGTAGAATCTGCTCAGAATTTAGAAAACGTTTTACAATCCAAAGTTGAGCCATTACGCAATGATCTTGATGAACAAAGCGATGCTGATTTTTCATTTAATCAACTGTACGAAACTTTAGGTTTAATCCAGAAATGGGTTGCACGTATATTATCAGAACGTGGGGTAGGAAATGTACCAGATAACGCAGTAGAATCTGTCACTCAAGATGGAACTACTATACTTACACGTCAAGCTGGAACTGATATTAATGCTATTACATCCAGAGAAGAAGCCTATAATGCAATTCACAGAATATCCGATTTTTTAATGCGAATTGAACCACATAGTCCGGTTCCATACCTCTTAAAACGTGCAGCAAAGTGGGGACGAATGTCAGCACAAGAACTACTTGAAGAACTATATAATAACGCATCTGACACTAAGCAGTTGTTCAAGCTTTTGGATATTGTCACTGAAGAACAACAAACATCAAACACTTCTGCTTCATCTGGTTGGTAATGTCCTTTTGCTTTCGCAGGACGGCATCCAGCATTCACATTAAATTAAATGGAGCATGCCGTTTAGAATCATATATAAGTAACTAACCACACAAAAAACTTACAGTTAGGAAATTTCTAACAAAGAAAATCAGTGTCAATACTTCAAATTCAGATAAATTGATTTGTTTTATGCAACCCACAAAAAATATCTTGCAATACGCAGTTAACTTCGTTATGTTTGGCTAAGGGAAACATGCTTCAGATAATATTCCAAAAATGAGAAAATTAGGGAAATTATTCTCATTTATCCAACTTCATCATACTAATAAGATTCATTTTATTTTATTCAAAAGTAGAGGTGTGTATGCCTAACGAAGAAAGACTTGCAAGTAATTTTGATTCTCCGGGGAAAATAAGATCTATATTTTGTTCTAACACTATACGCGGCGATAGACCAGCTGCGTCAGCTACTGCATTCTATTCATGTGTAAAAATTTATAGAGCATCGCCAACAAAAACAAAGGCAGCCAAGTTAACACTTATGTTTTTGTTACCAGCACGTGGTAAAGGCATAAGTGGTAAATTCGATGGTACAAATCCATATCATTTAACAGAAGAGTTTTATGCATCTGATGCATTTAAAACTTTTGTTCCTCTATATATGCAAGTTACCAGCGATATTAATACAGCAAAGCAAAAAAAAGGTATAATGAGGTCGCTTACTGCATGGCAAAGAAAACCTCCGAAAAATCTTTTTGATGGAGTTGTAGAATGGCTGTGTGCCGAAGACAGACCTTTGTATAATGCCGATATGCATCATACACAATTTGGGCGAGATTTAACACAAGGAGCAATTGATGGCACTGGTTTACTTAGAGTTTCTGAAGAAGATGCAAATTGGGCAATAGCTTTGTGTAAATCGATCATTGGTTCAGGTCATAAAGGGTCAACAGATTACAAGGAAGTGTACTTACCATCTGCAACAGGATTAACAATTACTGAAATCTCTGATGTTGAAGTATAGTTAAAATTGAAATTTAATAGTATTTTTTTATTCCTAACTTTTTGGAGAAATGTATGGCAGATAATACACAGAAGAAACTCACGCGTGTTCGTCCACCAAGAGTTCAAATCACCTATGATGTAGAAACAAGTGGTGCTATTCAAAAAAAGGAGCTGCCTTTTGTAGTAGGTGTAATGAGTGATTTAGCGGGTAACCCAAAAGAACCTTTACCTGATATGAAAAAGAGAAAGTTCACTGAAATTGACCGCGATAATTTCGACAAAGTAATGAATAGTATTAAACCACGTGTAGTTACTAATGTCGAAAATAAACTCCAAGATAACGGTACTGCGTTCAATGTAGATTTAGAATTCAAAAGTATGGAAGACTTTCGACCGGAAGTAATCGCTAATAAAGTTGAACCTGTTAAACAACTTTTAGACCTGCGTCAAAAATTAGTGGAAATGGTTGCCAAACTCGATGGTAATAATGCCTTGTACGAACAATTGGAAGGAATTTTATCAAATACTGAACAACTGCAAAAGTTAGCAGAAGAGACAAAGAAAGGTGATGGTGAATAATGGAACAACAGCAACAACAATCAAATGAAGCTTCATTCTCCGATGGATCATTACTTGATGCCATTATAGATAATGGTAAGATGGCACGTAACGAGTATCAACGTGATGCTGCTAAAGACATTATTGGTGCATTTGTTAACCAAATTGTTGACGGTAGTATGACGGTAGATCAAGATTTAATAACCATGGTTAATCGCCGAATCGCCGAAATAGATCAGTTAGTGAGTTTGCAACTTGATGCGGTAATGCACAATGCAGATGTTCAGAAACTTGAAAGTGCGTGGCGTGGATTAAATTATTTGGTGATGAATTCAGAAACTGGTACAGGACTAAAAATCAAAGTTATTCCAATGTCAAAAAAAGAACTGTTTAATGACTTAGACAGGGCTGCTGAGTTCGATCAAAGCAATCTATTCAAAAAAATATATGAGGAGGAGTTCGGTACATTAGGAGGAAATCCTTTCTCAATGCTTATTGGAGACTATCAGTTTGGCAGACATCCACAAGATATGGCGCTGATAGAAAAAGTAGCATCAGTAGCAGCTGCAGCGCATGCTCCATTTGTTACTTCGCCATCTCCTGAGTTGTTTGATATGGAATCATTTCAACAATTATCAGATCCAAGAGATTTATCAAAACAGTTTGAATCAAATGAACTGATTAAGTGGCGCTCATTCCGTGAAAGTGATGACTCAAGATATATTGCTATGGCATTACCAAGAGTTTTAATGAGATTGCCGTACGGTCCAGATACAATTCCAGTTGATGGATTTAACTATGTTGAAAGTGTTTCTGGTAAAGATCATGATAAATATTGTTGGGGTAACGCTGCCTATGCATTAGGAACGTGTATAACGAAAGCTTTTGCAGAATATGGCTGGACGGCTGCTATTCGCGGTGTTGAAGGTGGAGGTTTGGTTGAAGGACTACCAGTACACACATTCCCATCCGATGATGGTGACATTGCTGTTAAATGTCCAACTGAGATTGCAATTGGTGACCGTCGTGAAAAAGAGTTAAGTGATTTAGGATTTATGTCACTCTGCTATTCTAAAAATAGTGATTTTGCGGCCTTCTTTGGTGGGCAAACAGTTCAAAAGCCTAAAAAATATGAATCACCTGATGCTACTGCAAATGCAAAATTATCAAGTCAATTGCCATTTATTTTAGTTGCCTCCAGATTTGCACATTATCTAAAAGCAATAATGCGCGATAAAATAGGTTCCTTCCAATCTAAAGGAAATGTTGAAACATTTTTAAATAATTGGATAGGAAATTATGTTAATAATATGGAGGATGCAGGCCAGGAGACTAAGGCACGCTATCCACTTTTTGAAGCTCGAGTAGATGTTACAGATATAGCAGGCAAGCCAGGTGAGTATCAAGCTGTTGCTTACTTACGCCCACATTTCCAATTAGAAGGTTTAACTACTTCATTGCGTTTAGTAGCTAAACTTCCAAAATCAGCAGCATAACAATAAACCGATTTTTTAATTACATTGAGTATACATTATGACTGATATTTATGCAATGTTTTACGGTCCGGATGTAACTGGTGACTCTCAAGATCAATTGAATCAATCATGGATTGAAATTGATACACTACAAACATCGTTTAATATGCCAACTACGGGTGCAAGAAGTGGCTCGGGTTCGGCAACTTCTGGTAAAGTAAATATGGGAGATTTCATCTTTACAAAAAATATGGACACATCGTCTTTACCCCTTACCAAGCATGCTTGGCAAGGTACTCACTTCCAAAAAATTAATTTTAAGATGTACAGAGCTTTTGAAAATGGAAGGGCTTGTTACATTGATATTTTGTTGGAAGATTCTGTAATAAATATGTGCTCAACATCGGGTATGGGTGGCTTAGGTCTACCAAGTGAATCATACTCAATTAACTATGGTAAAATATTTGTTAAATATACACCAACTGAAAAAGATACTGGGAAGCCATCTTCCAATACTGTAACAGCCGGTTATAACCGGATAACAAACAAAGCTTCTTAATTATTATTCCGGAGTAATCATGACAGATGTATATTTATATTTTCATGGACCTGATGTTGCTGGTGATTCTCAAGATTCCGAAAACATAGGTGCAATTGAAATTATGAGTTTTAGCTTTGGTAGTGATATGCCAACAACTGATGCAAGAAGTTATGCAGGTTCTGGCACAACAGGTAAAGTTCATATGAGCGACTTTTCATTTGTTAAGTCAACCGATTCTGCAAGTGTACCACTGATGAAGCATTGCTGGATTGGAACACATTTCGAAAAAGTACTTGTCAAATGTTATAGAGCACATAATACAGGGAGAATCGAATATCTTAATATTCTTTTAGAAAGTTGTGTTGTTTCTGACTTTCTTATTGGTGCTTCATCTGGAGTACCAACCGAAAGTGTTATGCTCAACTATGGTAAAATTTCATTAAAATATACCGATTCTGAAAAATTGTCAGGTAAAGGTTCTGCAAACAAGCAAGTTATTGCATATGATAGAGTGCAAAATTTAGCTGGTTAATTACCCTAAACAAGAATCAACCCGCAGATTACTTTATCTGCGGGTTTTTTTTTAGAAATCATTAAAAATGCCGATTCTTTCTTTATGCAAAAAGATAATATATTCCATAAAGTACGAGCCCCTTTATTCGATAGATTATCGTATAGTAAACTCACAGATGTGCTTGTTGATGATACATTAGGTTTGTACAATTTAGAAGATGTGAAATATTCTGTTGCACAAAACTTAGAATACTTACTGAACACACGATTGCATCCTGCTCAGGTACCCGGAACACCACCTACGGTTATTGATTATGGCTTACCAGATACTACTACGCTGTCTACCGGTGATTTTAATCAAGTTCGTAAGCTAACTAATGTAATGAGAGAACGAATTGAATTTTTCGAACCACGACTGAGAAACGTACGAGTAGAAGTAATTCCGGTAAAAAGTGATGACCCCGATCAGTCAATTCGAATACAACTTACTGCAATGCTACATGTAGAACCATTAACTGAAGATGTTAAGTTTTACCTAGTGGTACAAAGTAAATATGGAATGGTGAATGTATATGAAGGAGAGTAAACGCGAAGATTTGCTACGGTATTACGAAACTGAACTGGATTACTTCCGTTTGGCTGGCGCTGCATTTGCAAAAAAGTACCCTAAAATTGCTTCACGTTTAGAGCTATCTTCATCACAATCAGGTGATCCACATGTTGAACGTTTAATAGAGGCATTTGCTTTTCTAACTGCCAGAATCCAATACAATATTGATAGCGAGTTCCCGGAAATTTCATTCGCTCTATTGGATAACTTGTATCCGCACTTTTTAGAACCTATTCCTGCGTTTTCTGTAGCAAGATTTGTTCTCGATAGTAAAGCAAACTTTACATCCGGCCTTCGTGTTGAACGCGACTCTCAATTGCTGGCACAGTTAGGTGAAGGATATAGTATAAATATGAGAACAACATATCCTGTTACCCTCTACCCCTTCGAAGTTTCGGATGTTGATGTCTGCTCCCCTGCAATGTTTCATCAAGTTAAAAGGTATGATGATGCAGAAGCAGTAATTAACGTATCATTACAATCTTCAAAAGTACCTTTTCCACAAATTGACTGTTCGGAACTCAGGTTTTACTTAGGTGGGAATAAATCAGTCTCTTATGAATTGTATGAACTACTAACAACACAATTGTTAGATATTGGTTTGCATAATCCTGAAAACGATACAGTAGTATGGATTGGAAAAGAAAGTCTGAGAGAAGTTGGCTTTGAAGATGATGAAAATATATTGCCTTCACGCCCTACTTCTCATCCACAATACCGACTCTTACAAGAGTATTTTGCATTTCCTGAAAAATTCTTGTTTATTGATGTACAGAACCTTGATAGGCGTACTATAAAGAATGATAAGTTACAGCTACTTTTTGTTCTCAAGAATATGATACAGGAACATAGGTTGGTAACAAGTGATAATTTTCTATTGTATTGTACTCCTATAGTTAATTTATTTCCTAAAGTTTCAGAGCCGTTATTTGTTGACCATAAATCAATGCAATACAAATTAACAGCAGACTTACGTAGAGATTTATTAACCGAAATACATTCAATAACAAGTATTACCGGCTCTATGGATACCAAGGCGGAAACTCACGTTTTACGACCGTTCTTTTCGTTGCATCATGGGTCGCGTGTGGCTGCATCCGATAAGGCATATTGGTATGCTCGCCGAGTACCTACTAATAGAAAAGATAAGCCCGGTACAGAAATGTATGTTTCATTTGTTGATAAAGAGTTTAACCCATCACGTAGTACTGGTGGAACAGTGTATGGGCACGTGTTATGTACAAACAGACACTTGGCACAAAGCTTACCTGAACGTTCGGTACTTCAAACTGAAGTTAAGGGGTTACCTGTATCAAAAATATTTTGTTTACATCAACCCACAAAACAGTTAGATCCGCCACTATCTGGATCATTGAGATGGCGGTTAATTTCACATCTGTCTATGAATTATATATCTCTAAGTAATCCGCAAACAGCTTTATCAGCTCTGAAGGAAATGCTTAGGTTGTATAATATAAATGACGAACCATATATTGAACGTCAGATAGATGCTATTACCGCAATGAACATTCGTGCAATAGTTAAAAGAGTAGGAAACCTAGATGCATTTGGATATGTACGTGGAAAAGAGATTAACATAACATTTAACGAAGAAAACTTTGCCGGTAGTAGTGCATTATTATTAGGTAGAATTTTACATGAGTTTTATCAATTGCACGAACGCGTTAATTCGTTTACACAAGTTCAAGTAAATGGTATTAAGAAAACCGAGGTGTGGAAATCTTGGAAGCCTGATATTCAAGTGGTTTGATGATAGCTATAATTTTATGCTACCGCAGACCGCACCTAACCTTTTTCACAAAACAAGGTTACTGTGCGGGAAAAATACCAACTTTGTACATTATAGATTTAATTCTGACAGTATCATCGGCAAAATGAGGTAGTTTAATGTATACGAATTTGGTGCCGTCCGGCGACAGCAAAACATAGTACTATAATGAAAAAGAAAACTGTTCAGCAACAATTTCTCGATAATCCTGAAGACTTTGATTTACATCAGGCACTGAGGATTTTAGAAAAAATGAAACCTGGCACTTTAAGTCCGGGCGAGACAGCTATGTTAGATAGTGAACTTGTAGCATTTAGATCCAGCATCGATTATAAATTTCCAGTATCGGTAATTAAAGATTTAAAGTTAGATGAGTCGAATAGTCATGTGATGGAAGTAACACATTTAGGATTAGCCGGCGCACATGGCTCTTTACCCTTATATGTTACCGACTTAGTTCTTGAGCAAGAAAAAAGAGGCGAACCCATACTGCGAGACTTTTTAGATATATTTAATCACAGATTAGTTTCGATACATTCAAGAGTACGCAGAAAATACCGTCCGGCATATACTAACGACGAACCCTCTCGTTCGCCTGCAAACAAAGTTTTATATTCGCTTGTTGGATTAGGACATTCAACAGTGCGAAACAAAATGCGTTTACACGATGAAGAGTTGATACCATTTACCGGTATGTTAAGTGGTGAACAAGCAAGTAAAAGTGTATACGAATGTATGATAGCTGAGTTTTGTAATGCAAAAGTTCGGATTGATGATTTTAGAGGTGAGTGGGTAACGATTGATAAAAGTGAGCTAACTACAATTGGTGAAAAAGGGCTTAATACTGAACTTGGTGTTAATGCAATTTGTGGTAGCAGAGCATTTAACCCCATTGCATCGTGTAAGATATACATTAGTGAATTACAGTACGAACGGTATGCAGCAATACGTCCGGGTGGCAGAGAGTATGGGGCATTTACAGATTTGATTAGATTTTTATTCAACGATACGATGAATATTGTTGTTAATATGCAACTACAACACTCGGAGATACCCCAACCCTTCATGACTTCCCGAGGAGTGCAGTTGGGGCATTTTTCATGGATAGGGGAGCTGAATACTTTGGATAAGTATTCTTCGGAATTTCATTTTAGTTTATAGGTTATAATGGATACACATACTCCGTACGATGATGTATTTTACCCAACGGGTATACATCAATCTGTTACTGTTGATAGATTGTATGTAATGGGTAAGATTTTAGGAGTAAAACCAACTCCAATTGAAACTGCAACTGTACTTGAAATTGGTTGTGGAGATGGAATGCATATTTTACCTCACGCATGGAGGCATCCGCAAAGTAAAGTTGTTGGTTTGGATTATGCATCAACAAATATTACAAAGGCAGTAGAATGTAAAAGTCATCTAAGTATAGATAATATAGAATTTATATGTGCTGATATACAAGACTTTACGTATAGTGATTACAAATTTGATTATATCATTGTACATGGCTTGTATGCTTGGGTTCACGATAGTATAAAAGAAGCCATTTTGTTGAAGTGTAAAGAGCATCTCTCGGAAAATGGAATCTGTGTTGTTAGTTACAATACTATGCCGGGCGGACATATTCGATTAATGACACGTGAAATAATGAGATTCCATACTCAACAGTTTTCCACAACAAAGGATAAAGTCAGAGAAGCACGTGCCATGATATATTTTTTGGCAAAAGCCAATTCAGGAATGCAGAGTGCATATAAATATATACTTCAAGAAGAATTAAAACGTATTGCAAGCTATCCGGATGCTGCATTCATTCACGACGACTTAGGCGAAATTTATACACCAATTTCATTTACTGACTTTATTAACCATGCAAGTAAACACAGTCTAACATATTTAGGTGAAGCAGATTTTGTTGAAATGAATGATGAGATGCCTAATGAAGAAATTACGCAGGTGTTCAAAAACCTGCACAAAGGAGATTTATTACAAAAAGAACAATACATGGATTATCTTCGATATAGAAGGTTCAGACAAACAATGCTGGTGCATGACCATACTGATTTGAAACGTGTTATTGACTCCTGCTTTTTAGACTCCTTATTTATTAGCATAAATCTAACAACTGAAACTCCAACGTTGATCTATGATAATTCAGTTGTTCAATTCAAAGATGAATCCGGCAAAGGCATGGGAACAGATAGCCCATTGGTAAAAGCTGCGTTAGTAACTGTTTCTGCTCAATATCCTAAAAGGTTTAATACAAAAGAAATAGTTGAAATGGCAAATAAAACATTAGGACTTGAAGAATCACCAACTGACTTAACTACGGTACAAAGTGTTTTACTAAAAATGTATTATGCAGATTTGATAGAGGTTTATGCAGAGCGTGCAGAAATATCAATTGACACTGAAAAACCAAAGTTGTGGGAGTATGCAAAACAATTATTAGAATTGCGTTTAAATATTCCTACACAAAATAATGTAATGTATCATGTTGAAGGGAATGTTGAGCGTGAATTTCTAAAGCTGTGTGATGGGACTGCGCATTTTCGTGAAAATGTTGAAGCAATTTCTTCATTGATAAGCAGTAGAGAATTAGATTGGCAAAAAGATGAGGATGTAGAAGAGTTCTTATTGAAATCAATTAAGGCGTGCAAAAAATCAGGTTTACTAAGTAACTAAATAAATTCGTTATAATTTATCATAGGGGAATATATGGATTCTAATATTCGTTTGTTAGTAGAACAGTTAAATGCTACATGCAGAAAAGCATTGGAAAGTTCTGCTTCCATGTGTTTAAAACAAACACATTATGCTGTAGATATTGAGCACTACATTCTGGCATTGTTAGAAATGCAGAATACAGATTTAGATGTTATTCTTCGTGACTTTAAAATCCCAGCTGCTGATGTTAAAAAAGATATTTTGTATTCGCTGTCCAAAATGAAATCCGGGAATACAAAAACTCCAAGCATTTCAAACCAATTAGTAGATTTATTAAACGAATCACGTAAAGTTACTCTATCGCTTAATCAGGATAAAATTCGCTCCGGTAATATCATAATGGCACTGTATCAAAATGATGCACTTAGGAAAATTCTGATTGAAATGAGTGCATCTATGGCATTTCTTACTAAGGATGTTTTGAAAGGTGCATTACAAGATATTCAGGATGCTTCATATGAAGACAGACCTGATGCACCTTCAACTCAAGAATCTACCGGACAACAAGGTAATCAACCTCATCATCCCCAACGATCAACAAAAGCAATTGATGCTTACACTACAGACTTAACCGCACAAGCAAAATCAGGTGCATTAGACCCAATAGTTGGTCGTGATGCAGAAATTCGTCAAGCCATTGATATACTCACTCGTCGCCGACAGAACAATCCTATTTTAACCGGCGAACCTGGAGTAGGTAAAACAGCCGTTGTAGAAGGATTAGCTCAAAAAATTATTCGTGATGAAGTTCCTCCAATGTTAAAGGATGTACGTTTGCTATCGCTAGATATGGGGTTACTACAGGCAGGTGCCGGTATGAAAGGTGAATTTGAAAATAGATTGAAACAGGTTATTACAGAGGTTAAATCATCGCCCCAACCAATTATTCTGTTTATAGATGAAGCGCATACATTGATAGGTGCCGGTGGTGCGGCAGGGCAAAATGATGCTGCCAATTTATTAAAACCTGCATTAGCTCGCGGGGAACTCAGAACTATTGCCGCTACAACGTGGTCGGAATACAAACAATATTTTGAAAAAGACCCGGCCTTGACCAGACGTTTTCAGGTGGTAAAAGTAGAAGAGCCATCTATTGAAAATGCTACAAATATGTTGCGTGGTATGATAGAGAAGTTTGAACACCACCATAAAGTACGTATCCTTGAAGAAGCATTGCAACAGGCAGTTAAATTAACTCATAGATATTTACCTGAACGTAAGTTGCCAGATAAAGCGCTCTCGGTTTTAGATACTGCTTGTGCCAGAGTTTCAATTACTCAGTCATCAATACCTGCAGCTTTAGAAAAACTACGATCTGATAAAGAGTTTTTGGAAAAAGAATTGGTTGCATTAAAACGTGAACAGGTAACAACTCCAATTCACACCGAGAAAATTGAGTTGAATCAAAGGTTGATTGAACAAAACGTTGCAGAAGCTAATCAACTCGAAGAACGTTGGCAAAAAGAACAAGTACTTGTTGAGAAAATAAATGAACAACAAAAAGTAGTTGAAGCTGCTGAGGAAAACCAAGATGACTCTTATCAATCATCATTAGATTCACTTCTAGCTATGCGTGAAGAGTTGAAACAGCTTCAACAAGATTCACCATTAGTGCTGCCGTTTGTAGATGGGTACACAGTTGCATCGGTAATTTCAAATTGGACAGGTATTCCTACCGGTAAAATGATGAGCGATAATGTTGATGCAATTCATACACTAGAAAAAACAATGAGTGCCCGTGTTAAAGGTCAGCCACAAGCTATTGAAGAAATCTGTAAACGCATGCGTACTTCTATTGCAGGGTTAAGTGACCCCAATAAACCGACCGCTGTGTTTCTGTTAGTTGGCCCCAGCGGAGTAGGAAAGACTGAAACTGCTTTAGCATTGGCTGATGCTTTCTTTGGTGGTGAGCATAGCATAACTTCTATTGCTATGAGTGAGTATCAGGAAGCACACACCGTGTCTTTACTGAAAGGCTCGCCGCCGGGATATGTTGGTTACGGCAAAGGCGGTGTGTTAACCGAAGCTGTTCGGCGTAATCCGTATTCTGTTGTTCTTTTAGATGAAGTAGAAAAAGCACATATCGACGTTCTTGAATTGTTTTATCAGGTGTTTGATAAAGGATTGTTAGAAGATGGTGAGGGTATTGAGGTGAACTTTAAAAATACAGTGTTAATCCTTACTTCAAATCTTGGAACTGATACATTAATGAACCTGTGTTATGCAAGCGAAGAAGACCCGGAAGTAGAAACACTTATCAATGCAATCCGGCCTGAGTTACAAGCATTTTTCAAACCTGCTTTGTTAGGTAGAATGGTTGTTGTTCCATATTATCCTTTAGGCGTGGAGCAATTGGCTGAAATTGCCCGATTGAAAATTGGTAAGGCACAACGTCAATTCAAAGAACGTTACAATGCATCGTTGCATGTAACCGATGAATTGATTACAGCAATTGCAAATCGTTGTACCGACCCTGACTCTGGTGCTCGTAACATTGATAATATTTTAACGCAAACCATATTGCCTGAATTATCCTTACGGATTTTAGATAAAATTGCCAAAAAAGAAACAATTGGTTCGGCTACTATTACGGTTAACGAAGCTGGAGATTTTGAATATAATTTTTAGTAGTTTGTTACTGGCTTTTGCCGTAGCAACCGATGTGCGCCGCAACCCGGTCGGGTAAGTGGCCTTTCTGCTTCGCTGGAATACAGATAACTGTACATACCATTGCGAAGCTGAAGGTTCGGCTCCGCCTGAGTGACGGCGCACAAGGGTCTTTGCGGTAGATGAGGTGTATACCCGATTTAATTCCATAACATAAAATTATTGAGTGTGGTAACAATGCCTGTTTTAACCCAAATACTATCTTCTTTAGATACTAATTCTATAGAGTTTACAAGTTTCACCGGTAGTGAAGGTATCTCTAAACCGTATGAATATACTCTCACGATTGATGTATTGGATCATAGTATATCGTTAGCAAATCTTGTTGGAAGTAAAGTAACGTGTAAAATAAGCCAGGGTACTATTACACAAGAAGGATTGATGCAGGAATACACAGGTATTGTAAGTAAATACAGAATGAACACTGATTCGCAAATAAGGATTCAGTTGATGTTGACTATCGTTCCCAAATTTACTTTGTTAAAGCATCGCAGAGATAGTAAAGTTTTTCAAGATTTAACAGTAGAGGAAGTTGTAAAGGAGGTCTTAACAAAAGCAGGAATGAACAGTGGCTCTGATTTTAAAATGAAGATAACCGGTTCATATAACAAGCTTCCTTA
>JAIBAE010000087.1 GCA_019695345.1 Bacteroidota bacterium | reverse complement strand
CCATAGCACCACATTACTTCCGCATCAACGGTTTGCAGAATATCGAAGCAACAGAAATTTATCAGGATGGACATATTGCCAAGTTAGATGCGACTGCAAACATCATCCTCCAACTTGCACAGGTAACGCAAGACAAATACATTGTAGATTTAGGTGCAGTAAGCGGGATGAAAGCACTAGCCTGCGCAGAAGAAATGAACAATAAAGGTAAAGTGGTCGCTGTTGCAAAGTACGATGAACAGTTACGCCATATAGAAAAACACTCACGCAGATTGGGTATTACGTGTATTACATCAGTGGCTTCCGACCCTGTAAATTTTTCGTGTTCCGATTCACCGGATATCATCATTGCAGAAGCACCATCATCAGAATTAGGTTTGTTACAAAGAAAACCGGATATAAAATGGCGCACCGAGATAGATGTAATTCGCAAGCACAACAACTCTCAAAAAGCAATGTTGCAAAATGCAGCGAAATGTCTTAAATCAGGTGGTGTTCTTATTTATACTATAGCAAGCACCGAGCCTGAAGAAACAACACAAATAGTAGATTGGTTCTTGCAACAACATACTGACTTCACAAAACAAGATGCTTCAAAATATGTTGCACAAGAATTCTGTAAAGATGGTTACCTCATTACCTATCCGCACACACATAAAACCGATGGTGTTTTTGCGGTTAGATTTATGAAACAATAGTATTTGCTTTCGCAAACCGCACCAGGCAATCTGCAACCATAGTTCCTCCATGTGCGGAAGAGAGCAAGTCATTTTCAAAACAACGTAATTGATATGGATATGAAAAAACTTCTTCTCTGCATTATTATTGTTTGGAATTCAACTTTAGTGTATACTCAAGTACATAATAAACATGATAGAGAACAAGAAGGAACTCCATACGAAAGATATGAGTGGGAAGTACAGCGTTTGCAAGACCCGCAAACAAACCAAATTCCTGCTAATATTTATACATTAGAAAAACAATTTGCGCAACATCTATCTAAACAAACCAAGAGTTTCCCATCCCTTCAAACATATTCTTACATTGATGTACATCCAATTGGCCCCAACAATGTTGGCGGACGCACACGTGCAATCGCTATAGACCGAACACATCCTAACATAATCCTAACCGGAGGTGTTACAGGTGGGATTTGGCGAAGTATAGACACAGGTGCTACATGGACCCGAGTTTCAGATTTCAACGATATTCAAAATGTAAGCTGTATTGTTCAAAGTGCATCCCCGACCGATGGAAGCGTATGGTATGCAGGCACGGGTGAAATGCTCTCCACTACTGAGCGCCGAACAAGTACAAACCTTCGTACAATTGGAACAGGCAGCGGTATTTATCGTTCAACAGATCGAGGATTAACGTGGTCTCAAATTCCCGGAACTGAAGTAAGAACTCAACATAATAAATTAGGTTCACCATTTTGTATAACATGGAAACTACATCCAATTGAGTATAACAAAGACGGCATTCCAGTTGACGGAGTTATTGCCTGTTGTTATGGCGGTGTGTACAGTATCACCTATAAGCCTACACTTACAATATCACCCATCGTAACCGACTCAACAAAACCATTTATCAACTCAGATGTTGTTAGCCTCGGTAAATACTATTTCATTGCTATTTCCAGCGCAGATGATGGCACTAAACCCTCGGTGTTTGGTGTCTGGAAATTTGATATAACAACAAACCAGTTTACAAATATTACTCCGGTCAATTATCCTGCTCAGGTACGTCGAATCAGATTGGCCATAGCCCCATCCGATGGCAAGATAATGTACATGTACACCGATACACCAACAAACTGGAATCTCCGGTATCAGGACTTCGGTTCCTCCTATAAATTATGGCGGTACGATGATAAAACAGAAGGCGCGGGTATTTGGACTGATAGAACACGTTGGATAACAACCATGAATAAGAACGATGATTCGTTTCGTTCCTTAGCGGCTTATGCTATGTGTTTAGTGGTTCACCCAACCAACTCTTCAACAGTTTACCTTGGTGGTACTAATCTGTGTAGAACTACTTCTGGCTTTTCAGATACTAACGACATCATGAAGATTGGAGGTTACCCTTATATTGTCGCTCCAGGTAGGTTGCACCCTGATATACACAATTTATTATTTGCACCTAACAACAAACAACTTTATGCCACTTGCGATGGCGGTGTTTTTGTATTAGACAACCCAATGATAAATACAGAAGAAGGGTGGAGAGATAGAAATACTGGACTTATTACCACACAGGTGTATGGTGCATCACTAAATCGTTTTATTCCAAACGATAATGCTGTAATTGTTGGACTTCAGGATAATAGTAACTTCGTTACTAAAACATCCAATGTTTCTGATGGTTGGGAATTTGGCGGCGGCGGCGACGGATGTACAACCGACATATTTAAAACTGGTAGTGTATTGTTTGCCAGCTCACAGCAAGGGTATATACATGCACTAAAGCGCGACCAGCTCGGTGAGTTGCAATACACCAATTTTTCACCTCCAAATCAAATTAATTCAATATCAAACAGAGCATTTGTTACTTTACAAAAATTGTCCCCCGATTTCACCTATCTTTATTTAGCACTTGGAAATAAACTGTTCAGATATAAGAATCCTGAAAATGCACTAGATGATGTGCTTGAGCATTCTCTTCTATGGGAAGAATTGAAAAGTATTGGTACTACAGTACCAACATCACAACAGCTAACTGCAATAGCATTTTCCACAAGTAATCCTGAACTAATATACCTTGGCACCAGTGGCGGTAAACTCTACTTAGTTCTTTCAACCAACAACCAAAGTACAGTAGAGGAACTTACTTCCCAAACATTCCCGCCCAACGCTTTTGTATCTTCAATTAATGTAGACCCCCGCAATGAGAATCATGTAATTGTTTCATTCTCCAACTACAATGTTGAAAGTGTGTTCATTTCATCAGATGGCGGAGAATTATGGGAACCATTCGGGTTAAACTTAGAAGAGCAAAACAAAACATTAGGTTGGGGACCGTCAGTGCGGTGTGTAAAGATTATACCCGTTAATCAAAACGAAAGTTTGTACTTAGCAGGAACAAGTATTGGCTTATTCTCACATCTAACCGCCGATACAAGTAAACCTTGGGTGTTAGAATCTGCAAATGTTTTGGGAAACATCACTATCGAATCCATGGATTACAGAACATCGGATAACCGACTCATCCTTGGTACTCATGGTGCGGGTGTATATTCGGGTACCATTACTTTCTCACAAACTTCTGTAGAAAATATACCGTCAGATTACTACTCACTTTGTGCAATCACTCCAAACCCAACAACAACTATCCCTACAATACAATGTTCGTTGCCAACACAGCAATCAGTATCGTTTCATCTTTATAATAGCATTGGTGAACTAGTTACTTCACTTCCTGAGCAATCATACACAAGCGGCAAACATTCCATTACATTTAATACATCTGGCATTGTATCTTTGCCAAGCGATGTGTATTATGTAAAAATGATAACGCCTTCGTTTACAACAACAACCTCATTTATTCTGGTAAAATAAACGCATGAGAATTCTTGCTAACGAAACAATTGCTTTGTGTATCGATATTCAATCTAAACTGTTTCCGCACATCCACGATAACCAACGGTTAGAGAAAAATGCCCGTACGTTAATCCAAGGATTATCAACTCTTTCCATACCCATTGTTGTAACCGAACAGTATGTAAAAGGATTAGGTGAAACTATCGAGTCTGTTAAAGAAGTATTGCCTTCATATAGCCCATTAGAAAAGAAGTGTTTTTCCTGTGCAGACGATGAAGTTATCTTTAATACAATTGTCAGTTATAGTCGTAAAAACATCATCATATTTGGTATAGAAAGCCATGTATGTGTACTCCAAACGTGTATCGACATTATTGAAAGAGGTTTCACCCCCGTAGTGGTAGAAGATTGCATCGGCTCACGTAAACTCTACGATAACTACGTTGCTATTGAGCGAATGAAAAAAGAAGGAGCCATCATTGCAACCTACGAATCAATTTTATTTGAACTATGCAGAGTAAGCGGAACAGAAACCTTCAAAACAATTTCTGCCTTGGTTAAATAGTATAAATTTTGGTTACTCTCCTGCTGTTTCATAGCGTTGTGCGCGGCAACCCTGTCCGCTCCAACCGTTGTGCTGTAGTTGTTGTTCTGTCCCGCACCTATTTTTCTGGTCTTTAGCTTTGATTCGGTGCGGTCATGCGATAGCAAAAAAAAGCAGACCCAAAAAATTGAGCCTGCTTTCTATAATATTCAACTTGTTGTAGTTTAATTTTTGCTATCAGGAACTTCAAGCGAAATCAAACCACGGCGGTCCTTAACTTTAACATCTAACAAAATCACATCTCCCGGACGTTTAGAATCAATAATCTTTTTTAGTTGTGCCGGAGAGTTCACTTCTTTTCTATCCGCTTTTACAATAACACAACCCTTCACTAAATTTCTATCGGAAGCTTCGCTGTAATTATCAACCTTTGTTACCAATACACCACCGGTAACTTCAGCTTCCTTCTTAGCTTGGTCTGTAAGCGGTCCAACACTAAACCCAAGCGATTTCATTGAAACCGGTTCGTTACTATCCGATTCATTCATATCTGAGTCACCCTTAACACCCTTATCTGCACTTGCAATATCTTTATCGCGAGCTTGCAGAATAACATCTTTCATCATTTCTTTACCATCACGCCAAATCTTAATCTTCACTTTCTCTCCCGGTTTACGAACCAACACTAGCGATTGTAGTTGGTTTGCAGAAGTAAGTGGAGTTCCATTCAACTCAAGTAACACATCGCCACTTTCAATACCGGCTTTTTTTGCAGGTGAATCTTTTAATACTTCTTGTGCAACAACACCGGTTACTTTACTTAAGCCAAACGCCTTAGCATCTTTTTCATCAACGGCTTTGATTGTTACGCCAATATATGCACGACTTACTTTGCCATTGTTAATCAAATCCAACACAACCGATTTTACAATGTCAATTGGGATTGCAAAACCATAACCTTGGTAATATCCTGTTCGTGTTGCAATTGCAGAGTTAATTCCAATGAGTGCACCATTCAAACTAAACAAACCTCCACCACTATTACCCGGGTTAATTGCTGCATCTGTTTGAATAAAATTCTCAACTGCAAAGTCGCCTTTGTTTAATCCCAAACCACCACGACCAATAGCACTGATGATGCCTTGTGTAATTGTAGAACGTAACCCTAATGGATTACCAACTGCAATCACCCATTCTCCTATTTGAATATCCTCTGGTGTTCCTAAAAATGCAGGTGTTAACCCTGAGGCATCTATTTTAATAACTGCTAAATCGGTAAGCGGGTCTTTTCCAATAAGTTTCGCTTTATACTCATGTTTATCTTCCATCATAACTTTAATACCGTCTTCTTTAGCATCTTCAACAACGTGATTATTGGTAACAATGTAGCCATCGGCACTTATAACAACTCCCGAACCACTGCCTTCGCCACGTTCGGTAGTTCCATCGTCACCACCATTACCTTGGTCATCCGGGTTCATACGTGGGTCACCAAAAAAACGGAAAAAGTTCCGTAAATCACCATTTCCTCCTACAACCTTTTTCTCTGTAGTTACGTTAATCGAAACCACTGTTGGGGAAACCGCTTTACTCGCGGCTACAAATGCATCATTCAGCATTCGCACGTTATCACTAACTTTAACCGGAGCACTTTTAGCTCCAATATCATTAATACCACCGGCAAACAAGCTCCCAATCGAACCGCCAGAAAACACAGTAACAAGTATTACTCCTACAACAACACCCACGCCGATAAGCGCTGTAGCAATAAGGGCAGGACGTTTATTCATAGTTCGCTCCTCCAAGTACATGTAATAATTAATAAAGAAAAATTCTTTGCGCAAAAACGAAAGCATTAAAAAAACATTGTTTGGCTTAGTATCAGAAAGTGTTAAAAATTTGATAAAGGTTTTCTGCTTCGCACAAGGGCAACAAATTACCCGGATACCACCCACCCAAACTTTGCCCGAGTGAACCTTCAACAATTAAACTGCATACATCATTATCGAAAATAAAAACGGGCTTCACTGCTAAAGCAATGAAACCCGCAAAGAGAGCCTTTATTTACTCTACACGATGTTTGTTATTTTGTTACAACAACTTGTTGTGTTTGAGTAAAGTAACCTGATGTCATACGAAGTGTATATACACCGCTAGCTAAGTTTGTTGGATTTAACTGAAGTGTATAGCTACCTGCTTTTAATTCTTCGTTTACTAATGTTGAAACAACATCACCATTTGAATTAATCAAATCAATTGTTGTTTGGTTAGTAAAGGCAACACCAAAGTGTAATTCTGTACCGCTAGATGTAACAGGATTTGGATTGATACGAACCATACCAAATGCTGTAGCCGCTATGTTTACGTGACGTAAATCGTATGAACAAACAGATTGAATCTTACAAATATCACCTTCTGTTGTTGGTGCCATACAATTATCTTTAGTTCCGCCTGCATTCAACCATTTACTTACCTGAAGTGTAACCTCTTTAGTAATAATAGCATCAAGCGCATCTTTTTTGTATTGCTGCTCTGCTGGTGGTAAGCCAAATGTAAAGTACAAGCGGAATAAATCCTTACCAACAGCACCAGTCAATGGTGAATTACCTTTTACATGGATAGTAATATCGCCATTTTTATCATCAATAGTTGCGTCAACTAACGACCAACTTGACATTGCACCCGATGGTTCAAATTCAAATTTAGCTTGGTTATTACCTTGACCAGATAAAATTGGACGCATTACATTTATATCATAATGTAAAACGAATGTCAAATCTGTAGCAAATGTACCATCTGCAGAAGCATCTAATCTAACAGCTACAGGCGCACCATCTGATTCTGAAATTGTGCCAAGTTTACCATTTGCAACATTAGCATTACCAATCACTTTGAATTTTGGTGTGTATTGATTTGCAATAGCAGATGCTTGAATACCTGTTGATAATGCAGCATTACCATTTGCTGTTGCGGTAAAGGTAATTGTATGAGTACCTGTTGTTGTAGGATTAAATGTTACTGTTACGTCAACACTTTGGCCTTTTTTCAATGGTAGTTTTGTAGCATCAAATGATGGTGTACCAAATTGAGAAGCACCGGTACCAGTGATTGCAATATCCAATGTTGTATAATCAACATCACCAGGATTAGAAACTTTGAATGTTAATACAGTTCCTTGGTCACCCAGACAAATAGTTTTGGTATCAGGTATAATAGCCGGTGGTTTTGGCACATCATTAAGATACGCTGAACCATTCCAATTGGATTTAACCTCAACTTCGGCATCTGATTTTGTTGTTAACTGACCAGATTTATTTGCCTGATCAATTGGTTGAAACATTGCAGTTAGTGTTAAATCCTGTCCTGGAGCAAGCTTTATTGGAAATGTTAGCGCTTTTTTATCATACGCCATGTCTTGTTGACCATATATAGTAGCATCTTCGCTGATACCACCTGTAACTGCACTTGTTTCTAAAAAGTCCTCAATAGTTGCAACGTCTCCATAAGGATGTTCAGCTAAAGTTTTATTACGTAAAGTAAATGGCTTAGTATCTGGTGTACCAACTTTATTCAAAGTAAATGTAACGTCTGCCCAAACTAACTGTGCAACAATACCTGTTCCGGTAACAGTTGTAGTGGGTGAATTTGGTGCATCACTTTCGTATGTGATGTCAAATTTATGATCACCAAATTGTTGAGGGCTATATGTTACAGGAACCCATACTGTATCACCAGGTTTAATTGTACCTACGAATTTTGTCAAATCAATGTTGAAGTATTGTGAAGTAGCAAAGTCAACCGGATTTGGTTTAGCATTTCGAACATTAACATCAGCATTACCAGTGTTTGTTAAATATACTTGAGCTGTAACGTTGTTTTTATCCGTTGAATATGCGGGAGCTGGTTTCCAGTGACGACGACCAAACTCAACAATGTTTGTAGCCAATCCAGGTTCTGTAATCTCACCTTGAATAATTAAGATTGAGTCGATTGTTGAAGCATCACTTGAGAAAATAACTTTAGCTGCGAATTTTCCGAGTTTATCAGTATTCATGGTAATATCATACGATTCCTCTTTTCCAGCATTGATAACAAGTGGACTTGCAGTTGAAGGAGAAGGTACTTTATCAATATTGAATACTGTTGGGTCGAATGAAAATCCTGCAATATTAGCGTCAAGTTGTTGTGTTCTTCCTGTAATGTTTAAAGCTGCACCACCAATATTTTTTACTATAGTCTTTTTAGATGGTGCGGTACTTCCTTTAACTGTTGTTGGGAAAATTACATCTTCAACTACAATAATTGGCACATCTGTTTGTCCAACAATTGGTTTAACACGTTCAAAACAATTAGTTGCTAGATCATCACCAACCACTAATGTATCACGAACTATACCATCATTTTTACCAAAATATTCAATGGTAATGGTCTTGGACTGTTTTGGATCTAAGGTAAATGGTACTGGATTATTTAAGATTGTGAATACACCATTTCCACCATTTTTTAGTTCAATTCTCTTTATGGTTAATGTACTTGATCCATCATTTGTAATAGTTACATCGCGTGTATCTTTAGTACCTTTTTTCAATGTACCGAAGTCAATTTCCTTACCTTGAATTGTTAGCTTAACAGCCTGATATTTAACAGTAATTGTTGTATCATTACCTGCTCTGTCTGTAAAATGAACAACAGCTACAGCATCTTCCTCAGGATTATCTACCTTTAATTGCCATTTTACCTGACGGTTTTCGCCGGCAACAAATGGCTCATAATCTAAAGTATAATTCTTAGATAAAGAAGGATCTAAGATAATGGTTGACATATTACTGCGAATTGAATCATCATTCGGGTAATCGTAAATCAAACCATCTGTAACATTACCGGTACAATTTTCTGTCCATGTTGGATTAGGTACAACTGTATCGCCTAATACAACAAATGCCGCACTTGTTGGGTGACCATAAGAATCATAATTGGAAACACCATATGAATAACATGCAAATGGTAATGAACAACGCATACGGTAAACATTATCTCCTGGAAGAATACATTCTTTTGAAGCATAGGTTTTACCGTTTACTTTAATTGGGAATACATCGCCAATCGAAGGTCCAAAAACAGAACGTAGAGGTTGCCATTTGATTACACCATTAACAGCAGTACCAAATTCTAAATCATCAGGTATAGTACCTTGATCTGTTAATTGATACACAACATTTAAATAATTAAAGTCAAATTTAAATCCACCTTTAATACCAGGGGTACAGAATATAATCTCTTTTTGGAATTGCTCTATGGGATAAATATCCATTTGGAATGGATCACTAACAACGTTATCATCTTCCTGACCAGTATTAAAGAAAGTAGCACTAATAGGCTTATTACCAGAATAAACCATAATTGTGTTAGCATTTGCATTTACACGCTCATAAATAAAACCTGTACCTTCTACACCACCTGCTTTTTGAATAACTTTATTAGGCGAACCATTCTTAAACATTTGTGTATTAGGATCCTTTGCAAAAATCTTTATCATAGCAGAATTTTTGCGAGTTGAGAATCTTGGCACCAATAATGTTTTACCCCATACATTTGTAGGAATTTCTTGTTCAGCTATATAGTCGCACCAACGTAAAGTTGTTGGGACATTTGCACATTGATTACCAGATGTTACCGCTACAGGTTTAGATGCCACAATCTTAGATCCCGACATATCGCCTTCTTTACTATCTTTAGAGTTACCAATAACTACAACATCGCCTCTCATCATATTCCAAGTTTTGGTTTGACCAGCCTTCATCCCGCCAGATGTAACTGTTACAGCATTACCACCTAATGTAAATGATACTTTAGTGTTATCATATGCAGCTGTAATTGTTGTAATACTTGGTAATGAATAACCACCATACATCCATGTCATATCAGCCATAGATGCTACTATATATTCTTTACCTAATGCTTGTAAAGGAATAGCTAAGAAAGTATCTGAAGTATAAGGGAAACGGATAGATACATAGCAAACGATAGGCGCTTGTGACTTAACATGTATAGCCGCCTGTGGCCAAATTTGCTCTGCTGGTATACCTTCAGCATCAGTTTTCGAAAATGCTTGTGCTGTTCCAGGATTCAAACGAATTTCAATAATATCGTTTGCAACTGTTTGGCGTACCACTAAGAAACCTCGACCTTCAACCTCTACGGTTACTTTGGTCTTAACAGGGCAAGCTACGTACAAATTAATTGCACTTGTGCCACCAACCTCGTAACAAGGTGGTACAGAAAAATAAAATTCAGTACCGGCGCTACCACCATTTGCAAGAGCTTCGCTTAGTTTATTGCGAATATCCTGCATGTTAACATCATTATCCCCGGTTCCAGCTCGTAATGAGAGGGTGAGGATAGTAAATACTGCCATTGTTAGCAGCAAAAACTTAGACGCGAACCGATTCATCAGGTTCTCCCTTTTATTAATTAGTAAATAAAACTAACTGATTGAAAATTGAAATTTTACGCCGATTTGAATTTTGTATTCCCCTAACACCCGAATTTTACGCAAAAAAAAATCAACTACCAAAGAAAAAAACTTTCTGTAAAAAAAATCCGAAGTATTATAGGAATTTGGCTGTTACCACATTTAATTGGAAATGGTTTTCAACCACTTAATGAACCACACAACAACAATAATCATGCTTTTTGATTTTTGTTTCACCTTTCTACAAAAATTATTCTGAATGCTCCCCTTTTTGTACAACTATTCCGTTTTTATTATAAATAACTTGACTTTGTTCTGATTTCTTGTGTTTGGGTATTACTCCAAACATCCTTCTAATAGCTCCTTTAATGTACATGTACACAAAAATTACTATGGTAGTGCATAGAAATAAACCGAGTATATACCTTGCCATAACTTAAATCTTATTATTTTCATCAATGACCCACAAAATAAGAATACTAAATGTAACTATGAGAATAGTTTAAACTAACATAACTATCATGGAAGAAAAATTATCAAAACCCCGTTTGTCATATTTGGACTTTTTACGAGGCATAGCATCTTTATGGATGATTGAAGTTCACGTGGTAGATATATGTCTAGCAGACACCCTAAAACAAGGGTTCTTTTATGATATGCTAAATATTTCAAATGGATTTGTAGCAGTGTGTTTTATTTTTTGTGCTGGTGCTGGATTTCAATTGGCATCAGATAAAAAACGGGACGTTTACCTCCAGTTTAGTAAACCGTTATGGACCTATTTAAGACGGTTAGGGCTAATATTATTAATTGGTTATTGGTTAAATCTGCACGCATTCTCGCTTCAACGTACACTACAATCCAACTACGAAGAATGGCTGCAGATTTTTAAATATGATGTATTACATAACATTGTGTATTCATCAGTATTAGCACTTATAATATTATTCAGTATTCCAAATCGAAATGCCCGTGTAGGTATTTACATAACCCTAGCTATGGTCTTTTTCTTTGCAACTCCATTTATCTGGGAATTAGATACTGTACATACTTTACCTTTGTTTTTCTCAACATGGTTTGCTAAACAACCCATAGGAAAATTTCCAATGTTTCATTTTGGCGGTTACTTTTTTGCAGGTGCTGCCATAACAGCCATTTTTGTTCAAATAAAAGATAAGGTTCGTTTTGCAAATATCGGACTCATTGTGTCGATAGTACTTCCCTTTATTTTGTTCGGATTAAAATATTCATCGTTCGATTTTCCCGGGCATGATGATTGGTGGCACGCATCTCCTGGACACGCTTTGTATAGAACCTCAGTAGTTATGGCGGTAATGTTCTTACTCTATAAAATTCAACATAGGATTGATGGAACGAAGTTTGGAGATGTGTTAATACTTGCAGGACAAGAGTCTTTATTTTTCTATGTTTTCCATTTAATGTTGGTATACGGTACTATTGCAAACTTTGGCTTGGTATACTTAGCCAAACATAGGTACAATGTCTTTGAAACTGCTTTAGTTTTAGTAGTAATTTCTGCTTTAACGTATTCCTTAGCTTCCATGTGGCATTGGTATAAAAAGTACGAGCCTCAAAAAGCAAGCAGACTTCTCTTTTGGCTAATTGCAACATTTATAACCGTATATATATTAGTTCCTTCATATTTAGCAGGATAATATTCATTGTTCAATGCGACATAACCTTACCATCATGTAAGTCTGTCATGGTCGCAGAGAGAACAGTTGTGTTAACACCACATCCCATGTTCGTGAAAGCTGCGGTTACGAATTCAGGTTAATTCCGGCATGTGGACTATGTCGTATATACCTGTTCGTTGGGTGCCGTCGGGCGTTAGCAAATTATTTAATTGATGGAAAGATAAATTTCTTTTGTTGCCTGTCGTTACCTTCGTTTAATGCCTGATGTTGTTTTGGTTTATTTTCTTCAGATGCCGGTGGATGGTTAGTATTTTCCTCTGTATTTGCAGAATCCATTGGAACAGAGTCTTCATTAATAATCTTTGCATCTTCAGGTGCAATTTTCTGAATTGTTGAGTCTCTTCCCGGGAACATTTTTTGGCGATAACCTAATTTTTCATCATTATAAATTTTAGACATCAAGCGACCCCAAATTGGAGCAGCAGCTTTACCACCCATGCCATACGTACCGGTAAATTTTATTCTATGATCATCGAACCCTAACCAAACACCAGCAACAAGTTGAGGAGTAAAACCAATAAACCAAGCATCTGCATAATCATTGGTTGTACCTGTTTTCCCTGCAGCATCATAAGAAAAATACCTGCGAACAGTCGAAGCAGTTCCGCCATCAACCACTCCACGCATCATATTCATCATTTGTTTGCAAAGTTTTGGGTCGAGAGCATCTGTGATGTTAACCGGAAGTTTGTTTTGATAAATGATGTTACCTTTATTGTTTTCTATCTTGGTTATGCCAACAGGTGAAACAGCTATACCCTGATTTACAAAAGCAATGTAGGAAGCTGTTAAATCTAAAGGATACACTTCTTCAACACCAAGGGCTAACGCGGGATACGGATCCATTGGAGTTGTTATACCCATTTTTTTTGCAAGTGCAACAACCTTTGCTGGTGATGTATTTTGGGTAATTAATCGTGCTGCAACAGAGTTGATAGAAAACTTTAAAGCGGTAGATAGAGCTACAGAACCTTCCTTACCCCCTTTAGGCGACCATTTTTCTCCACTTGGTAGTGTATAGGTAAATCCTCCGGCATCAATCGAACTTTCCGCCGACAAATGTGATTCTGCCATTGCACTTGCATATACAAAAGGTTTAAAAGCAGAACCAGGTTGACGTTTTGTTTCTGTACAATGGTTCAAGGAATACTTAGCACTCGATGAACGAGACATGCTTAACGGTGAAGCGCCTACCATTGCTAATATGGCACCTGTTGCTGGTTCAATAACCGTAACTGCACATTGTACAGTTGTTACCGCTCGTTTAACAGAATCTGCAAATTTATCGTTGCGTGTTAAGCGTTTAATGATGTCGTTTTTTACATTATCTTCAGTTGCAGCTATGTACTCCGGTGATTCTTTTGCTGCTTTAGTTAAAATGGCACTGAGTAATTGTTGTTTTCCATTCCATGACCATTGAGAATCAAATTCTTTCTGAAAAGCAGCAAGTTGTTCGGCAACTGCTTCATTTGCATATTTCTGAATTTGTAGGTTTAGCGTTGTACTGATGGTTAACCCATCACGGTACAAATCATATTTTTCAAGTCGAGAATCTTTACTTAACTTTTTACGAATCATCTCTACAAAATGTGGTGCAATCCCTTCTTGACTTATAAATTTCGATTGACCATTATTAAGTTCAATGGGTTCCTCGCTATACTTTGCTTTTTGGTTTGGTGTAATCATACCTTGTTCAGCCATTAAAGCTAGTACGGTATTTCTTCTTGTCAGTCCTTTTTTGTAATTATCCGGATCTTTTACATCATAATTTGCGGGCGCTTTAAGGACAGCTACTAAGTATGCACATTCGCTTGTTGTTAACTTATATGGCGGTTTCCCAAAATATACTCTTGCAGCAACTTGAATTCCGTAGGCACCTCTACCAAAATTTACAGTATTACTGTACATCTCAATAATCTCATTTTTGGTATACGTCTTTTCAATCTGAACAGCAGTTATTGCTTCTTTAATTTTACGCGTTAATGTTTGTTCTTGAGTAAAATACAGGTTCCGAGCTAATTGCTGTGTTATAGTGGAGGCACCCTCTTTTGCTCTGAAGGCAAATACATTTTTCAGAGCAGCCTTTACAATACGCGAAACGTGTACACCCCAATGGTTATAAAACTCTTTATCTTCTGTTGCTACTAAGGCATCTACAAACGATTTGGGTATGCTATCGTACGGAACATACATCCTGCGCTTAATAAAAAAATTCTCTATCAGATTACCTTCATTGTCCAAAATCTTGGTGGCAAATTCTTGTGGTGGATTTTCTAATTGCTCTAGTGATGGCAAGGCATTAAAAACAGAAAAGTAAATGTAAATACAGAAGCCAAATACTAACGCTGCACCACCCCACTTTGCATAAGTTATCGTCTTATTCAAATTAGGATTATTCGATGATTTTTGTGGCTGTGGGTAAAACTGATATTTGTTCATGTATTTCTCAATTAAATTCAATGCAATTTCAGAAACATTACGTTAATCAACAAACAAAACAATGTGAATCTATGGTTAAACCCTTTGCTAACACAAGCCGCTACGCATGGTTATCTACAATAACATCCTCACGGTGCGGGACAGAATGTTAGGCAACTATGTTGTCCCGCAAACGAACGATGTGTAATTTGCAGGGAGGTTAGGCGCGGATTGTGATAACAAAAGGTTTTGATTAAATGTTACCATTACAACTGGATTGTATTTTTTTTGATTTGGATAATACGTTATTAGACCACGATACGGCAGAACATCTTGGATTTAATGATACATTTATAGCTCATTCGTTATGTACACCAAATCAGTTACCTGAATTATTTTCTGAATACAAAGTGATTAACGATACCTTGTGGCAGCAACTTCGTGAAGGTAAAACAACGGCACAACAGATTAGAACAGAGCGTTTCTATCAATTGCTACTTCAATGCTTTGACTTCGGAAAGGCGTACTCAACTCAACTTGCTGAAGATTTAGGAGAATATTACTTAGAAAGTTACGAACGTCATTGGCAATTATTCCCTTATGCTACAGAGGTTCTGCAACATGCAAAACAAACAGTTGGTAAAGTAGGTATTATTACAAACGGGTTTACGCAGCAGGCAAAGAGAAAGTTCAGACGCTTTAACTTTAGTGGCTTGGTTGATTCGATGATTGTAAGTAGTGAAGTAGGAATTGCAAAACCTGATAAACAGATTTTTGATATTGCATTAGAATCCGTTTCTGTACCGAACTCAAAGAATGCC
>JAIBAE010000086.1 GCA_019695345.1 Bacteroidota bacterium | reverse complement strand
AATACATTATGAGAACGGTAAATTTGAGTTAGCACGTAAGGCATTGGAGCGTGCGGAACGGGAATCGACAGACCCTGTTACATCCGTACGTGTAGAACTTCTTCTTGGAGCTACGCATACAGAATTACAACAATGGCAACGTGCTATAAGGGCATATCAGGAAGCAGAAATCAAAGCGAAAAAGCCGGTGATTGGATTAGCCGAACAACGCGAGCAGTTTGTAAATGAAGCGCGGTTTAAACGCGGCATTGCGTATTGTCAGAATCAGCAATACAGAGAAGCTATGAATGATTTGACCACGTTTATAGGTTCTAATGAAAATGATACACGAATGGACGAAGCAGTTTTCTGGCTTACGGAATCTTACTACCGAGCTGATTTGTTACAAAACGCAGAAGAAACATATAAACGATTTTTGGTTGAATACCCCGCCAGCAAGCGTAGAGAAGAAGTACTGTATGGATTGGGTTGGACTTACTTCCGCACTAAGCAGTTTGATGAAGCAAACTCAACATTTACAAAGCTGATAGATGAGTATCCTAAATCACGATTTATACTAGATGTACAACTGCGTAAGGGTGATGCCCTCTATTTAACTAAGAAATATATTGAAGCAGGAAAATTATACAAAGAAGCATATAAGAAATCTCCTAAATCTGATGAAGGTCAGTATGCACAGTTTCAGATAGGCCAGTGTTTATACAGAAGCGAAGACTATCCCAATGCTATTACACAACTGAAAACGTTTATCAAGAATTTTCCCGATTCAAAACTTGCTGACAATGCACAATATACTATTGCATGGATTAGATCTTTACAAGAAAAACAAGATGAATCTATCAGTGAGTTTGAGTATCTGATTAAAACATACTCTCAAAGTCCGCTCATTCCGCAGGCAATGTATTACATAGGTAATGCTCAGTTCAATAAAGGTGACTATGAAACAGCTATTCAGCAATACCAAAAAGTTATAGATCAATATCCATCCGATTATTGGGCTTCAGCATCGTATGAAGGCATGCACGAAGCACTGATGGCATTAGGACGTACGGATGAAGCAATTGAAATTGGCAAAAAGTACATCGAGATGCACCCAAACAGCCAATTGGCAATCGAAACTAAAAAACAGATTGCGTACATTTTTAAGAACAAAGGTGATTTTGCAAATGCTGCTAAAGAATATCAAGAATTTTTGAAGCAGTACCCCGAAAGTGAATTTGCACCAGAGGCGTTATATCAATTAGCTAAAAGTCAGATAGGATTAAATGACTTGCAGGGTGCTGAAGAATCGTTTCAATTACTCCTAAAAAAATATCCTAAATCGGATTATAGTCCGCAAGCAATGTTTGAATATGGGATGTTCAGTTTAGGTAAGTCAGATATTTCGAAAGCTGATTCATTGTTGAAACAAGTCACAATAAGTTATCCAGAAAACGAAGTTGCATCCCGCGCCAACTTTGAACGCGCTCAGATTTACATTGGTAAAGGCGATTCAACAACAGCACTACAACTACTCTATGCAAATACAATAAAAGGACAAGGCGAGTATGCTTACCAGTCGCGGTATAAACTTGCCATGAGTTTACGGGAAAAGAACTTGTATGATAGTGCCAGAAAGATATTTGAACCGTTGATAACATATACTGATAACCCACTCCTTGCTGCTGAAGCGGCATTTAGAACCGGCGAGCTTTGGATGAGAGAGAACAGATGGAATGAAGCAATTCAATCGTTCACTATTGTAAAAGAAAAGTATGATAAGGAAGAAGATTGGTACACACTCTCAATAATTAATCTTGGCGAATGCTACGAAAAGGTAAAGGATAACGCAAAGGCAAAAGAAATGTATCAAACAGTTATTATTCTTCATGGTGCCGATGACTACGGTAAGACTGCAAGTTCACGTTTAAAACGGATGGGAAAATAATATGAAAACTCTATCATCCATACTATGTTTTTGTCTACTTATATCATGTATATCCACAGTAACACTAGCACAGACCAAAACCGAGGAACAAACAAAAACAGACGACACTAAGAAAACACCACCTAACGGCGACCCTGTTGATTTAGCAGTTGTTACACTTAAAGGTTCTGCTGTGTTAACTCTTATGCAGAATATGATTAAACAATCTCCAGCTAACACACGGAAGCTCACAAACAGAGAGTTAGATTCAATCAATACACTTGAAAAACAACCGGCTATCTTACTTGACCCAATTGGGTATCAAACTACTATCCCTTTACAAACACATCTTAATGGTTTTATTGAAGGTGCGTTCGGGATGTTCACGACACCAGAAGTTCGAGTAGGTTATGGTGGCTCGGTTGCAGGATACTCTATATATGGCACAGGCGAATTCCTTAATAGTAACGGGCACATCAATAATGCCGGTTATACTACAATATCCGGAGCATTGAAAGCACGATACGTAGCTCCCGAAAAATATGTGTTGTTTGGAAATAGTTTAACAGAAACAAATATCACCTATAAGAACTCATCGTATTCTTTATTTTCCCATGATTCAGGATTTGGCAGAAGCACCTCGAACTTTGCGGTAGATGTATCCGTTGTAGGAAGAAGCGCTAACATCCCCTTCTCGGCTTTTGCCGGCGTTAAAATCCTATCAATTAATCAGAACTTACCTCTAAATGTTGCAGATGAAATTACAGAAAACGGGTTTGAGGGTGGTATTAAGTTAGGCAGTTTACTTAGTGATGTAAACATTGGATTGTCATCAACTATCGATATCAGAAACGTTAAAGGTCAGGCTGTTAATTTTATTGAAATAAAAGGCTACACCGAGTTTAAGGATACTGCTTATGTGGTATCAGCAGATGTTGGCTTTCAAGCATCCCATAGTTCAAACAATACAACACGAGGTGCATTTACAGCCCAGGTAAAGGCTGATTATTATATGTCCCCATCAGTAACAATTTTTGGAAAAATGTTTTCAGGACTTCAGAATAATACTTTACAGAGATTTCTCGTACATAATCCATACATCTCTACAACTTCTATTATAGATGTTGACAGAAGTACATTCTCAATATTAGCCGGATTACAATATCACCCAATTAGCACCATACATGCGTGTTTAACCATAGAGCTTGATAAAAAAGCACAAGGTGCTTTGTTTATGCAAGATTCAACTGCAGAGTTTCAAGTTTCTTATGTACCGTACACAAGCATTAAAGCTAATGCTAACACGGTGTATGATATCAACGAAAAGGATAGACTTAATCTTGATGTAACATTTACGAAGGCTACCCTAGAGAATTCGGTTGCTGCACCGTATATCTCTCCGCTACAATTCAGAAGCAGCTTTACTAAGTGGTTTACACAATCTCTCAATAGTACAATTGAGGTTGCATATAACGGTGCCACTAATACCTCAATGGACTCTTCTATTACAGTTGGTGGGTACTTTCTCCTTAATATTAAGGCACAATACTTTTTAAATAACAGGCTCAATTTGAACTTACGTTTCGATAACTTGACGAATAGTTCTATTTTTGTATGGAAAGGATTTCGCGAAAGAGGTGCATTTGCATCTCTGGGGTTAACATGGCAATTCTAAAGGACGCCACTTGCTTCAGTTAAATACCATATCAGAAGAAGAACGCAAAAGCGGTTTTGATGCAGATTCATCTGCACAAGAGTCGTTTATGTTAGAAAACTTAGATGCCTACCCTGCTGAAGTTCCATTCAAAGTTGAACAAACATTAGAACAACCACAAACCACGTTAGAAGAGGTATCAAATCTTTTAACTGACCAACCAGAAACTACACAAACTCCTGAAAATGAATCAGTAGAATTAGATGATGATTTCATCAATATGCTAAAAAACGATTTGGAGCAAGGAAAGAAAAAACGGGATGAACCGGACAAGCTCACAAATAAAGTTGAATTGCTAGCAAATCAACTTGCTACTGCACCTGTTGCTTCACCTGTAGTTGAAACAGAGATTGAAGAACTTGAGGATATTCCATTAGTTCAGGAAGAACAAGCAAAGGAACAACCGCTCTTCGATTCCCTATCTATCAACGATGATTTAGAACCGGTTTCGGAAGAACCATTGGCAGATACTTCAGTTCCTGCCGATAACTCTGGTGTATTGGATATTCCTGAGTTGAATAACGTTCTTGATGAAGAAGAGAAAAAGAAGAAACGTCGCGCAGTTCCATTCTGGTTTTGGATTGCAGCAGGATTGTTGTTTACCGTTGCGGTTGGGGGCGGTGGTTTGTACTGGTGGAAAAACTATACTGCAAATCCCGGTAGCGATACCACACACCCAGCGGTTGCACATAATGAGCAACCTAAGGAAAATCATCCTTCAGAGAAACCGCATGGTACAACAGAAGGACATGATACAGCACATAGTGAAAGCACACACGAGGCAAACAATTCCGAAACTCCAACAACAAACGAGCATACTTCCACCGCCGAGCAACAGCCGGAACATACTGAGCATGCTTCAACCGAACATAGTAACAAACAACCTGAAAAACATCCTGAAACAAAGGAACAGACACACGAACCAAAGGCAGTTGCCCATCACGATGAACCTAAATCCACAAAACATGAACCGGTACATCATGATACACCAGTAACTAAAGAACCACAACATAAAACTGAACCACAACATAAACCGGTAGCCGAGAAACCGCAAACAACAAAACCACCGGTAGAAAAAGAACCACGTTCAACAACGCATTCGCCAACAACCGAACAACCAAAAACAAAAGAACCAAAAGAAACAAAAGAACCTAAGGAAGAAAAGAAACCAACAGTTGCAGATAACAATCAGGTGAAAGTAATTCCTAAACCTGTACCCAAAGATGCGCCAAGTAATAAAGGTGTGTTTTATGTTCAGGTGTATGCAACGCCATCGCAAGAAGATGCCAACGATTGGGTGAACCGACTTAAGCAAAAAAGTATCAGTAATGCGTTCATTACAAAACAAAACATTCGCAATCTTGCATATTATCGCGTTCGTTTTGGTTCGTTCCCAACGCGTCAGGAAGCGGAAGCAGCTGCCCTGAAACTGGGCTATGCTTCTGCTTGGATTGACCGCGTTAAGTAAGTGTTTTTGCTATCGCCAGACCGCACCCAATGTTACTCAGGTACACGCGGTGCCTTGCGGGAATATTCCCCTACTACTTCATCACGATTACCGTGACATTTTTATTAGAGGATTTGTCCGGCAAGTTGAGGTTATTAGGTACGTGTACATCGGTGCCGTCATGCGTTAGCAAAAGAATTTTCTATTTTTGCAGTGCAGATTTTTGAAATCTGCACTATTTTTTAAACGTAGCACGCAGTTTGTTACGTCTCTTTCCGCGGATACGCTTGCAGCAGTAGTATCCGATTGTATCATACATATTGAGGCTTGTTATGGCCGTACATCATACGTCGCTTGAACCGCAACCGGGGATTACTATTAAAATCCCGTGGGATTCCAATACATTCCGTGGGTTTGTAGGTGCGCTGCTGTTCATATTGCTTTGTGTATTGGTTGGGCCATGCTTCGACCTAAAACCCCGCTACGTTGAGATACCGGAAAAAACTACAATCCCTATTGAACAAGTTAAACTGTTCTTTGGCGATGGTACAGGTCCCGGCGCAAGCCACGGCAACTTTGCCGAAGAAGGAAATAAAGCTAAAGGTAAAACTACGGTTAGTACTCTATCCAACACGTCGGCACCAAAACATGATATCAAAATCAAAACAGCAAAAGCCAATGTTACCCAAGAGCTATCAACCAAGATTACGCCTGTAAAAAGTAAACCGGATAAAGACTCAGATACCAAGAAAAAAAGTAACGAAACAGAAAACACATCCAAAAAGAATACAAACATTGCCGATAACTCATCTACCGTGTTAAAAGGCGACCCACGTGGCGATGATAATGGTACCGGTAAAGGCAAAACCGGCACAGGTCCCGGCGCGGGTAAAGGTTGGGGCGATATTGATTGGGGTGGTGGCGGAAACACGGCAGTTATCCATAAAGAGGAGTTAAAAATTCCGGATGGACTGAATAACTCTACGGTTGTAAAATTTAGATTTACCATTGAGCCCAACGGAGATATCGGGATGATTACACCATTAACACGTGGTATTCCCATTGCCGAAAGTGCTGCTAAATCAGCATTTAAAAAGTGGAAGTTTAAAGCACCATCATCAGGCACACCATTAACCGGCACAATTACTGTCCGCTTCGAAATAAACTAACAAACCGCGTTGAGCGAACAAGAACACACCATAACAAAAGGCAAAGCATTATCCGGTGCTTCAACGTTATTCTTTACCCAACTTATTGGGTTTGGGGTGTACTTTTTATCGCAACGGATTGTACTCTCTACCCTAACCAAAGAAGAAAACGGCTCGTTGTTTCTTGTTCAGTTTTTTGCTTCTACAGCGTTTGGTTTTTTGGTAGATATGGGGTTAAGCAATATTGCAATCCGTGAGTTGATTAAACGCCCGGACGATAGAGAACAAATTATTGGTAGTGTATTCTGGATTCGTGTGGTGGGCTCGGTACTGGCAACGCTTACTGTTATTGGTTTGGCATGGTACCGCATTCCGGATTCTTTTACACTTGCACTATGTATTGCACTGTACATCAACTTTAGCGGACGTAACTTTATGTTACGAAATACCTTCGAGCTTCGGTTTAGGCAGGTGCTTCAGTTTAGAAAGTTATCGTTATTAGTGGTTAGTGAATTTGCCTTGTACTTTGTGTTGTTGTGGTTTAACAAAACGCATCTCTCCCCTACACTAATAGCAATACTGTTGTTGGCATCATCGGTTCCCGGAACTGTTTACCTGATTTTCACCAACCGACAGTACTCAATATTCTTAGCACCGTTGCACCGTGCTGAAATCAAAACGTTGCTAAAAGAAGTACAACCCATTTACATCATGATGATACTGCAACAAGTACACGTGTTTCTGGATACATGGGTGTTGCAGCATTACGCACCAAGTTTATCGGAAGTTGGAGTATTTGGAGCAGGTGGAAACATGTTGTTAATTGCAAATGTGTTCCTTACCAGTGCTACATCCATTCTTATTCCGCTTATCTCAAATTCAATGAACTCAGAGCGCGAGCATACCAAACGCCTGATTACCCAAAGCATGAACACCGTGCAGAGTGCGGTAATACTTATTTCGGTAGTTGGTTCGGTGTTAACGCCATTTATTATTTATATCATTTCAAACAACAAGTACGCCGATAACGTCATCGAATTTCGTTTACAGTTTTTGTCGTCGTGCTTTATTACGTTTGCTCAGCTTGGAGTGCAGATAGCAACAGCCGTACGCGCACAGAAATCAATCGTGTATGCAGGCATCGCATTAGTAATTGGAAGCATCACAGCCGATTTTATTCTAATTCCCATGCTGTTTACAAAAGGAATTATCCTGTCTAAAATTTGGTCGAACTTTTTATCTATCCTTGTGTTTTTGTGGTTCGTGCGCGATTGGATTTCTGTTCAGCAATCAGTATCATTTATACTGCGCTATGTAGGTGTTATTGTAACCGTTGTGTTTGGTATAGAGTTTATCCAACAACAATGTACAATGCTACCCGCTTTGGGAGTGGCAATTCCATTTACAGTAATAGTATTGTTTGCATTCAGGATGATTACCAAAAACGAAGTGATGTTACTGCAACAGTCAGTGCAACGGATTCTTAAAAGATAATGTTTCCCTCCTCTGCCGAAGCAAGCCATACTGCGCCGCAACCCGGTCGGGAACAAACGTTACAGCTTCGCAGAAAAAACAAACGGGCGGTTGCTCCCTGCAAACAACCGCCCTGTATTCAGGATTAATAAAGAATCCTGAATCTTATCGAAGAATCACAAACGGAACACTTACCGAATTAACAGAACCTTTAACCCGTACATAATATGTACCGGATACGTATGTACTTGTATTGATGTGAACATTATTTCCTGCTCTTATCAACCCTTTTTCCATCGTCCTGCCAAGCGCATCTGCTACTGCATAGGAATAATCAAAGTTACTCGTTTCTATATCTTCTAACAAACCAGTGAACTTTATATCTATTTCATTTTCCGCAGGGTTTGGTTTTACCGTTAGTACATTTTCATGTTGTAGTTCTTTTCCTAAATCTACTGTTATGACTTCTGTACTTTCCGATTCTTTCCCTAATTGGTCATCAGGAGTTATCCCATCAATTTGTATTTCTTCCATATACTTAACATTGTTACCACAACTATTGATAATGATTACTCGGTATTCCTCATTTCCTCCCCGTACAAGTCGTATTCCATTTCTATACTTATCTTCCGAATTGCGTGAAGTATAAGGCAATGATAAACGATTCCTTCTGTTACTTTTACTTTGTAACTCCATCCTGAAACATGGATTCATTATTCCTTTTACATACGTTCGTAACAGTGAAGAATTACCAACTTTGAACCAAGATGTTTTTAAGGTATCATACTGATTTTGTTTTCCTGACCTCTCGTCATCTCCACGAGCAACAATATTTAACTCATTACCATCTATTTCCGGTTGTGCAAATACTAATCTACGACCACTTGGTAATATGAATCCTGACCAATACAATGGTTTGTAGTCATCCATTGATGCAGCCTTATAGAAAATTTCCGCTGATGAAACTAACGTATCAGATTCATATTTTGGTTGATACAATCGACGGGTTTGATTCCACTGGTTCATGGATTGCACTGCGTGTTGTGCTGACAACCGTGGAGATTTTCCTTCAAATACAAAATGTATGTTTTTTGGATACAAACTATAATTCTCAAGTACAGGGTTAATTGGTAAGAATGACCAATATCCATAATTCAATTGCCATAACCTTGGATGCCAATCAAACCCATTTGCATACCTTGATTGAAAATTCATTACGCAAGCACTATCAGATACATTTGTAAAACTATCTATTGGATCCAACCAAGCGTTTCCTCCCTGTGCTATTTGAACCTGAGATAAGTTTGACGTTAATGATGTAACCGTTCTGTATTGCCAGCAAGACCATGACGGAGGTATGTTATTATATGTAAACGCATAGTCAATACCACGCGTTGATATAAATGTTCTTCCATTCTCCGGTATTGTTTGCCAAACTACCCTATCCCAATGTGCAGTTATGTAGGAACGTAATGGAATTGCTCCATTACCAAATTCCTCTAGTCCACGGTACACCATCGGGTACAAATGTCTGCCCGTCCAGTTGTTTACGGTATCCATTGTTAGAATTGCAATTACTGTATCGCCATTTGCGGCAGTATCTACCGGACATTGGTATGCAGTACTTTGAGTTAATCCATCAGGCATTTTATAACTGATAGTAAATGGATTTGTGGATGTATTTAAATGTACAACAGAGTAATTGATATAATTATTCGGAGCAATTGGGGTTAATCGTTCCTCCCATACCAAAGCCGCTTCGGTTTCATGTACATTGATTCTGGAATATGTATTAAGATTTGGATGTTGACAAACAGTATTTGGCGATGCACTCAAACGTATTGAGATTGCAGGTGTTCCATTTGTAAAGTTCCTCGCTTGTGGGAGTTTCCACCGTGTTACGATTCCGCGAACACTATCAGCCCATGAATAATAATTTCCAAGCCACGACGCATTTATTGTTGGTGCTCCCCATGCAGATAGAAATGTACTATCATTTAACCAAACACCATTCTCAAATCTTCCTGCTTGTGTTGTGTCAATCTCTTGTGCTATACCTGCGGCTTGTGTTCCTTCGGCATCCAAAACATTTTCTACAATTCTGATTTTCATTGTATCCGGTTTATCTGCACAGGCATACACAACATATACACTTACCTTAGGTGCGTTTGGTGCGCTTGTATCCGCCCTTACAACAAGAGAAGGATAACCACAATACATCAATTGTCTTCCACCATCTAATTTTGTAATACTATCTTGGGTCAGCATTATTTCTGAATCCCATTGAATACCTCCCAAAATAGTTGCTTCTTTGGGGTATGGAATAGAGCGTTTGTAATATACATTCATTCTGTTTGTGACTGTATCCACACGATGATAAACTGCATGATAACGCAGTTGATTGGAGTATACAAGACGATGAGTTTGCGGATTTACCGTTGTTACAGGGTAACTGCACATTTTCCTTTGATTGGGATTTTCTACATCACCGGATGAAAAGGTACTCTTAACCCGTTGTATAGTAACCCTGAATAACTTTCCTTCTCCAGGGGTGTAATTCATAACTAACTTTGCGTTTGTCTTTATCACCGTATCCAAAGTACCGCCAACTTCCTGAATATGAAACAATCTCGGTATAGTATCAGGTGGATTGTAATTAAATGGTATTGTTATCTCTCTGCATCCTTGACGTTTCCAATATTTATCGCGCCACCATGCTGCTGTTTGACTATTGTTGTCACGCCAGTATGTTCCACCGTTTTGCATTAGTGCATCCCAATCGGCAGTTGGGACAAATACCATTTCTCCGTTTGCATAGTTTGCATCGCGCCATAAAGCATCTGTTCTCCTGTTCTGAACTCCAAGATAAAACACACTATCGGTTGATAATGTATTCCGTTTTAAGAGCGTTACATCATAAAAACAGGAATCTTTGCCTGCAGTTGCGTTTTCATACAAAGGGAGGTTTTGACTATTTACTCTGTTTAGTGGTCGGGTGGTAATGCCTGCAACATAGATAAACTTCTTTAGTACACTATCGTTAGTATTTAACGATGGATGCTGTGTGTATAACTTGATGAATCCCTTTCCATACCATGCTTGTAACGTGAGACTTAACAACTCGCTACCATTATCCTTAACCCATGAATTGTTACGTTCACATTCAACACGTAAACTCTTCATTCCCAAGTAAAAATGATTCATGTTTGTGTGCATGTCATTGGTCCAATAATATGAAGCATCCATGTAATTATGCCATCGTATAGTATCTGCATCATTTGGGTTTACCCAATCCCCACCTATATCATCACTTCGTAACAACGCATTACCTTGTAAATTATGTATTGGGTTTGCCATCCAAAATCCTAAGGTAAAACCGTGGTTATCAAAATCAGTATTAGGATATGTTGAGGTATATACATTATTCCCGGGTGTAGTTCCCATATAGTAGTAAATAACACCTTTTGCACCAAGTAACAATGGGAATCGAGTCATGAGTTTAACTTCTTCACCTGTTTTAGGACGCTCACCTGCATCTTGATATGCCATCGGACCTTGCGAAGCAGTATCATCTAATCGCCAATACTCAGTTGAGAGCCAAATATTAGCAAGCCAAGGTTTACCTGAATACATAAATCCACGAGGAACATAATAGGAGTAATAGAGATCCTTCTCAATTTTTGATTGTGTTCCTACATGAAATATTAACGTATCTTTTGATGAACCATCCCATGAAAACCGTTCTTGATACGGATTAAATGGGAGCGGTATTGTAGTGAGAGATTGCCTTGTGTTCCTATTTGGAAACTTAGTATCATAACGTGTCTCGTAGTTAGAATGTAAACTATCAAGGTTATCCATATCAGAATACTTATTATTATTTCCATCTACTTCAATATTACCCAGGTAACCTCTCTGCTGGCCAAATGTATGATGTGTTCCGACACTTCCATATCTATAAAATGGTACGGCAACATCATTTTGAAACTGTATGTTAGCACCCGACCAATAATAGGGATACCCTTTTGCATGGAGAGCATGGGCTGTATAAGTCTCGAACTTTGGTGAAGCTTCATCATTAGTTAAACCTGCGGTTAATAAGTTTTGATAACGATTAGGCCACCACCACAACGCATTACGTTCTTCCATACCGTAAATAGCCAAAACCTTTAAGTTGCGGGTTGGGATTGCTGTATTGATACTATCAAGCATGTGTTCCATACTCATTATCATGTTACGATACAATATATCAAAATGCCCACGATACAATTTTTGTGATAACGGTGTTTCAAATCGTAACCAATCAAGCGCAATATTCAAATGACCATGATATGTAACCTGTATATCAATACTATCTATATAAGGTGCTGTACGTTTTGCAATTTCGTATCGGCTTTGCATTTCAGGACGGAATATCTTATTATTAGGTACTATATCATTACAAATAAATTCCGCAGAAAGTGTAATACTACTATCGCCCACTGTTGACGAACCAAGTGCAAGCATAGCCCCTGTGATATTCCACGTTACAGCCCCATTAGCATTTACAGTTAGGTTACGTGCAAGTCCGCGATAATCGTTTCTTGCACCACGGATATGAACAGTATCACCACCGGAAAATCTGCTAAACTTGATGGTGTTTGTGGAATAACTAACACTCCATGTTGTATCGTAGTGAGTACCAGCAGAATCCGTCCAGACTTTAATAGTATCAATAGTGCCATGTGGGTGTAACAATACAATAGGTAGCTGAACGGAAAGTATTACGCTATCGCGTAGATTTGTTGGGACAGACTCACGGGAACGGAGATTCAAACTCAAATACCACTTTCTTCCGTTTATACTATCCCTTGAAAATTGAAGATCAATAAGATCCTGCCTATTATTAGGAGGTGGAATCATAGCCAATCCTACCCCATCAATAAAATTAATCATCGTGTCTTTTGCAGCATTGTTAGAGCTATAAAATCCATAGGAAAGAAATCGAAGAACATCGGGTCGCCACAGTTTTGAGAGGACTAATTGAGGAGTAGTAACACTGTCTTTGTCCAAAAGAACCCTTGGGTAATCGGGCTGGGTAGTATCAGTTAGTATTCGTGTTTTACTTTTGGTTTTAAAACCAAATACACCACCTTCTTTATCGGCAGGACGGGGGGTAAAGGCCTGTGATTCTTGTACAGTAATGGTTGGTTCGATTTGTTGGGCTATACAGTTTAACATCGGATGATAATACTTCCGGATGGTATCGTATAAAAAAACACTTTTTATAGCCTTATAATCCAGATACATAAAGAACCTTGTACTATCAGGATATTTAAGATTATTATACATACTATCGGCTGGGAGATTACCATACCAATTGGTTGCATATAGGAACTTTGTATGCGCCGTATTGGTGTGCATTGCATTATCAAAGTTACTTACTTCTCCTCCCCAGTTCCACCCAATAATGGGATGCGTTAGGTGATACGTGCGGTCGTACACATTGGTATTATTAAAGTTTGGAAGACCGTTCTCATTTGTTAACGTTCCAAGAGGTGGAGGCGTTTGGATTTGTGCATGTAGTGTATTACCCATAGTTAGTAATACAACAATAGCTATCGTGACTGTTACAACAGTCATTCGTAATGTTTTCATATGTGTCTCCTCTTATTTGATTAATATAAATGAATAAGAGAAAACTGTATCTAACTGTTTAAACGTAATTGTATATTTACCATTAGGTAATATTGATACATCAAATTCCACGGATTGATTACCTTGTCGTATTAATGTAGTACTTACCTGTGATGTATTGCCAAGATTATCAAGTATCTTGACCGAAGAAATAGGTGTTGTTTCGTCTATGTTAATATCATGGATAGTTAATAAACCTGAAGTTGGCATAGGTAACAATGTTGGATGTTTTTGAACATCTGAAGTTACAGAAGTCGTTCCACATAATTTATCAACACTATACATCATCATATACCCATTACCTGCCATTATATATTTCATATCTTGGCTAATACTTGCCGGAACAGCCCATCCATCCTCACCTAATGCTTTGCATACTTCTTTGCCTGTGCTTGTTTCAACAATTGATAATGTTCCACCACCTTGAGTATTATGTAAGAAATAATCTCCACCTTGATAAAAAGTAATAAATGCCTGACCAAGCTTCAGTTGATATTGAAATCTTTTATTTAGTTGTAAGCCGTTGAAAAGAAAATATGCATTGTAGTCTATTTTCTTAACATCGTTTTTCCCCAACACAATCACATCAGTACTACCGGGTATAGCATAAAATGCTCTGATATTATCTGCACCTGCTTTTAGTTCTCCCGTTTCAATGTCTATGCTAATTCCATAGTATTTATTGGAGAGTTCTTTATTGAGACTACCACTAAACACATACTGATTGACTACAATACATAATGTTCTGCTATCACCTAATAAAGCAGAACCTTGCAAGCTTGTTATTTTATCTGTTGAGTTCTGTCCACTTCCACTTAATACTGTGTCTCTGAATATCTGGGCTTGTTTACGTTGTTTTCCTGTTTGTGCATCCCATAATGTATAGCCCTTTGCATTAAAACCAACCAATGTTTGATTATCTGCTGAAATTGTGTAGGTATTGCTAAGTGAATCCCACTCAAATGTTGTTATAACTTGCCAGTTATTTCGCCAATCAACTAACATTGGTACTTTACCATGATTTTCATATATCAACGCATATTTCCCATCTTGTGAGAAACCACCAAACCAAAATGGTTTTTCATCCAATAATACCCCATCTGATGGGCGATAAAACTTTGTGACTGCAATTCTAGAATCAGCATCTACACCAGTAACAATCACAAACGAATCATCCGGTGCAAATGTCACTCCACCTACATCCATATTTGTTTGGCGTGTGTAAAGAGTGTCCCATGTTCCGGCACGGGTAAGAGAGGAAACCGTACAAAATAGAATTGTACAGTACAGGACAAATTTGAGTTTCATAAAGAACTCCTGTTAAAATGTGAGTAAAACAATAAGCCCACCTTAACACACCTTGCTCCCTTACTCCCATGTGCAAAAACGGGCGGCATTTCATTTATGCTCAGAACGCGGTACTTGCAGGTAACCGGAGAATGAACAATAAAGAATGCGCCCGCAAGCGGGCGTTTCCTTACTGTATTCACTCTCTATAAACCTGCAAGTTTTCGTTCTGAATTCAGTAACTAACGCTTAATTATATATCAAAAAAGCTATGTACCTATATGTATCCTGACGCCTATTGTTTTACCTTGCTCCAAACTTACAATAGCCAAGTACAATGGCAAAGACAATTCTTATCAGTTCTTACATTTCAAATATGTTTAATGTATTGATGTAAATTTCTTAGCAAAATCTTAGCAAAACAACTATTCTCAACTTACAACAACTTTTTCTATCATTCACTACTCAAAAACTACGGTGGTGGTACTCATTTTCTACGGTAGTACCTGAGTACTGAATAACTTTTGCGGTGCTGTAACGGTTGGAGCGGACAGGGTTGCCGCGCTTGCGCTTTGCTTCGGCAGTTGACAGGTAGCATTACATTCTTTGAAACTTTGTACGTGAATACGACCCATAGGCTAAAAATCGAAGAACATCGGGACGCCACAGTTTTGAGAGGACTAACTGAGGTGTAGTAATACTGTCTTTGTCCAAAAGAACCCTTGGATAATTGGGCTGGGTAGTATCACTTAGTATCCGTGTTTTACTTTTGGTTTTAAAACCAAATACACCACCTTCTTTATCGGCAGGACGGGGGGTAAAGGCCTGTGATTCTTGTACAGTAATGGTTGGTTCGATTTGTTGGGCTATACAGTTTAACATCG
>JAIBAE010000085.1 GCA_019695345.1 Bacteroidota bacterium | reverse complement strand
TTGACCTAAACGGACGCACTGTACGTGAGTTAATGAACGGCGATTATGCAGCACAAGCATACGATGTAGTAATAGATGCACGTGAATTATCAAGTGGCACCTATACAATCGTAGTAAAACAAGGTGCAGCAATCAGCAGCCAAACGGTACAAATCGTGAAGTAAGAAATTACGAACAACACAATTTGTGTGAACAACGCACAGGGCAGAAGCAACAACTTCTGCCCTGTGTTATTTTAAATCGGCAGGAACAAGAGATAAGAAAAGAGAGATAAGAAAAAAGAGAAGAATGTATCCCCGCCAACGCCGCAGCAACCCGCCAGCGCGCCAACCCGGTGCGAAACTCACCACCTGCCGCGCAGTATATGAACTAGAAAATGTAGATGAACGCACAAACGTAATGTGCCGATGCAACAAATAATCGACTAAACAAATACTAAAACAATAATGACGGTGAACGGTAATGTAACAACCACGCCCATCTCTCCCGCCGAGCATTGGTAGGTAGTTAAGCAACATTCGGTGCGGTCACGCGATAGCAAAAACAACTACTATAAATAACTGAGTAATGGATTTTTACTTTGCATCTTAAGTTTGGAATACCACACACACAGCGGATACAAGATTGCAAGCACAAGCAGCCACACCGCATACATTGCCGGTAAACCATAACCAAAATCTGCCGGAGGAGTTGCAGTAAACAAGTTACCACTTAACATCCACGTGGCATCGCCCGTACGGAAGTATTCAAAAAGAACCGAAAGACCATGAATGAGCGGCACATGAAGTAAGTAATAGAACATGGGAACTTTGCCAAACACAATGGGGATTTGCGTTAACGCGCCTTTAAAACGCTCGGCAACAGAGAGGAAAAGAATTGCCGGACCAAGAGTCATGAGTAAGTAACATAACGAAGGCGGATATTTGCTACAGTTAAGAAACGAGAGCACGTTAAACACAACATCCTTTTGTAACGACCACGGACTTGGGTCGCCGTAGATGTTAATACCACGTACAAGTATAAACGCACCAATAAGGGCAAGCCCCAATATGCGAAGTTGTTTGTTGCGAACATCGGCAGGTTTTGTATAGAACTGCCCAAAGGCATACCCCGCCGCCATAACGCCAATCCAAGGAATTAACGGATACAACGGAAGAAAGCGAACGCCATTTGTTGGTGTAAGAATATCGCCTGTGTGTAATACTGCCCAAAGCCAACCTAAAGGGTTTTGCCAATTAACATGAATACCATCGAACGCATTGTGAAGTAAAATCATAACCACGCCAAAGATGCCAACTGCACGAACCGGTAAAAACACCAATGCCGATAATGCAATCATGCTCCAGCCAATTGCCCATATTACCTGACCCACCAGCATGTGGAAGTCGGTAAGGGTAAACATCCATCCGGCGCGAACTAAGGTTATCTCAAGAATGATTAACCACGCACCACGGGTTAACAAAAACCACGATAACTCTTTTGGAGTTTTACCGCGTGTTGTAGAAAGAAATGCACCCGTACCTGCAAGAAACACAAACACCGGAGCGCAATAGTGGGTAATCCACCGCGTAAAAAATAACTCGGGTGATGTTGTTGCAAGGTCGGTTGGGTTTGCATGTGGGTAGTAAAAGAAATCGCGTGTATGGTCAATCGCCATAATCATCATAACAATGCCACGCAATAAATCTATAGAAGTAAGTCGTTCGCGCATATATATACAACGTTGGTTATAACTTGTACGGTAATTTACGCAAACTATTTCATCAACACATACGGTTACATTCTGAAACGGTAGCCAATGCCTTTTACGGTTTCTAATAATGGCGAGTAACGTCCTAACTTCTCGCGTACTTTGGAGACGTGAACATCTACTGTGCGGTCAACAACTAAAATGGTTTCGCCCCAAATGCGGGAAAGCAGTGCCTCCCGGGTGAATGCTTTGCCACGGTTAGAGGCCAGAAAAGCAAGTAACTCAAACTCTTTTTTAGGAAAGAACAATTCTTTGCCGTCAATACGTACGGTATAATTCTGACGGTTAATTTCCAGCGTATCAATACGTAAGATTTCCGGTGCGGCAATGGTTTCGGTTTTAGTGCGCTCGCTGTTCCGGCGTATAAGCGACTTTACCCGTGCAACCAACACTCGTGGCGAAATCGGCTTTTGGATGTAATCATCGGCACCAAGTTCTAAACCAAGAATCTGGTCAATCTCGCCGCTTTTTGCCGTTAAAAACATAATGGGCGAAGTAGCCGTAGCGAGCGATGAACGGATTTCCTTACACACTTCGTATCCGTCTTTTCCGGGCATCATAACATCCAAAATAACAAGGTCGGGGTTAATCTGCGTAGCAAGCTCCAATGCTTTGGTGCTATCGGTAAGCTCGTGAACTTCGTATCCTTCTTTCCGTAAATTATAGCTCAATAAATCAACTATATCCTGTTCGTCGTCAACAATAAGAACTTTCTTTTGGGTCATGGTGATAGGTGTAGGTAAATAGAGATAGAACAAACACGCACTACAAAACTACGGCTAAAGAATTCATTACAGGTACTTGCCAAGATTAAATTTCGGTAACATGGGTTTTGGGTTTCTGCTATCGCCGTACCGCCCCGCACCGTGGTTGTTAACACTACCACCCACTTGCGGGAGAGAAAAGTTTTAAGTCATTAACAGTTTGTAACACATGTTACATGTAGATTGGGAAAAATGAGAAACGAAAAAGGAATATAAAAATACTTTACTCATTTGCCTCTTTTAATGCTTGTAACTCTATTTCAGGTGATATCCTGAAATTTGTTTGTTTAATTTTAGTGAGAATTGGTATTATGCTGGGAATAACCCCAATAAGTTTAGCTTTGATAATTACACCTATTGTTCCGGTGCATTGTAAACCAAGTTGATTAGCAATTTTTCGTGCTTTTATATCATCAATTATAACGGTGCTATCAGGAGTTTCCATTGCTAAGGCTATAGCGCTTGATTCGCCTTTGTCTAATTGTAGTTCTAAGAGTTGTTGCTTTTGCTTATCATGAACTTCAGTAACGTTTACCCACGTTGGAAGTGGCTCACCAAACTCAACGGCAATTTCTTCAGTTGTATAAATCTCACCATAAACATTGCGTAGTAAGTCGAGTTCGCCAATGTTTGATAATACAATTAAACAACTGGTATCGGATATTATTGTTCTACGCGTTTGCAGCATCTTGTTTTAAATCGGATGCAGGATGATTAAATAGAGAAACGTTATGCTGAGCTAATACTTCTGCAAATGTTCTTTTTGATAGTCCGGCTATTTCTGCGGCTTGGCCTAATGATAACTTCCCTTGTTCATACAACATGCTTGCAAATAGAACAACAAGTTGTTTGTCATCTAAATCGAGTGCGTCTGGGATATGTAGAGTAAGTGTTTTCATGGTTCAAAATAAGTAAATTTTGTTTACTAAAATGTCAGAGACATACAGATTTGTTTCGTGCCGTTCTCTCCGGCAGAGGGTGGATGTGTTGTAGTAAACGTGTGGTGCCGTCCGGCGATAGCAAATGATTTAATCGAATATGTAGTGCATGCCTTGTTTTGCAAGTCCGGCAAAGCCACTTACGTCTTTATCTTGCCATGCATCGCCGTAGTGTACCAAGAACATTTTGTCTTTTATCTCGGGCGAGAGTGTGCGGAGTTCATCGAGTGATGCGTGCACAGGGTTAGGCATAAATGATGTATCATGAAACATCACCTGGCTGCGCTCGGCGTAGAGTTCTATTAAACTGCGGTCGAACTTGGTATCGCCCGAAAAGAAAATGCGGTTATCTATTAGCATTCCGTAGGTAATGAATGCGTTACGGGCATCGGTTGCTTGTTCGGGGATGTGATTGGTGCCAAATAATTCTATGTGTATACCACCAAGGTTAACATCGAATGTTGGGCGTGGCAGATTGTGTACAAGTTTGGGGCGTATAACTTCGAAGTAATCGTTGAAGTCGAGTGATTCGCCTTCTTCGTTTATTTCGTTCCATTCCATTCCACCACGTAACGACATATTCCATAATATGTGTTGGTATTCTTCGCTTATTATCATGGTGAGCTTAGGTTTGCCCATTGCAGGCATAGCAATGTATCTGTTCCATAGGGCAAGTTGCTCGATACCACCTATGTGGTCGCAGTGGCTATGCGTTGGAAGGATATGAGTGATGTCGCTTAAATCCAAACCGGTAACTGCCGGTAATGCCGCCGGACCTGTGGTTCCAAAATCAACCAATAAATGTTGAGTACCTTTAATAATAAGCAGGTTGGTATTATACAGCGTTTTAGAGAATGCAGAACCCACACCAATAAAGACAAGTTCTAGATTGCCATCGTTGGTTAATTGAAGTGGTTTTTCCAAAGGAACGATTTTCATTCTCTTTTCCGCTAAAGTATCGTTTGCTCTTATTTGTAAAAATGCAGAATTATTATGATTATTTCATAGGGAATTTTACGGAAAGTTGATTTTTATCTGAATGCTATGGTTAGCGTTAATGTGAAGAATTCAGTAAATCGATAATCCGTTTAGGGTAGTTGCTTACAATTGCCGTAACATCATATTTCAGTATGTGTTGTAAATCCTGTTCGGTATTTATGGTGTAAACTCCCATGTATAAGCCGTGAGCATGGGCATCGTTAGTTCGTTTATGTGTGCATTCCCGTAACGAACATACTAACGCCTCGCAGTGTATTTCTTGTGCAATTTCCGATGGAAGGCGGTTATCGCCGGGAAGATTTATGGCTGCTGTATGAGCCGATGGATATTGCTGTTTTAATACCTTTAAAGAATGATGATGAAACGACCCAAACAACGTATTAGGCAACATCTTACATTCGTCAACAATGTCTACAATTCGTTCAATTCGTTTTTCAAAGTTCTCGTTTGGTTGCGGAGGTTTGATTTCGATATTTACGTAACACTCGTGTTTGCGCAAAAGTTGTAAAGCTTGTTCTAATAACGGTACACGCTCGTTAGAGAATTTTTCGTTAAACCAACCGCCTGCATCAAGGTCTTTGATATCGGTATAGAGTAGCTCTTTGGATTTCCCATGCCCCGATGTTGTTCTGCCTAACACGTGGTCATGCAATAGAACTACATAATCATCGGCAGTTAGGCGTACATCAATCTCCACCATCTTTGCGCCTGCTTCAATTGCTTCGCTAATTGCCGCAAGAGTATTTTCGGGTGCCGTGCCCGATGACCCTCTGTGTGCTACAACAAAGCGTTTGTTTTCCGGTACAAATTCACGTAATGGTTTCATGGTGGTATTGCGTTGATATATTATTCCTCGAACACTCCTGTTTTATCGCCGCGCCAGCCACGCAGAAAATCCTTCACCTTAACTATAGGTTTTCCGGGCATCTGGATTTCGGTTAACGATAGCGATGCCGAACCGCAACCAACAATCCATTCGGTATCAGTCATCATCCACGTTGCATCGGGCATAATTGCAGGCGATACCTCAGCTTTATATATTTTAATGCGTTCGTTGTTCAGTAACGTCCATGCACATGGCAATGGCGATACGCCCAAAATAAAGTTACGAACAACATCGGCATCTTTTCTCCAATCAATAACACATTCATCGCGCCAAACTTTTGGCGCAGGCGAAGCAAGTTCTTCGTTTTGTTGTTGTGGAGTTAGCGTTTGTTGTAATAACCCTTCTGTTGTAGTAAGGGCAAGTTGTGCAGCAAGTGGCATCAGTTGCGTGTACAGTTCGCCTGCGGTGGTACCATCAGTTATAGCAATCCGCTCCTGCAATAATATATTGCCTGTATCTACAACATCGTTCAGTAAAAACGAAGTAACTCCCGATTCCTTCTCGCCATTAATAATTGCATGGTTAATAGGTGCCGCACCACGAAACTTAGGTAACAAACTTGCGTGAACATTAAATGCACCAACGCGTGCTATGCTATACACCGCACGCGGTAAAATCCTGAATGCAATTACACACAGTATATCCGGTTGCAAAGCCGCAAGCTGTTGCTGAAACTGTTCATCTTTCAACGACTCCGGTTGCAAGATAGTAGTAATGCCAAGTTCAATAGCCGCTTGTTTAACAGCCGATGGACGCAACGTAAGCCCGCGCCCAACAGGTTTATCGGGTACGGTAACAACGGCGGCAACTCCAAAACGGGTATGTAAAGCTTGTAAGGCGGGCACGGCAAAATCGGGCGTTCCCATAAAAACAATTGTAGCCATAACGCAAACGTAAATTCCAATCCAACATCGGTGGCAAATATAGGGATTGTATATGTTGCTGACGCAGTCCGTTCCGTAACTCTGCTAATAAACATCCGTTCAGCGCGGTTTCAGAATGGTGCGTGGTGGGGAAGCGGTTATCGTTGAAGACGGAATACTTCAATCTTGTAAGAAAGGTAGCTATAATCGAGCGCCGGAGTACCCTCACAGATTACTTCTCGATATGGTAATCAAGCAACGTTAGTTGAGAGTTGTAGAATATACCCAAATCCTGTTCTTCTATAGTGCAGGAAGTTATGCCAACACCCTTAGCCATATAAACATATTGGCGAATGTAGTAATTAAAGCTCGAGCCAAACTGATGAACTCTGAAAACCGAGTTATAGTTTTTGCCATACAGTATTTGGCTTGATAACAAGGAGTCTGCGCCTGTGCTATAGATATATCCTTTTTGAGCAGTCCATGTTGAACCAACATTGTACGGTGTACGAAAACGTACATTGTTGAGTATAGGAAAGACGTTATCCTTCTCAGAAAACTCTATTGCTGTATCTGAAACCATTATAAATGTAGTATCGTGTGTATTGTTTTGCGAGGATGTTACTATACAGGTGTATTTCTTATGTGCTGTTTCCTGTTGTACAGCTATGATGGAATATCCTAATGTATCGGTACCATTTTTAGATGATGTATGTTGATACGTCCACCAGTTACCCACATGTATAGGGAAATCGGACGAGGTAAAAGATTCTGCCGAGGGTTGGGGTTGGGTGGAGTTATCACATCCAAGAACAAACGTACATAGAAGTAAAAATGCAAGGTATAAACGCATAGTGCTATAACAAGAGGTGTAAAAATCTAAACCGTTAACGTTCAGCGCGTAAGGTTATTATATTGGGTTAATTTGCTTTTGTATTGATAAAACTATAGAAGATAAAGTGTTAGGGTATAATCTATATTACTGAATATGGTAATCTATAAGAGTCATTAGACTTTTTTCTATTGGATCTTTACCTACTGAGTTTGTAAAAATGCTCACGATACCAATTTTGCGTGCAACTTCTATTCTTTGCATAGTGTAGTATCTTATTCCCTGATATGCTTTGTACACAGTGTATGTTGTTCCATGCAGGGGATGCTCGTATGGCGAGCCAACCCAGAATTTTGGGTTAACGACATTACGACCATCATCTATTGGCCAGCTATCTCCATCTATAACTGGTGTCTTTATTTCAAAATATGCAAATGGAGAAAATTGAGATTGCATAGAATGCCATCGTATGTTTAAATCGTTTATTGAGATACTCACGGTATCTATGATGGTATTTTGTTCAGTAAGCAAACATTTATATTCTTTGCTATCCGACAAAGTCTGAACATCTGTTACCGTTAATAGAATTGTATCTTGTATGTGGTGTAGAGAATCCACCTTGTAATACTTCCACCAGCTACCAACATTGATTGGAATATCTTCTTTTTCAAAAATAGCAGGTGTACTGTCTGTTGGTTGATTACAACCCATAATAGCAACAAGTATGACAGCTAACAAAAAGGGATTTTTCATATATGGAATATTAGTTACGTCACGATATTATGATGTACCAAAATACCGATTAAAAGGTTTTCTCAATCAATGTTTTGTATGTTGCAAATGTTAAATCTTCTATAGCGTCGCTGAAGTTATTGTAGCATATTCTTGATGACGGTAAAGCTAATCTTTCTGCGCCGCTGTATCGGTTGGCTCCGCCCGTGTGACGGCGCAGTATGGCGTGCTTCGGCAGTGGCGGGGAACCAAGCAACTCTTGCTAACCCTACCTTTTTTATTCTGTTTACATAAACTACACCGTTCAGCCCGTATTTCTTTGCTAATTTTGTAGCCACAATAACAACATTGTATAATACAAACAGGATATATAGATGGAAATCGCTGAACAACCTGCAGTTTCTACTGCACAGGATTTTCTGCCCATTAATGGTACCGATTATATTGAACTATACGTGGGCAATGCTAAACAAGCCGCTCACTTTTACCGCACCGCTTTTGGCTTTAAATGGATTGCCTATGCCGGACCCGAAACCGGACTTCGCGACCGCGCTTCGTATGTACTGCAACAAGAAAAAATCCGTCTGATTCTTACCACACCAATGCACCCGAATAATCCCGTTGCCGACCATATTTACCAACATGGCGATGGCGTTAAAACATTAGCGTTGTGGGTTGACGATGCACAAAAATCGTGGGAAGAAACTACCAAGCGTGGGGCAGTTAGCGTACAAGAGCCAACAACATTAACCGATGAACATGGCGAGGTTCGTATTGCTTCCATTAAAACATATGGGCAAACCGTTCACACATTTGTAGAGCGCAAAAACTATAATGGTGTGTTTATGCCGGGTTTCCAACCTGTAGAGTCCACATACAACCCAACACCGGTTGGATTGTTATATGTTGACCATTGTGTAGGTAATGTTGAGCTTGGCAAAATGGATGAATGGGTTAGATTCTACGAAGATGTAATGGGCTTTAAGCTGTTACTAACGTTCGATGATAAAGACATCTCTACCGAGTATTCTGCGTTGATGAGTAAAGTTGTATCGAATGGTTCGGGTTACATTAAGTTCCCGATTAACGAACCCGCAGAAGGAAAAAAGAAATCGCAAATAGATGAGTACCTTGAGTTTTATCACGGTCCGGGTGTACAGCACATTGCTGTTGCAACCAAAGATATAATCCATACCGTAACAGAATTGCGCAACCGAGGCATTGAATTCCTGCGAGTGCCAAACACCTATTACGATGATTTATTAGACCGCGTTGGTGCAATTGATGAAGACATTGCCCCACTGCGCGAACTTGGAATATTAGTGGACCGCGATGAAGAAGGATACTTACTGCAAATATTTACCAAACCTGTAGAAGACCGCCCAACGTTGTTCTTTGAGATAATCCAACGGAAAGGCGCAACAAGTTTTGGTAAGGGTAACTTTAAGGCATTGTTCGAGAGCATAGAACGCGAACAAGCTTTACGTGGAAATCTGTAAATTGTAAAAGCAACATTGTGTAATAATAGTGTTGCTTTTTTGTTGTTACCTCACACCTCACCTCACCCCAACCCTCTTCCAAGGAGAGGGAGTAAAACGGAAGATGGAGAGGGAGCAGGTAACGAAAAAGCTGGTGAAAGTCCTCTCCTTAGGAGAGGATATAGGTGAGGTTGACTTTGTTTTTGCTAACGCAAGACCGCACCCAAAGTCCTCTTAATAAACTTGCGGTACAATACGGGAAAGAAACTCAAGCAATTTTTTGTTCATTGAAATAACTCGGTTTTTTATATTCAAACAATAATGAGATGTGGATTTATGAGCATGTTGTAAATTGTCATTCCCGAAAATGCTGAAGGCATTTATCGGGAATCCACAGAGTACATGGTTGCATATCTCCGCATCATATTTGTTTTGTGGGAATATAATGTTTTTATAACGATGATTTTTGTTGTGATTAGACCAATGGCTGTAGTATTGTTGTTTGCCATTCAAAGTTTTTTTGTTGGATGCAAGGATGTTATTGTCAATAACACTGGTGGTGTATTACCATGCCCCTTACCTAAAGAGCAATTAAATGGTAGTTACTATTCTCCTACATACGCAACTACTAAAATGCGTCTTTCACCATCGGGAACTAAGTTGCTATACAAACAGATGTATAGTAGTAGATTATATATGTTGGATCTGCAAACAATGCAAACTACAACCTATAATTTATCTTCTCTCGTAGATAGCGTTTATAACGACATTGGTCCGATTTCTTTTGAATGGTGTCCTTACGATGAAACAAAAATTTTAATAAATGGTGGTGGACTAATAGATATAGATGGTAAGGGCTATAGAAAATTCCGTCATAATTTATTGTTGTTAACCACATTACCTACTCCAACAATAAGTATTGTTTCTCCTAAAATTTGGGGCAAGTATGGTTCAGAAAGCGGTGTTTACTTATTATCGTGGCTGTCAAACTCAATCAATGGCGATGATAAATTTCTCATTGGTTATTCCGACCCTGATAGTTATGGGTTTGAAAGTTCAATGGTTTTTAACTTACAAATGAATACACATGAAGTAAGCCCAGTCCACCAAACAGGTTATTTAAGTACAGTTAGGGAAAATAAACTTAGCGGTAATACAACATGGTATTCTACAATGGGTAAAAATAAATATCTTGGTTTTATGGGTAGAGAATATCAATATCCAACTCTAAGTATATGTACTTGGCTTTCAATTTCACCCAATGGTAAAAAAGTTGCAGTATCAATTCTACCTGTATCTGACTCTATAAATGGGACTTTTACTCGTATATGGATATTTGATGTAGATTCCATACAAGCGAACCCAACAATAAAACCAACATATACCGAGTTAGATTTACGAAAGTTGTTTTGCAAGTATGCGTTTGGTGGTGTGTGGGCTGAATACATAACTGATTCTACACTTGCCATTACAATGCACAGCGACCAAGATGTAATTTCCCCAATGTGGGAGATAACAGATAAAGGTAAATTGATTAGGCAATTGGTTGAGAAATAGTTTTGAGTAAGTAATAACAAGGAAATAGCAGGCGGGTTGGAGCGGACAGGGTTGCCGCAGACAAGGTGCGGGAATACTGTGAGAGTAACCAAAAAAAGATGTTTGTTTTTGTGGATACATCTCTCCAAAAGAAAGGGAGCAGGTAACGAAAGAGCCGGTGAAAGTCCTCTCCTTTGGAGAGGATATAGGTGAGGTAAGAGGAACCCAATTTTTTCTATAGATTAATCGCTAACATGTACAATTAAGAAAGGGATTTTATGGCGAAGAAAGCTGCGGCAGCTTCTACACATAGCTTAGGAGCAGGATTTAATCAGTCGGTGAACAGATATTTTAACAAGGCGGCTGCTCACTTAAAACATGCCGACGGAATTTTAGAACAAATTCGTTCGTGCAATACAATTCTGGAAGTAAAGTTTCCGGCACGTATTAACGGCGAGATACAAGTAATCAGTGCGTGGCGTGCAGAACACTCGCACCACAAACTACCATGTAAAGGTGGTATCCGTTACAGCGAGGATGCAGATGCGGAAGAAGTAATTGCATTGGCATCGCTCATGACGTACAAATGTGCTGTTGTAAACGTTCCGTTTGGTGGTGGTAAAGGCGCAATCAAAATCAATCCTAAAAAAGTTTCGGTTGAAGAATTAGAGCGCATTACTCGCCGTTACACCGTAGAGTTAATTCACAAAAACTGTATTGGTGCTTCGGTGGATGTTCCTGCGCCCGATTACGGTTCAGGCGCGCGCGAAATGGCGTGGATTGCAGATACATATTCATCATACAAACCAAACGACATCAATGCTCTTGGTTGCGTAACCGGTAAACCTGTTAGCCAGGGCGGTGTTCGCGGCAGAACAGAAGCAACGGGTCGTGGTGTGTACTTTGGTGTACGCGAAGCAGTGAACGACGCAAAACTCATGAAGAAACTCGGCATGAACATTGGTTTAGGCGATAAGACAGTTATTGTTCAAGGATTTGGAAACGTAGGATTCCACGCTGCTAAATTCTTACAAGAAGGCGGCGCAACAATTGTTGGTATTGTAGAGTGGGATGGCGCTGTTTATAGCAAAGACGGTATTGATGTAATGGCATTAGATGCACACCGCAAAGCTACAGGCAGTATTACAAACTTCCCGGGTGCAAAAACCGTTAAAAACGGTAACTCGGTGTTAGAATACCCATGCGATATTTTAGTACCTGCGGCATTAGAATCGCAAATTCATGCAGATAATGCTAATGGTATTAAAGCTAAAATTGTTGCCGAAGGTGCAAACGGACCAATAACATTCGACGGTGAAAACATCCTTATCAAAAAAGGTATCTTAATGATTCCTGATATGTATATCAATGCCGGCGGTGTTGTTGTAAGTTACTTTGAGTGGTTAAAGAACTTATCGCACGTACGCTTTGGCAGAATGGATAAACGCTTCGAAGAAAACACCAACTCGCAACTTGTTGCAATGGTAGAACGCTTAACCGGACAAGGGTTAACCAATGCCGAGAAGAAACTTGTAGTTCGTGGTGCCGACGAAGAGGACTTGGTAAACAGCGGATTAGAAGACACCATGATTGGCTCGTATCACGAAATCATGGAAGTATGGGGCAATCACAAAAAAGTAAACGATATGCGCACAGCGGCGTTTATTTCTGCAATCGATAAAATTGCAACCTCATATTCATCGCTCGGTATTTTCCCATAATCGTTTTTATTGATTATGTACGCCCCATTCATGTACCCCATGGATGGGGCTTTTTATTTTAGAGACGTTTTGGTTCCCCTCAACTACCGAGGCATCCCTTCAGCACGCAAACTCGGTGCGAACCGCACGTTCAGCGCCGCTGGCGGGTTGGAGCGGACTGTGTTGCCGCGCAGGCGCGGGCGCTTCGGCAAAGGCGGATAAACCTTCTATTCTGCGGAAAAATCCGACGTTTTATAAAACGTAGCCGCAATTCTTTAAAAACCTGTAATGCAGTTTGCGGGAAATTTGTATCTTCGCAGTCCTAAAATTAGAATTCACGAAAATTTTGATGTAATAAGGGTATTTCCATGAAACGTACGTATCAACCAAGCCGCCGTAAACGTGCAAATAAACACGGATTCCGTGAGCGTATGGCATCCAAAAACGGTAGAAAAGTATTGGCTTCACGCCGCGCAAAAGGACGTCATAAATTAACGGTGAGCGACGAGCGTTAATCCACACGCACACGTTCATCATGAGCAACGGATTACCTTCCCCCAACAAAGGGTGCGGTACAGAAACAATAGATAAGCGATAGCGTGGCAATGTGCCGCCTGTCGCTTTTTTTTGAGCGTACGTGTAGTAATTCAAAAACCGTTGCATAACCGAAATAATTACGTAGTGCCGGGGAGAGTGCAGTATGCCCGATTACAAAATCAGACCGCTAAAAGGCAAAGCCGCATTCGATTCCGTGTTTAAGGGCGGTAAACGGTTTAAGAATGATTCGATGCACGCGGTTGTACGGTTTGATAAAGAACAGCAACTTCCGGCTGTTGTGTTGTGCGGAATTGTGGTTCGGAAAAAAATTGCCAAAACTGCCGTACTACGAAACCGTATTAAACGTCTTGCGCGGGAATCGTTATTTGCAGTAGCAAAAACACAACCCGAACTGATAGCACACATTGAGAGTATGGTTGTTCTGTGGAATACAACTCCGGAACATCCACGCAAGATTGAATTGGAAGATGTTCAGGCGGTTGTTACGGACGCTCTGCATAAGGCACAGGAGTTTTACCATAACCGTTTGCGATGAAATACATTGTAGTTGCATTGATTAGAGCTTACCAAAAGTTGATTTCGCCAATGTTGGGAAACAACTGTAGGTTCTACCCAACTTGCTCGGAGTATTCTGCGCAGGCAGTTGCAAAGTATGGATTTTTTAAGGGCGGAATGTTGGCAGCGAAAAGGATTTCCAAGTGTCACCCGTTTCACCCGGGCGGGATTGACGAAGTGCCGTAAAACGCGCGACGCAGTACGCTTGGAGCGGACAGGTTACCGCGCAGGCGCGGTTGATTCGCGGCAATGGCGGAAAACTATAACTCAGAAATTTATTGATTTGATTTACCTATTTGTATAATGGACAGACAATCTACACTTGGCTTTGTTTTGATTGCAATTATAATTATTGGTTGGATGGTTTGGAATACATACCACGATACACCTGTTAATAATACCAACAAACCTCAGCAACAAACGCAAACACAGAAACAGGAGCAACAAAAACTACCTGAACCTCAGTTTAAACAGGAGCCACGCGCTGTTGAAACCCCCGAGAAAAAAGTTACCATTGAAACCGATAAATACAAAGCCATTATTAGCAGTAAAGGTATGGCGATTATTTATTGGGAGTTGAAAGGTATGCAAGCATGGTATGGCGCGCCAACCAACCTTATTAAAGAGAAGTCGCGCGAGTTTACCATGATGTTTACTACCCAAAGCGGTCAGAAAGTAGATACCCGTTACGTTGATTTTGAATTTAATAATCTTCAGAATTCAAAAGTTAGTGTAAAAGGCGAGAACTCTTTTACATTAACGGCAACACTAAATGCGGGTAATGGCGCACAGGTTATCCGTACCTTAACATTCCACGGAAATAGCTATCATGTTGATGCAGATTTTCAGTTTGTGAATATGGATAACATACTTCCTAACACACAACGCTTTGTTGATATTGGGTGGAATAAAGGATTGCAATATCAGGAAATGAGCAGTTCCGATGAAAGCAATGCAGCTAAGGCATTTGCCTCGATGAATGGAACTTTGGAAGAAACAGACGCTGCTAAGTATAATGAACCTGTGAATGCTCATCAATCCGGTATTATAGATTTTATTGGTACAAAAACAAAGTATTTTATTGCAGCAATTATTAACAAAAATGCGAATAAAGACGCCGAGTACTTTGCCGATGGCGTTCGATATGGAGCACCCGAAAACGGCGCAGTAGAAACATATTCGGTTTCATACCGTGTGCGGTACAATGGCGGTACACAAAAGAATAGTTATCAGTTGTACTTAGGTCCGTTAGATTACGATATTGTAAAAACGTATGGAATGGAATCTACGGTTGATCTTGGCTGGAAGTGGCTTGTACGCCCTATTGGCGAATGGATAATGATGCCCGCATTCAAAATTATTCACTCGTTAATTCCAAACTTCGGTATTGCTATTATTGTGTTTTCTATTTTGATGAAGTTGTTGCTTACACCACTTTCGCGTGGGCAAATGCAATCATCACTTAAGATGAAAGCACTTCAGCCGGAAATAGAAAAGCTGCGTAAACAATACGCCGATGACCCAACTGGTATGCAACAAGCACAAATGAAATTATATGGCGAGTACGGCATAAACCCAATGGGCGGGTGTTTACCATTACTGTTGCAGATGCCAATTCTGTATGCGTTGTATAATGTATTAACTACAAACATCCATCTTCGCCATGCGATGTTTATTCCGGGCTGGATACCTGATTTATCGGTGCCCGACCATATCCTGCATTTGCCATTTAGTTTAATGGGATTAACCGCTATCTCCGGGATGGCTCTTGTAATGGGAATAACGATGTTTATTCAGCAACGCATGACGATAACAGACCCCAACCAAAAAGCAATGATATACATGATGCCCGTAATGATGACGTTCATGTTCTCCAACTTGCCATCCGGGCTAAACTTGTATTATTTAACCTTTAACTTCCTTGGCATTGCGCAACAGGTATGGATGACCAAATTCAGCAAAAAGCAAATAAGTCTTGATGAACTAAAAAAGATGCCTAAGAAAGAAGGATGGCTGCAAAAACGGTTACGTATGGCGCAGGAAATGGCAGAGCAACAGGGTCGCCCGATGCCAAACAACCCATACCTTAAA
>JAIBAE010000158.1 GCA_019695345.1 Bacteroidota bacterium | reverse complement strand
GATGATTTGCCGGAAACATACGACCATTTCAGACTGTTTGATATTGGTGATATTGTTGGTGTGAAGGGATATGTGTTCCGCACCAAAACCGGCGAAGTAAGTGTACATACAACACAACTTGAAATGTTGTGTAAGTCTGTTCAGCCGATTCCTATTGCAAAAGAGGAAACCGACGAGCAAGGCAACAAGATTGTTCACGATGCATTTGCCGATAAAGAGTTACGCTACCGCAGACGTTATGTGGATTTAATTGTTAACCCGCATATCCGGGAAACGTTTGTTAAGCGTGCTAAGATTATCAGCACAATGCGCAGATATTTTGATGACCGTGGTTGGTTAGAAGTAGAGACTCCAATTCTTCAACCATTATATGGTGGTGCTTCGGCACGTCCGTTTGAAACACATCATAATGCGTTAAACATTCCGCTGTACTTGCGTATAGCCGATGAGTTATACCTGAAACGTTTGATAGTAGGCGGCTTTGAAGGCGTGTATGAAATTTCTAAAAACTTCCGTAACGAAGGGATGGATAAAACTCATAACCCTGAGTTTACGGCAATGGAAATATATGTTGCATACAAAGACTATTTCTGGATGATGGAAATGGTTGAGGATTTATTGAGTACTGTTTGTACGGCAGTGCATGGTACAGATGATGTTACTGTTGGTGAACATACTATATCGTTTACCAAACCATTTAAACGTTTAAAGATGATGGATGCCATTGCTGAAGCAGCAGGCACAGATGTTAGGAATATGAGTAGAGACGAAGTTCTTACTGTTTGCCGCAATCATGGTGTTAATGTTGAATCAACTGCGCCGTGGTCTAAATTAGTGGATGAACTCTTTAGTGAATTAGTTCAACCTCAATTAATTCAGCCCACATTTGTTATAGATTATCCAGTAGAGATGTCGCCATTGGCAAAATCGCACAGAACAGAGAAAGGATTAGTTGAGCGTTTTGAGTTGTATGTAAACGGTGCTGAAGTTGCAAATGCGTTTACAGAACTTAACGACCCAATAGACCAACGCCAACGCCTTGAAGACCAGGCAAAGCAACGTGCCGGCGGCGATGATGAAGCAATGGTTGTAGATGAAGACTTCTTGTTTGCTATAGAAACAGGGTTACCACCTACATCAGGTCTTGGTATTGGAATTGACCGATTGGTAATGTTGTTAACAAACAACGATTCCATTCGCGATGTACTGTTCTTCCCGCAAATGCGTCCTGAAAAACATAACGACTAATTGTATTATCCGAAAAGCGTGTTGGGGTTTAAGAAATCTCAACACGCTGTATTATCACCACACACGCTTCAATGGGCTACACACGATTAGATTCAACCGAACCTGAATATCCGCAATACGAACCTCCTGCACAACAACCACAACGGGTATGGCTTCATGTACTGTTGTTTGTTGCTACATTTTTATCCACGCTCTTAGCCGGAATAACCTGGACGGGCGGCGATTACTTTAACGTTGCAACGTGGGGAAATGGATTGTTATATGCTGTTCTGTTGTTAGCTTTTTTAACTGCACACGAGTTCGGTCATTACTTTGCAGCCCGGTATCACAAGGTGGATGCCACGCTTCCGTTTTACATTCCAATGCCTTTGTTTTTCTTAATGCCTAACTTCGGAACATTTGGCGCGGTAATCAGAATACGCAGTGCTATACCAAACCGTAAAGTACTCTTTGATATTGGCGTTGCCGGACCGTTAGCTGGGTTTGTAGTATGCCTGTTGATTTTAATCATAGGATTAGTAACTCTTCCACCCATTGATTATTTGTATTCTATCAACCCAGAGATCTTAGAGTTAAACTTGAGGTTTGGCGATACAATTCTGTATTGGTTATTATCTCATGTGTTTGCAAATCCTAATGGCTTCTTGCCACCAATGGAGTACATCTGCCACTACCCATTTCTGTGCGTTGGTTGGTTTGGGTTGTTTGTAACATCACTTAATTTATTACCACTTGGGCAACTGGACGGCGGTCACATTACCTATGCTTTGTTAGGAAGATATCAACGCAAGTTGGCAAACGTTGTAGTCTTCCTGTTAGTATTTATCGGATTAGGTTCAATCTTTAACGACTTAATCGAAGTTATCTCCGAAGAAACATCATCGGAATTATTCAACGCAATTCGCTCGGTGTTATATCCATTGTTAGTGTGGTTAAAAAGTGTTGCGCCTTGGTACTTTGCAGGTTGGGGAGGCTGGCTATTCTGGGCATTGTTAGCACGGTTTTTCTTCGGCATTTCACATCCACCTGTGTACGAATCAGAACCCTTAGATATCAAACGTAAAATAATGGGATGGGCTTCAATACTCATCTTTGTAACTTCAATTTCGTACAATGGAATTTCTTACTCCGAACCCGAACAAGAACAATTAAAGCAACTACAAAATTCAAAAACGGTAGAGTTGTATCATCCGAAAGAAATTGTTGGTTCCCCTCACAGGAACTAACAACCTTCAGCGCGGCAACCCTGTCCGAACCGAACCTTTAAAGACAGTAGTTTTGAATGTGTTGTAATCCATGTTACATGTATTAAACAACTTGAACGTGAATTAGGAGCAATGTAAAGATTGTCATTCCCGAAAATGCAATGAGCATTTATCGGGAATCCACGCATCATAAAGGTTCCTCCGAACAGGTTTCTTGTGATTACAATCTTCTTATTTATGTTCTTATTACCAACAACTACGTAAAAAATATGTTATCTATTCGTGAAAGACTAACCGAGTTTAACTTGAAGTTTCATGAATCGTGAAATGGATACCCGTTTTCACGGGTATGACAAACAAACGTAATTCTTAAACAGTTTATCAATTAATATCGCCTCTTCTGAAATGAACTCAGTCAAGAGCATACTACAAAGTACTAAAAACTATATAATAGAACAATGGAAATACCAATCGTTCAGAATTGGTGTGTATATGGTTGCGGGAATGATTGTTGTGTTTACGTTGCTTGATGTTTTGTTTCCTGTACCAACTACCATTCGGTACTCGCAAATCATTACTTCATCAAATGGCACCGTGTTATACTCATT
>JAIBAE010000084.1 GCA_019695345.1 Bacteroidota bacterium | reverse complement strand
GACTTCGCAGGTATGGTGCGTTCGGAGGATAACATTGTTCCCCGCCTCTGCCGAAGCAACCCTTAAGCGCGGCAACCCAGTCCGCTCCGCTCGTTACAGCATCGCAGTTTTTAACCCCATACTGATAAACTTATACTATACTCATCATAAACACTGTACACATCCCAATAACCCCTACCGATATTACCTTAGATAAACTATTTACTAAATGGTGTTACTTCATCATAGCCCTTTAATCTTGGATAATCAATTTCAAAACTGAATATTCTAAATGTACCTGTTTTATCATCCTTTACATAAAAGAAAGTTATTGATTTCTTATCACTACTTTTAGAACAAGAATATCTGGCTAAATAAAATCTAATATAATATTGAGTAATTTTCATCAAATCTTCAGTTGTTCTCTTATCCCCCCATATGGAATCGCATACAAATTCACAGCCACTATATTGTTTTTTAAATTCACCAAATTTCTGACAATCAAAAACATGTGGTTCAGCAGTCTGCAACTCCTCACATTTAATGATATCTTTAACTAGTAAACCCTCAGAAATTGTTTTAATGGTATTGTAATCATTTTCTAAGTTTAGATGGCAACCTGTAAAAATCACTAACAACAGTAAACAACTGAAATGTGTACTTAATAAACATGTATTTTTAATTAAACTAACCATAATGAATTTTTTAGTTACATCCAGACTCTCTGTATTTTCTATGAGCGTCAAATCTAGTGTCCAGAACGTTTTCGCACTTCGCAGGTATGGTGCGTTCGGAGGATAACATTGTTCCCCGCCTCTGCCGAAGCAAAGCTCAAGCGCGGCAACCCGGTCCGCTCCGCTCGTTGCAGCATCGCAGTTCTGTCCCGCAATAAAAACGTTGTACCTTGCATAAGGTTTGGTGCGGTCATGCGTTAGCAAAAGAAGCTACTGCTCTTCTATTATCAATCGTGCACCGGGCTGATAGGTAACATAGTACCACAACCATTCGGACATAACGCTAACTCTGTTTCGAAACTTAATTAACGATACCACGTGAATCAACGCCCAAATTGCCCACGCTGCAAATCCCCACAGCTGAACTTTACCAAATAGATACGCAACGGCTTTTGCCCTACCAATGGTAGCCATATTGCCTTTATCGTTGTACACAAACTTTGCGTTGGGATTATTGCTTAAAATCGTCTTGGCTACAAATCTTCCTTGTTGCATTGCAACCTGCGCAACACCCGGTAGTGCGGTGTACGTTGTATCAGGGAAATGTGCTGCATCGCCAATTACAAAAACGTTTGGCGCTTCTTTTACTGAACAGTTTTGTTGTACCACAACTCTTCCCGCAGAATCCAATGTGGTAGGTACATGTTTTAGCAAATCCGAAGCAGTATTACCAGCCGCCCAGATTACATTCTCTGTTTCAATAACAGTTCCGTTAATTGTAACGGAATCTTGTGTGATGTTCTGCACTTTACTATTTGTTTGAACTTCCACTCCAAGGTCAAGCAAATGTTGTTGGGCATGTTTGGACAACGATTCCGGAAATGCAGATAAAATACTTTTCCCTGCCTCAACAAGCACAACTCGAATATCCGATGCCGTAAGCTCGGGGAAATCTTGCAACATTGTTTGCCTGCCAATTTCCGCTAAGGCTCCGGCAATCTCAACACCGGTGGGTCCGCCACCAACAACAACAAACGTGGTGTGTTTAGCTATGTTCCCGTTAGAATGTTTAGCTTTCTCATACGCTTTCAAGATTTTACGACGGATAATAAGTGCATCGTTCAAGGATTTTAACCCCGGTGCAAATTCTTCCCAATCATTGTTACCAAAGTAGCTGTGCCGAGTTCCGGGCGATAAAATCAAATAATCATACGTTAGCTCACCTTCCTGTTTCCGAAACACAACATTGCGCGATGTGTCAATTGAAGTAACTTCGTCCATTTCTACGGTGATATTCTTTGCGTTGCGTAGGATTGTGCGTACAGGTGCGGCGATATCGGCTGGTGAGAGGGCGGCAGTAGCTACTTGATATAGCAGAGGTTGAAAAAGATGATGATTAGTTTTATCTATTACAGTAACCGTGCAAGGTTTGTTTTTAAGAGTTGTTGCGGCTTGCAAACCTCCAAACCCAGCCCCCACAATTCCCACATGGGGAATTTTATATGAATCCATTGTGTTAATACCAAAATTGGAACATGTGCGCATTGACGAAATTACACATTGTTAGTTGTATACGTTGCTAACGCAAACGGCTCCAAACTGATATTTTTTTTCAAACCCGTTTCTGTGCCGGAAGAAACGTCACACTACCAATATCACGATAAACGTTTGGGTGTGTTGAAGGATTTTTCCGGCAAGATGAGTTTGTGTTATGCTGGTACTATGGTGCCGATTGCGATAGCAGTGTAACCTATTCAACTTTATTTTGTCTTTGCTGAACAACCGTAACAAGTTTGTTGTAATTTGCTTTTGCCTTTGAACTGTTGGGTGATTATTATGAAGTATATACTGTTCTTGTTAAGCATATTGTGTATTACAGTTGTAGTACAATCGCAAACCATGCCCGATAGTAAAGGCAAAGATTTTTGGTTTTGTTATTTACCAAACTTCCACAATGGTGGAATTGATGACCCTCAAGTTCAGATTCGTGACTCGCTTTATGTTTTTGTTGTTGCAGAAAAGCCAACCAACATCACATTAACGTACACAAACTTTAATGGGAACACACGCACAAGAACATACTCCATTACCGACCCCACCAAAGTTTTAAGTATAGGAATGCCATTTTATAGTTTAGAATTAGTTGGATTTAACCTTAGTGGTTCGGTTGATATTACCGGCGGACAAAACAAACAAGTGGCCGACCAATCGTTTCATTTAGTCTCGGAAGAAGATGTAACGGTGTATGCGTTGAACCAAGCAGAAACAACAAGTGATGCCTTTTTAGTATTACCCAAAGATGCCCTGAGGAATGATTACTTTGTGATGAGTTACAATGCAGATTTATTGGATGATGCCGGAGCCAATACACCAAGTCAGTATGCAATTGTTGCCACCGAGGATAGTACTATTGTAGAATTAAAAAATACGAAAGCAACCTATAACAACAACAATGGAATAATTAAATTACAAAAAGGCGATGTGTGGTTAGTACAAAGCTTAACACAAAATGTTGGCGATGATTTAACAGGTTCGCATGTTACCTCTAACAAACCAATTGCTGTTTTCAGCGGACACCAACGTGTACGTGTTCCATTATCGGCGCGTAACAACACAAGTTCTCGCGATTGCCTAATTGAACAATTACCACCCAAAAGTACATGGGGAAGAAGTGCTCTATTAGTACCATATTCACAACCTCCGGGAGTAACTGAGTTTGGTGAAGACAGATACAGAGTTATTGCCGGATATGATAGCACCAGAGTATATATTGATAGCGTTCAAGTTACAACGTTACAGTCAGGTCAGTTTTACGAAGCTGATTTAACCACTGCTCACCTTCTTACTACTAATCGCCCCGTTATGGTAGCACAGTTTAAGAAGACTTCTACCCCACAAGATAGGAACGGACAAGGTAACCAACTTGGCGATCCATTTATGATGATGATTCCACCTGCAGAACAGTTTCTAAAGAGTTATAGATTTATTAATGCGCAGGCATTTCAGGATTCCACGTTGGATAGATTTGGCAGTTCAAGAATTGTTAGTGTTTATAAACTTCAGTATGTAACGGTTGTAGTACCTACCACCTCAATTCGTTCGTTATTACTCGATAATCAACCACAATCAGCATCGTTGTTCCGTGCTATACCTAAATCACAGTACTCCTATGCTACCATTCCGTTAAACGATGGTGTACACACCATTGAAGCTGATACGGGAATTGGCATTTATGTGTATGGTTACGGCTATGCTAACAGCTATGGTTACATTGGCGGTATGAGTTTTATACAGTACGACTTTAATTACCCAAAGATTTTCTCACAACGGTTTTGCTATAATACAATTGGAACTGTGTATGATACATCTGTAGCTGATTCAAAATTGGTGCGTGTTATTTCTATGCCGGACTCGTTGAAGAATGTTGTTGTTGATATTGAAAAATTTACTCCACCCATAGATTCTGTTCACTATTCTGTGGCATTAATAGATGATCAAGAAGACGGATCGTTTGCTATTGAAGCTGAAGATGCTTATGATTACATTGCCCGTAAACGATTTGATGTTCCGGGTTTTACAGTTCGTTTTCTGGATGCAAACAACTCCCCAAACAGATTACCTTTTTCCGTTAACTTCAGGGGTGCCGATAAACATACTCGTTGCAAAACGGTGAATCTGGTAAACACCGGAAAATTCCCACAAGAGATACTTGATGCACGGATACGAGGAAACAACTTTGATGTAACAATAAATGTAAAAGTACCTACAACCATCAATCCGGGCGATACCCTACCTATAACCATTTGCGCCAGATTTGATAACGAAGGCGATTATGTTGATTCATTGTATATTAAAACACCATGTCAGTTTAGACTCGGTGCTGTGATTAACTCAACCATACGTCACGATAACTTTATACCTGTAGTTACAGCTACTAATACCGAATGTAATGAAGGTAAGAATATTACATTTGATGAAACCGGTGATTTTCAATCTGGTATAGAACGGGTTGTAATTTCGGATACAACAAATTGCACTGTACTAGTGCAATCGCGTGATTCATTAGCAAAAGTAAACATACTTATTAACGATTGGCGTTTGGATAGTTGGTATAAGATTGAAGTACGTGATTCGGTTGGAAACAAGATTACTTTGCAGGATACAATAGAGGGTTTTACTCTGATGTACAAGAATCTTGATTCTGCACTACCAAAAATTCAGTACAATAATGTTCCATATAAGAAATTAGCGTGCGATACAATCGAGCTCTATAATTATGGAATACGAACAAAATCTTTTAATACATTAGCACCACATGCGGCTGTTTACTTTACATTTCCACAAGAACAGTTCCCTATAACTTTACCACCAAATACATCTAAACGGTTAGCTGTGTGTTTTGAACCACATGGCGACCCTGATGACATTGATAACATATGGCGTGATACATTATACCTAAGGCATAATTGCAGAGTACGCCCATTAGTATTGAAAGGATTAAAAGCTCCAACAATACTTAACGGTACAAATTTCTGTGATGTACCGGTGAAATTGGAATCAATTGTTTCTTCGAATAATGTCGAAGTAAAACTCATTGCACCCAATCCAACATCGGGTACAACTACTATTGAGTTTTATATTCCACAGCAGTCACAAACTTCTGTGTATATAACCGACGAACTAGGAGGCACAACTGAATTGCTTTCCGGACAGTTTACCAGAGGCACATACTCAGTTGAAGCTAATCTCCACGAATTCCGTTCGGGAGTTTATTCTTGTACTGTAGTTACACCAATAAGTAGAAGTACAAAGCAACTTATAATTATCCGATAATGTTACAAACTCAGCAACCAACTGATTAGCGAAACATCTTGTAGCTTGAGTTTCTTATGAATGTTATGCCTGTGCGTATCAACTGTCCGTTTAGATAGGAACAAGATGTTTGCAATTTCTTTTGTAGAGAGTCCTGTTTTTAACAGCTGGCAAATCTTCACTTCAGTTTTGGTTAACGTGTTACTACTTGCTTCCATAAGCTTTTTGCTAAACCCAGGGTTTACCTGCATAAACTGATCTTCAAAGCGTCGCCAATCTGTTTCATCTTTTTCCGTAGAGGCAATTTTTGCGGCTATACTTTTTAGTACCTCGTTGGTATCTTCTATATTCTCTCCAATCTGTTCTTGTAATTCACTTAAAAATTCATTCTTATTAACTAAGTGTAAAGCAAGTGCTGTCAATTCATTTTTCTTCATCTCAAGTTCTTTCTCCAGTTGTTCTGCCTTTAATCGTTGTAACTCCGCTTCTTTCTTTGTACGCTCAACATCAAATTGTACTAACAACGTATTATTCTTATGGGTGAAGTTAACCTTAAGCTGTTCAATATTGGTGGTTGAGGCATTTTTTTGATACTCATAAGCTTCTGCGTAATTACCAAGTACTGCACACGCTTCAGCTAATACCTGTAATACATCCGCTAACCTTGTTTTTTCATTTGAGGTTTGTATAACTTCTAAACACCGTTTTGCATATACTATTGCATTAGTAGTATCGCCCGACTCCAAATACACATCAGATAATCCAAACAGATTCTGAATTAATATGTAGTTATTTTCAATAGTAGTACAAATAACATTTGCTCTCAAAAGCAACTCAATGGAATAAGCATACTCTTTTTTTCGTTTAGCAACTCCGGCTAAGTTCTGCAGAAGATTAACCATAGCAACCGGGTCTGCAATTTCTTCAATTAAGCCTTTAATCGACTCTAAAGTTGCCTCAGATTCTTCCACTTTCCCTTGCTTAGATAACACAGTAGATATGTACAACTTATAATCAGCCGCATTACGTTTATCACCCGAATTCCAAGCTAACGTATATGCTTGATTATAATACTCAATAGCTAAATCATACTGCTCTAACACAGAATACACGTACGCCATATTCCCAATTGTTAGGAACACTCGCTCACTCTTTATCTGTCTTTTTAGTTGGAGAGAAGTTTCAAAATACTGCAACGCTTTCTCTAAATCTTGTATATGCACGTACTGCGTACCAAGAGTGTGGTATGAAACAGATAAACCATGTGTATCGTTTACACGTTCTTTTAACGCTATACTTTTTTCTAACTGTACAATTGCTTGCGCATAGTCCCCTTCTTCGCTAAACAAAACTCCAATGTTATGAATAACTCCTGCTTGCTTAACAACATTCTGTGTTTTCTCAAAATACATTAAGGCGTTGTTAAAATTCTCTCGCGATTTTTTATACAAGCCACGTTTCCAATACAAGTATCCTAACTCTGTAAGTGTAACTGAACTCAATTCATCTTCACCTAACTCCTGTTGAATTTCTAACGCACGTAGAATCAGGCTTTCTGCTTCAGTGTAGTTTGCACGAGTCTCAAGAATACTTCCGTTTGTTCTAAGTGCAATTGAAAGCGAGGATTTGTTATTCAACTTAATTGCATATTGCTCAGCAATGAGATTGTACTTTTCCGCCTCTATCAAGTTGCCCAAAACATTGTTATAATACTCCGCCAGATATTCAGCACTCTTCATCAAACCAAAATCATATTCAACTTTTTCCGATAGTTGGAATGCTTTCTCTAAGAATTGAAACGATGTGTTTACATCTTTAGCAAAGATGCTTTTGCCGTATTGCAGCAAAACATCAATCTTCTCTTTTGGATTTTTTATTCGTTGAAGTCTACGTTCTACCTGAACCAACGATAAATCATCTATATGTATTTTTCTTCTCATGTGCTATATGTATCCCGTTAGTTACCGTAGCTACCCTTAAGCGCGCAAACCCGGTGCGAGCCAACCGTTCAGCGGCGCAAATAGTTCTGATACTATATTACAAAGATACACCCACAATCGCGATGCTGTACCGTGCGGAGCCGCCTGCGTGACGGAGCAGTACGGGTAGCTTCGGCAACCCGAGGGTACCCATATTTATAAAGTGCTTTACCAATGTGTGTTGAGAATAAGTCTGGCAGTTAAGCCCGTAAATCCAACCGGCTCTGCACTACCGGCAAACTTTCGGTAATCCACTCTAAAATCCACCCTTGTTGACTCAAATGGTGTGGCACGAAAGTTCATATATCCGCCATTGGTTTCAGTATTCTTCTTTGCTTCTTTTGAATGGACAAAACCAACGGTAATAGGTAACCATTGAAACGGACTGCTAATTGCGGAAACATCAACCGAGGTAACATACGCGGAATCTTTAGAGGATGCAATTGTTTCTGTGTAAGAAGCGGTTACCCCAATGTTTACGATATCGCTTACACCTACACGTTGCGTTAACAGCACAGTTTGTGATTGAAAATTATTTGGCGATGTCACTACATCTTCTTCTGTTTTGTTTTCTATTGTTTGTTTAGCTCTGCCTTGTTGATTCATATACGATACAAACGACGCTAAACGAAATGCAGTTGTACCATACAGATGCGAAACAGTTGCATTCCATTGGTTAATTGCGTTGTTAAATTTATCGTTCACTGCACGTTTTGTTGTAATCGTATCAATTGTTTCAAGTGTATCCCTAACTTGTGTAAACTGCTGACCGTGAAATGCATAATCTACTGTTAACACAGGAAGTCCTTTAAACCTTAACTGCGTGCCTGTGCGAATAATATCTGTTGTAGAAAGTTGTTTTGCACCGGCATTATCACTTACTTTATAGCCAAACTCTTCTCTGGAATAACCGCCGGTACACTTCAATTGTTTATCAAGAAATGTTTGGTCGTAAAAGAAGTCGGCACGTAAAATATCTTTCCGCAAGCCGGCAACTCCAACCGACTGAAATCCCGCACCAACGTATCGAATGCCACCGCTAATCCGACCAGTATTTTCCATAAACTTCCACGTCCCGCGTAAGGCATAATTAAAATCTAAGAGCTCATTCTCAGTTGGTTTGTATATAGAGTCGAGCTGTTGTGCATTTAAAAATTGTGATTGACCATTTTCCCATAGCTTTTTATTAGCATCGAAAAAGTAAGATACATTAATTTCACCATCAAGGGCTAAACTCAGTTCATCATCAGCAATATGCGATGATAACCCAATTACAGTATTTCGTTGTTTACTAATAACAATTGCCGTGCGCTGACGTTTTTGTTTTTCCTGAATAAACTTATCAACCTTAATTGGCTGATTAGTATTGGTATCAAGTACAGGTTTACCATCGCTATCAGTGCTATCACCTTTAATGATTGTAATAGTATCAACCTCAAACTCAATAGGTCGATTAAGAATGTTTTGAATGTTGATACTTTCATCATCATCATCGGAATACAATACCGAAGCAACAATGTTATTCCCATTTTTCCTGCCGTATCCTAATCTTGCAGAATACACATTCTTGAAGAACAGAACATTTGTAAGTAACGCGGCATCACGTTGAGCAACATCGACCGGAATGCCATTAATATCAACTTCACGTTGAATCTTTCCAATACTCCCCGCTGCATAAAAATTACCCGGGTTATATTCTATAAGCCCGCCGTTAATAGTAACACCATTAAACATAAACCGTGAAAACGACGGAGCTACTTTGCCGAATCCAATTGCAGGAAATTGAGCAATTACTTCCTGCTCTTGTGTAACAACGCCAAGTTCTTTCAGTGATTCCATATTCTCGCTTACATCGGTTTTATCCTGAAGCTCATAGAGTGACGATATCCTATTGGCAATTGCAATTGAATCTGCACCGGCAAAAACCCGTAACGAATCAACTCCAACCGAATCACGTGCTTGTTCCAAATCCTGAATTGCATCTTCAATCTTTTGTTGCAAAACAAGATTGAGCCCGCGCTTAGTATTAGCCGAACCAAATGCTCCCCTACTTACATCAGACTTTCTTGTGTTTTCTTCGGATGTAACAAGTAGATTAAATCCAAACGGAACACCAAAGAACTTTAGTGTTGGTTCTAACTGCCACCGAGCAAGATTTTTAGGCGATTCCGTAACAAGACCAACGGCATCATTATGTTCCATTGTTATGCGAGACTTCCCCGTAAACTCAATTGCTTTTACAGAGTTATCCGGTTGTATAGATTCGGTTGATGTACTTGGTGTTATTTCAGCCGGTGATTGAGATGCATCTTGCAAAGGTGCGTTATAGGTGTACGTCCAAATTTCGCTTTCGCTTACAATTGGTTCCTTATCCGTTTGTGTTTCGCGAACCTTTGCAATTACACGCCAAGCATATCTGTGCCCGGGAAGGAAGTTCCTTGCAGCAAAATTTGTTTGCCAGGCTGATGTAGTCAAGTCTTCTTTTATTATAACTAAAGGATTAACACGCAACGCTTCTTCGGGAGTTTGTCCGGTAAATACTTCAACAACTTTTAAATCACAAATAATTTCTTGGTTATTGCTTGTTCTCGGTTGCATAAACCACGTCCAGACAATATTATTCTCCGAGACATCACTTCCATCGTACGGGCCAACCAGTATAGGTGCTAATGCAGTGGGTGTGGTTTGCGAATAGACTGTAGCAGTAACAACCACAAACAACAACAGATGTATATATATTTTCATACGGTACGTAAAATATAAATGGTTCACCGCCATTGCCGCAGCAACCTACCTGCGCGGTAACGTGTCCGCTCCGGGCGTTCTGCTTCGCTTTAGGAGCAATGTCTTCTGCGAAGTAGAACGTTGGGCTCGCACCGTGTTTGCGCGCTGAAGGGTTGCTACGGCTGTGAACAGTATAATGAACTTTTGTTTGTAGTAATTAACTTGTTTTCTCTAAAATCCAAACCTGTGTTTGGTCGTTGGAACGTGAATCATAGATTTGCACGCCACCACCATTAGAGTTGGTTCCACTATTAACCGCATCTAACACTTTGAACGATGCAGCATTAACCATGAGGTAGGCATTTTTACTGTTGGGTATTTTGTAGAAAAACCACTTCTGATTTGCATTTGCAATACCAATCGGGTTACCATCCCATATCTGGATGTCACCGCCATTACTCATTCGTTCTTCACCTTTAACCTCCAACGATTTCCCATTAGAACGGAGTTTAACTCTGTATGAAGGTCCTTCTTTTCTGATTGTAAAGATGTTGTTACTTTTACTGCTACCTAAATCCCACAGCTGGGCTTTACATCCGTTAGAGTTCATACATCCGCCGGAAATATCCAGATACTTTTTACCTTTATTACAACGGATGTAGTAATCACCTTCCGGAATTGCACTACCAACAAAGTTTGCGAAGATGTTTCCCACATTAAACGATACTGTTTCAACTACATCACCTACAGCATCAGCAACATCTTGTGCTATTTTTTGTTCAAATGGTATTCCGGTGATTCCTGTTTCTTTTGCATCTGGTGTACACGCTTCGCAATCATCAAGCGATGGTGGTAATGGTAGTTTAGCGCGAGTTTCTTCCGGTAGTTCTAAAAATGCTGCGTTGCAAATCCAATGCGGATTGTGATAACATATAGCCAGTGGACTAAATGCCCCCGAGCGACCCAAATTATTTCTATCTGACTGACCTTCTTGCCGTTCTGGTTGTGCAGCAAAGAAATTTGCACCATTTTGTTTGGAGTAAAAGTTGCGCACACCAGCTCTGCCAAATCCACCAACCGGCGAACCAAGTGGTAATGGGAAACCAGTTAACAATCGCGTTGCTGTTGTTTGTGGTGGCAACATGGCTATTGGGTCATCCAGATATTCAAAGCGTTGGATATTATCTCTTCCAACCAGTGTATTTAATGCAGAAGCATACGTAGGGTCTCCGGGGTGTGGACTATTGTATAAATACACACCTTTTACATTCATACCTTTCTTCTTTAGTGTTCCAGCCATTATCTGGGCTTCGGCACCACCAAGCGAATGTCCGGTTAACCAAACCGGCTTTGTTGCTCCACCATTATCGGTAACAAATCTGATAACAGCGTCATCAATCAAATCCACACTTTGCTTCATTCCTTTATGAAGTTTACCGGCTATTCCTTCGTTTGGTGATACTAAAGGCAACACGTTAGCATCGGTTACAATCCACTCACCCCAATCATAAATCAAATCACCTAAAGGTCCGGGGTCTGTATTAACCAACCTATCAGTTCCTCTGAATACTATGATAATCTCCTTTGAGGTTGCAATACACATTGCTTCCGGGTTTAACAGGTGTTGATTTGTTTTGGGAATAAACTTAAACACCGGTGAGCTGAACATGTGGGCTGTACGCTCTTTGTATTTCAGTTCGAACAAAGTACCGCTTTCTTGCAAAGCACGTTCTGTTTCGCCTACCTCGCTATCCAAATTCTGTGCATATATCATTAAGCTTAAATAAGAGAGTAAGTACGCATTTGTTTTATTTAACCCAGTTGCATTTTGATTAAACTGTGCAAAGCTGTTGGTCTCGCGTTGTGGCTGTATTTTTTTGGTTACTTTAATACCATCAAGATTAAGATTACGTTGCTGTATAGCGGGCTGTGCAACAACTGGTTCAAAACCGACTGCGCATAACACAGCTGCTACTATAACAATTGATAATTTCATGAGTTTACTCCTATAGAATATGAATACATATTTTGTACTGCGATAATGTTTGTATGTGTTACAGCATACTTTGTATGTACAACACAGGCATATAAAGACTAGTATTATTTAGTTTTGAATTTTGTAAATGTCTTGGGAGTGATTTGAGATAACTGCACAACGTTAACTTCGGGAAGATTTTCTTGTTGTTGTTCTACTGCTTTACGCATCATTTCGAGCTTTGCCTTACGTTTAGCTTTTTCTATTGCTGCCTTTCTTGCCTCTGCTTTCGGGTCGTCCGCTTTATCATCTGCAGTTTGTACTTTGTTATTTGCAACCTTTGTAAAAACTGTTAAGGCTTGCTCGGCAGATGTATTAACAGAAGTTAGACTTTGCTTTACTGAATTCTTTTTCTCAGCTCTGTCACGACCTAAGAAGGCGTTTTCTCCTGCGGTAATAGCACCTGTAACTAGTTTATTAATTTCTTCAACTAAATCTTCTGCTTTATCAAATGCTCTATCGCGTTTTCTTTCGTCTGTTGCTAACGATGCAACGGCAGCTGTTGCTTTACCCACATCAATTTTTGTAAAATCTCTCACCGGTGCTTGCCCAAACAACGTTGTATGTAAGGTGCGGAATTTATCGTTCACATTATCATATCTATCTTTTGCAGCCTTTGAAGCAGCATCAACTGCTTTTTGCGACTGGTCTGCCATGTTATCAAGTACTTTGTTTGTATTTACCAACGTAGCTGATGCTGTGATGAGATTTTTTGCGGCATCAATTGCTTGTGGTGTTACCTGATTTGCAACTGAAACATACATAGCATAACATGTTTTTACATGCTGTATACTCTTTGCTATATCACGTACAAAACGGCGGGATACGCTTTTAACCCTTGGTGCTATTCTATCGTTAGCTACTTTTTGGGTCGCTTCGAAAGCATCGGTTATCACATCCATACTTTGTTTAATAGAATTGATGGATGACTGAGCATCGTTTCCAAACTCGGTTGCAAGTACCTGCAATGCAGTACTAGCTTTTGATACATCATCAACATTATTTACAATACTATTTGATATTGCCATCGCAGAGTTAACAAAGTTGTTTATCTCATCGTAGTATTGCTGGTATTGGGTTACTTTACCGGTAACATTTTGGCATGCGGCGTTACTAACCAACGGTCCTAATGTTACCGATAGGGCTGTGGTTGGGACTCCTGCTACTGTAGCCCAACACGAACCACCAAACGCAGCGGCCGACTCCGGGCATCCACCTGTTCCGACTGTTGTTGCGGTAGTACCGGCAGCTAATGAACCAACTGAACTTGCTAAAGCCGTTGCGCATGTAGCACAGTCTGTAATAAAGGGACCCACAGTAGTAGCCAGGTCTGTTCCATCTTTTACCAACTTAGTGCCATCTAATGCTGCTATAGCAGCAAAGTCCTTCATCAAGCTATCGGTTGCTTTTTTGATGATATCGAATTGTTCTTTGGCTTTTGGTGATTTACGTCCGGCGTCGGCTGCTATCTTATTCAATTCCTGTGAAATCTTGAGTAACTCGCCTGCAACCGGTTTAAGTTGTGTTAAGGCATTGCCTGTTTCTTGTGCAATCTCGCTCAATGATTTTAGGGTTGCCATCTGGCTGTTAAAAAACGAGTTCAATGATTTGAATTGAGCTTCTACTCCACATTGGTCATCTTCTGCTAAGTCTTTGATGTCATCAACCATACTGTTCCAAGTGTTGGCAGCTTTATTAAATTTTTTGATAGCATCTTTATTGATAGCATCATCAAACATCACCTTGTTTAAGTCGCGGATTTTTGATTCGGCGTCATCTTGGTACTTCTTTACCCCTTTGTTTAATGCATCCGCTAACCTATCGGCATCTTTTAAGGCATTGCAGGCAGCATCTCCAATTACAAGTGTGTTTTTGTCTAGAATAGTTACGTTACCCACTTTTACCGGACAACGAGGTACATCTATTTGAGCAACTGCCCTGTTATTTCCCAGAATAAGGAACGCAAACAGCGTAATGGATAGATATATTGTTTTCATAACATTTGTAGTAAGTTTTACAATTTGTCAATGTTGAGATTTGGAAAGGTACCTTTTTCCCAAATCGCTTCATTGTTTACGTTGCGAACTTATTAAGCTATAAAAACAATAGGTGTACGTATAAAGTACGTAGTTGATAGGTTGGTAGAACTATAACGGTAAACTACAAGGCTTTCATCAATTCTATTTTTAATCTACCGTGTTGGTCGTGGAGGGTGCCTGAGATTTCAAAACCGTTCTTCAGATTTAGCAGTAGCATGCTCTTGAATTCGTTACGGGTGTTAGTTGTTACGTATTTGTACCCGGCTTGTTTGCACCAGTTATGTTGCAAACGCATTAACTCTGTTGCTATGCCTTGTTTCCTATACTCCAAGGAAACACAGCCTAGCCAACTGTAATAAGTGTACTCGCGGTCTTCGTATCCAATTTTGAATCCGATAATAACTCCATTGTGCTCTGCTGTACATATAAGTACATTATACTTTCTTTCAAGGCGTTCAGTGATGCGTTGCACTTCTTCTTCAAAGGATTTTTTCCAGTGTTCAAAGACTTCAATTTCTAAACGGACGACACCTTCTATGGTGGATTTTGGTATGGGGTAATATTGCTGTTTGTATTCAATCATATCAGCTATAACATTTGTTGTAATAGGTAGATTCTGTCCCGCAATGTGAGGGCTTGGTATTACAAAACATTCGGAGCGGTTTGCGTTAGCATATTATTCACTTACCTGAAAAGATGTAGTTTCAAACAAATCTCCGTGTGTTGCAGAGATAAAATACCTACCGGCAGCAACATTGCCTAAATTTACTTTTGTGTAATACGATTTCTTGCCAAACTTTTGCATTTGTTGTTTTGAAACGACAGCATGACCAAGCACATCAAAAACACTTACGGTTGCTGGTTCAGTAACATCTTCAAGTCCTTCTACCTGAACATAAATTTTGTTCCTACCCTCTTGTGTAATTATCAAGGTATTTTTCTCTACAGGTGGAAGGATACCTGTGGTATTTAGGGAATCGAATACGTATAAACCGGATTCTGTTGCGGCATATAACTTTTGAGTTTGCGGAGTAGGTCCGACGTATTGAAGAGAAAAAACATTTTTCCTCGACTCCTCGCTTACCGGCCATGCTATTTTATCATCGTGCATGGTCCATGTATTACCGCCATCGGTACTACGCCGTACAACACGCTCGCCGGGTACATCGTTTGGTGGAATATGATTATTAACATCGGTATATCCGCCAACTACAATTTCTTCGTTGTTAACCAATGGTCTCAATGCAAAAGCCCACAACGAGGTATCTTTTAATGCAAATTGTTTCCATGTTTCACCGCCATCGGTGGTACGAATTAACGAGCCGTTGGGTTTGAGATTTGAATTAAAGTAAGTTGACACGGCATATCCATACCGTGGGTTTAATGTGCTGAACCGGATTTGGGGAATTTCGGAGTCGCTGTATTCAACAGAATCTTTATCGTAGAACTTATACAGCTGTTGAACTTTTGCCCATGTT
>JAIBAE010000083.1 GCA_019695345.1 Bacteroidota bacterium | reverse complement strand
ACGGTATTTTCCCAACGGCTTGTGTTGCATCTGTATGAAAAAGAACACTGTGTTTTTTACAGATGCTCCCTATGGCTTCAATATCTTGTATAACACCTGTTTCATTATTTGCCGCCATAATGCTTACAAGAAACGTATCAGTTGTTATCAGCGATTCAAGTTCCTCAAGGTTTACAAATCCAAACTCATCAACCGATACAAATTGTATGTCAAAACCTTTCTTCTCTAAAGCATAACAGGAATCCAATACAGCTTTATGTTCAGTTTTAGCTGTAATAATTCTTCCTGCACCAGCTGCTTCCGCGACACCTTTAACTGCCAGATTAACCGATTCCGTAGCACCCGACGTAAAGAGTATTTCTTCCGGAAATTGAGCACCAATACAATGTGCTACTTGTTTCCTTGCAATATCTACAGCAGCTTCTGCCTTCCATCCAAACTCATGTGTACCCGAAGATGGATTACCAAAATGTTCGGTAAAATATGGAAGCATTGCCTGAACAACACGTGCATCAACCGGAGTAGATGCATTGTAATCCATATATATAATTCGCCTGTTCATTACGCAACATCTAAACTTACAAACTCTGGCTCAGACGCAAGTAAATCCTGAACAGTCATTGATGTAAATGCAGAGTCAATTGCTTTTTGTAATCGTTGTAACGGATTGCGAATAGTACATTTTTCTTCAACGTAACAACCGCATTCTGTGTCGTGCAAACATTCAACTATCTGTGTTTTGTTTCCTTCAACTGCGTGGATTACATCGGCAATACTAATGGATTCCGGCGCACGGTTTACCATAAAGCCGCCATTCACTCCTTGTAACGAAACTGCCAATCCTTTTTTTGATAACGCGCTCAATACTTTTGCTAACAATTCAAACGAAACGTTATATTGTTCGGAAATCTCCTTTACTGTACAAACCTGTCCCTTCCGTTGCGACATATATTGTAACGAAAGCAATGCGTACTCAACTTTTTTCGATAATCGTATCATTCTATATTTTGGTTACTCTCACAGTAGTTCAGTCCTTTAGCGCGGCAACCCTGTCCGCTCCAACCGTTCAGCTATTTCCATATAAATACAAACAACATCAGAATAAACCTAACTCCAACTTTACAAACTCCGGCATCATATGTTTGTCCCACGGTGGGTCAAACGTAAGTTCTACCGTTGCTTCATGTACACCTTCTGCATTACTTGCTGCCACTCGCGCTTGCTCAGGTAGTATTCCCGCCACCGGACACCCTGGAGCTGTTAGTGTCATAGTTAGATGAACATCGTTGTTGTCTTTTACATCAACATCATAAATCAACCCAAGGTCATAAATATTCACCGGAATCTCAGGGTCAAAAACCGTTTTGAGTTGTTCAATAACGTTATTCTTTATTACTTCTTTGGTCATTATTTACTCCGTGGAAACAATTCCCTCGTTGTTAATAGCATTCTTAATAGTGTGCATGGCTAACGTAGCACATTTTACACGAACGGGAAACTCACGAACACCTGCAATCACACTCAACTTCCCTAACTCCGGGTCAATAGGAGAATCTATATCACTCGTTACTACACTTAAAAACTTATCAAACAGATGTTGTGCTTCATCGGTTGTTTTACCCTTTAGTTCACTTGTCATAAGCGAGGCAGTAGCTTTGCTGATAGCACAACCTTCGCCTTCAAATTTCACATCTTTGATAATGTTATCTTCGATGTTCAAAAACATTTGCAGGTGGTCTCCACACAGCGGATTAAAACCCTCGGCATGATGCGTATGTTCAGTTGGTTTACCAAAATTGCGTGGTGATTTATTGTGGTCGAGTATTACCTCTTGGTATAAATCACGTATGTCCGATTGTGAAATCATAACGTTGTTGTTTATGCAAAAATTCGAATCACATTTTGTACCGATGCAATTAATCTATCTACTTCTTCGATTGTATTATATATGGCAAATGATGCTCTGTTAACAGCATGTACTCCAAACTTCCGTAAAATTGGTTGAGTGCACAAATGCCCGGCTCGTATTGCAATGCCATCTCTATCAAGCAATGACCCCACGTCGTGTGGGTGTATTCCTTTTAAGGTAAATGATAATACTGCACTTTTGTTTGGTGCTGTTCCTACTAACTGTACCTGTGGTATTCCACGCATAGCGTTGGTAGCATAGTCTAACAACATATGCTCGTGTTGTGCAGCGTTTGCGATACCAATACCTAATAGATAATCTATTGCTGTTGCCAATCCAATTGCACCTGCAATATGCGGAGTACCTGCCTCAAACTTTGCCGGTAACTCGTTGTAAATTGTTTTATCAAATGACACAGATAAAATCATATCGCCACCGCCTTGATATGGTGGCATGGCGTTTAAGATTTCTTCCTTACCATACAACACACCAATTCCTGTTGGTGCATACAACTTATGTCCCGAAAAAACATAAAAGTCACAATCTAATTCCTGAACATCTACCTCAATATGCGCCACAGCCTGCGCCCCATCAATGAACACTTTTGCACCAACTTGGTGAGCGACGTCAATTATATCTTTAATCGGATTGATTGTTCCCAAAGAATTTGAAACGTGAACTACTGATACGATTTTAGTTTTTGTGGAAAGTAAACGTTTGAAGTCTTCTATATCAACTGTACCGTCGGGATGTACATTAGCGACCTTTAGTATTGCACCGGTACGCTCGCATAGCAATTGCCACGGAACAATATTAGAATGATGCTCCATTTCGGTTATCAGAATTTCATCGCCTTGAGAGATGAACCGATTACCAAACGATGAAGCTACCAGATTTATGCTTTCTGTTGTACCGCGGGTGAAAATGATTTCTTTGTCCGATGCAGCATTAATGAAACGACGCACTGTCGCTCTTGCATTTTCGTACAATTCTGTTGCCACTTGGCTTAAGTGATGTACGCCGCGATGGATATTACTATTAGAGGATTTGTAGTAAGAATCTATTGTCTCAATAACACACAAAGGTTTTTGTGTGGTTGCGCCATTATCCAAATAACATAAAGGTACACCGCGCACAGTTGTTCCAAGTATTGGAAATTCCGAACGAACGGAAGCAACATCAAACTTTAGTGCTATGTCTCCCTCTACGTCTGTCATGGTGATGTTTATTTGTTGTTATGTTGTTCTGTTCCGCAAGAGGCACGTTGTGTTGTTACAGAGTTTGGGTGCGGTCTGCGGTAGCAGAAAATATGTTTACTGAATCAACCGTTGTTCAATTTTGCTATTGATAAAATTACGCAATGCTTCGATAGAAATTTTCTCGGTAATATCTTCGGCAAATGCTGTTAACAACAACGCCTTTGCATTACGCTCGCCAATTCCACGGGCACGCAGATAAAACAACGCTTCTTCATCCAACTGACCCACAGTACAACCGTGCGAACACTTAACATCATCAGCCCAAATTTCGAGCTGAGGTTTGGTGTTTACCGTTGCAGTATTACTTAACAAAATGTTCCGGTTGGATTGATACGCCAATGTTTTCTGTGCATCCTCGCGAACAAAAATTTTACCGTTAAACACACCTTGCGAGTTACCATCAAGAATGCCTTTATACAATTCATTGCTATGGCAATTTGCAACAGCGTGGTCCATTACTGTGTGGTTATCAACGTGAGTTTTGCCATCGGTAACGTACAAGCCATACATGTGAGCTTCTGTGTTTTGTTCATTTAGTTTGGTTCCAACAGTGTTACGAATGATTGCACCACTAAGCGAAACTGTTACGATGTTCAGAACGCTGTTAGCATTTTGATGCGTGTTATGCGTATTGATGATACTGGCATTTTCTGAATCATCCTGAACTACGTAACAATTTACAATTGCTGCACGCTCGGCGAAACATTCTACAATCTGATTTGTAACACTTGAGTTTGCGCCCAATGTTACAGTACGGAAGATGACAGTTGCTTGACTGTTCTCACCAAACAAAAGCAGATGCCGTGGTTGCACAAGTGTATTCCCAGCAGTTGCATCAACAATAGATAATACATACAAAGGTTTTTCTATAATTGTATTCTTAGCAACGTTTACAAACAAACCATCATTCATTACGGCTGTGTTCGCCGTTGTAAATGCGTTCGTTTCTGTGTTAACTGCTGTTCCTAACTTTTCATCAATAACATCTTTGTTACTTGCATACTCGTTGTGAAGTGAGCCTGCAGTCAGCCCATGTATATCTGCAAGAGAATCGGATAACGTTGCTGAGAACTCACCATTTACAAACACAACTTTAATGCACTCCATATCCGGAATGCAGTACTCATTAACAGATGCAATTGTTGTGTCAGGTGTTGTATACGTCTGTGCTACCAATGCTTGTACATTAGTGTACTTCCATTCTTCATTCTTAACTGTAGGGAATGATTGTGTTGAAAGTTGTTCAAATGCCTGCTGGCGTAATGCATGGAAACGACTTCCGGCAAAGCCATTCAGATGTTCAGCTTTTGTAGAATAATCAGCTACTATATAATCTTGTAATTTCATTTTATTAATCTAAGTATTATGGTTTCCGCAGTTGCAAATTCACATCGTCCTGCACGGCAACCCAGTCCGCTCCGACCCGTAATTATACAGTTTCTTCGGATTCTGTTTTAATCCAATCGTATCCGCGTTCTTCCAGCTCTAATGCTAATTCCTTACCACCTGTTTTCATAATTCTACCTTTATACAACACATGTACAACATCCGGAACAATGTAGTTCAACAAACGCTGATAGTGTGTAATAACTATTGTAGAGTTTGAAGATGACTTCAATTTGTTAACACCTTCCGATACAATGCGTAAAGCGTCAATATCCAATCCGGAATCAGTTTCATCCAGAATAGATAGGGTTGGCTCTAACATTGCCATTTGGAAAATCTCATTGCGCTTTTTCTCCCCACCCGAAAAACCTTCATTCAATGAACGAGAAAAGAAACTCGAATCCATCTCCACTAATTTTGCCTTCTCACGCATCAACGTTAAGAAGTCCATTGCATCCAAAGGTTCCATACCTCTATGCTTACGTACTTCGTTCACCGCAGTTTTAAGAAAGTTCGCAGTTGATACTCCCGGAATCTCAACCGGGTATTGAAACGCCAAGAACAATCCTTCTCGTGAACGTTCTTCTGGCGACATTTCAAAAACATCTTTCCCATTAAACAGAACTGTTCCTGCGGTCACTTCATAATCTTCCCTTCCGGCAAGAATTGATGCCAACGTACTTTTACCGGAACCATTAGGTCCCATAATTGCGTGTATTTCTCCCGGATTAACAGTAAGGTCAATTCCTTTCAGAATTTCTTTGCCATTAATAGATGCGTGGAGTCCAATAATTTGTAACATAGTAATAGTATTATAATATTTATCCTACACTGCCTTCTAACGAGATTGCCAAAAGCTTTTGAGCTTCTACTGCAAACTCCATAGGTAATTGATTTAAAACTTCTTTAGCATATCCATTAATAATCATTGCAACAGCATCTTCGGTTGAGATACCGCGTTGATTACAATAGAACAAAATATCTTCGCCAATTTTAGAGGTTGTTGCTTCGTGTTCAACTTGTGCTGTATTGTTTAGCACATCAATATAGGGGAATGTGTGAGCGCCGCATTTATCGCCAATCAATAAAGAGTCGCACTGTGAAAAGTTACGCGCGTTCTCTGCATTTCTATTCACTCGAACTTGTCCTCGGTATGAATTCTGACTCTTCCCTGCAGAGATACCTTTACTTACAATTCTGCTTTTAGTATTTTTCCCTACGTGAAGCATTTTAGTACCTGTGTCTGCTTGCTGCATATTGTTGGTAACAGCTACAGAATAAAACTCACCAATCGAGTAATCACCTTTCAAAATCACACTTGGGTATTTCCATGTAATTGCAGAGCCGGTTTCTACTTGTGTCCATGATATTTTAGAGTTATCGCCTGCACAAATTCCACGCTTCGTAACAAAGTTGTATATACCACCCTTACCATCTTTATCACCAGGATACCAGTTCTGTACTGTTGAATATTTTACTTCAGCATTTTTGTTTGCTACAATTTCAACTACAGCGGCATGAAGTTGGTTTTCATCGCGCATGGGTGCTGTACATCCTTCTAAGTAACTAACATAAGCACCTTCTTCGGCAACTATTAATGTTCGCTCAAACTGTCCGGTATCTTTTGCGTTAATACGGAAGTACGTGCTTAATTCCATTGGGCAACGTACGCCTTTGGGGATATAACAAAAAGAGCCATCACTAAACACTGCCGAGTTTAAAGCTGAATAATAGTTATCGCTGTAAGGGACAACACTTCCCAAAAACTTACGGACAAGTTCCCCATGTTCCGCAATTGCTTCGCTCATAGAACAAAAGATTACGCCAACTTTAGCAAGCGAATCGCGGAACGTTGTAGCAACCGAAACACTATCTAATACTGCATCAACTGCAACGCCTGTTAAACGCTCTTGTTCTGCTAAGGAGATACCTAGTTTCTCAAAGGTAGCGCGCAACTCAGGGTCAACTTCATCTAACGATTTTGGATTTACTTTTTTCTTAGGTGCGGCGTAATAACTTATGTCGTTAAAATCTATCTGCGGAAAGTTAACGTTACTCCACTGTGGTTCTTCCATAGTTAACCAATGCCTGTACGCTTTTAATCTATACTCAAGCATCCACTCAGGTTCATTTTTCTTTGAAGATATCATTCTGATAACATCTTCGCTGAGTCCTTTGGGTGCAACTTCCTGTTCAATATCGCTAACAAACCCGTATTTGTATTCGCTTTGAATATGTTGCTCTAAAACGTCAACTTCTGTACTCATATGCTCAATTATTGTAGTTTTTTGTTGTGGGATTATATCCGTATGCAAAAATACGCCTATGTTAGTCGGATATACAACCTAATTATTTTTATTTCAATAATTTTTCTCTTTAATTATCATTTGCTAACGCAATCCTATACGGTTGTCATGTTCCAATTATCCCGTATAACATCGGGAAAGGTTCGTAGAGTTCCAATCTGTCGTTAACCGCATTCTTTAGTAGTACGTATCTCTCCGGCAGAATGAGATTTTCTCTTTTGTGCCATTTGGTGCCGTCACGCGATAGCAAAAAAAAGGGCTCAACGAAACGTCAAGCCCTTAAATAAGAAACAATATATGCTTATTTAACTATTACAAAGTTTTTAAACACTCGTTTGCTTTCACATTCTACAAGCAATTTATAAGAACCTTGAGCAAGTTTTTCGATAGTAAAGAATGTTGCAGTGCCGTTGTTTGCATTGAATTTCATAACAGTATTTCCAACAGCATCAACAATACTTACTACAATTGGTGCATTGTATTTGGATTCCACAACAACCGAGGCGTTATCCACCATTGGATTAGGCGTTAAGGATGTTATACTTAACAGACCATCAAATGTTTGATTTTCAGTAACACCAACCTGAAGAGATAATGCTGATTCTGCTGAAGTATCTGCACCACAATTACCACTAACAATTACACGGTATTTACCTTCATCAAACTTTTGGGTGTTGTTGATCGTGTATTTCGGTGCATCTGGGGCATTGGAGATGTTTGTCCATCCACCACCTGTGTTTTTCTGCCATTTATATGTTAAGCCACTACCAGCAACTACTACTTCGAATGTTGTAGGTGTTCCTTCTTTGAACTGTTTATCTGTTAAATCTTGAGTGAATGTTGGAACCGGATTGATGGTTAACTTGATTGGATTAGATGCAAATCCATTGGTGCAAGAACCAGTGACTTGTATCGTATAATCAGCAGCATCTGCGTTTGATGCAGAAGGAATCTGATATGTAAGTCCTGTAGCACCAGGTATATCTGTACCGTTTTTCTTCCATTGATATTTTAAATCATCGCCTGTTACTGTAAAGCCAAGTGTGATTGGTAAACCAGAACATATAGCAGTATCTGCTGTTTTATCGGTCACTACCGGTGCACGACGGATAGTAAATCCTCCTGTATTTAAGGCTGTTAAACCAGTACCGAGATGGGTAACACGAATACGATATTTGTTTGAACCTTCCTGATTTTGAGGAATTATCCAATTAAAGGATTTGGCTTTAACGTTACTCTTTACAATACTCCAATTTACCCCGTTGTCGCTTGAAGACTCAATCAAGAACGCATCTGTAGTTGCATTAAATGTTGAGTATTCCCAGCTAATGTTCAATGGAGACCCGGCGCATGGTTTTTCATTTGAAGCCGGTGTACTTACACCAAGGGTAGAGAATGTGTAACTAGCCAAATATCCATCTTCAAACCCTGCAAATCCTTTTTGTTGAGCACTATCATTAATTGGAAGCTTGTTTGATGCAGTAGTACCTGCTATGTAACAAATGGATGGATTAAGTATAGCAACAGAATTTAATTGTTCAGCCTCAGTACTGCCAATGTAAGAACCATATACCAAATTATCATAAGAGAGGTTTGCAATAAATCCATCACCTAATAAACTAACCTGTTGTTGTTCTGCATTATTTGCAATCGGTAGGTTAGAAGAAGTTGTTTTACCAACAAGCACTAAATTTGAACCATCTGATTTTACATCGTATGCTATGTCGTCACCATCGCCACCAAAATAAGATGTATAGGTAAATGACTTTCCATCTGCCTTAAGTTCACAAAGTAAAACATCAAACCCACCCTTTTTATTTTGTGGATATTGGCGAATTAAGTTAAGATTGTTGGATTTTGTACTACCAACTATAGTAGGTGTTGCAGTTGCATCTACAATGATTGAGTAACCAACATCATCACCATTACCACCCATATAAGTACTGATGGCAAGTTTTACTCCTTTATCTGTTACTTTTACAAAAAAAGCATCAGTAAAATCTCCAGTACCTGTTGCATTTAACTTTTGTTGAGCAGCATCTTTTCTATAAGAACCGCCCCCCCAGCCACCACCGGGAACAAATGTTTCAGGATATAACTGTAAATCACCTGACTTTGTATCGCCGGTTACATAAACAATATCATCAATATTTGGGGCTGTAGCAATATCTCTACACACATCGCGTGCACCACCACCATAATATTCGGAGAAATTCATAGAGCCAGATGCCAGAAAACTGGAAATAAAGCCGTCTCCTCCACCATAGGATGTGGTTCTAAATGCACCTGTACTTGTTTTAAAGTTGTTTGAGTTTGTTTCACCACAGAAATATGCCTGATCGTTAACATCTACTGTAATACCATAGCCTCGGTCATCTGCACTACCGCCAAAGTATGTAGAGTATAATAATTTTGAACCATCATTAGAGAGTTTTGCAACGAAGACATCCACACCACCATAAATCAACTGAGAAACCACCCCAGAAGTTGTTGGGAAGTTATTTGAGTTTGTTTCTCCAACAATAAAAATACTGTGTTGAGTGTTTGTTCCAATTGCTAAATCCCAACCTTTATCGGATGATGAGCCACCAATAACAGAAGAGAACTTAAGTGTTCTTAGTTTAGCATCATATTTTGCAACAAATACCTCTTCGGCACCACCAACTTTTGTATATGCACCATTAGTTTTAGGAAATGTTGAAGCTGAAGTAGTTCCTACTACTACAACATCAGTTCCTTCAGGTACAATTTTTACTCCATTGATAGCTTCCTGTCCATCTGTACCTAAATAGGTTGAATAAACAGTCGGGTCAATTACCAATGCTTTAGATTTATCATATGCTCCTACATCAAAGCTTACTTTATTACCAGAAACTTTAAGTGCACAAACAACTTCTTGTTTTTGCCCGTTAATTATTTGATAAGCGACTAAGCTACCATTAATAACATCTCCACATGAAGTTTTCATCACTAAGGAGCCATCAGTTTTTAGGTATAGACCGTCAGCACCTGATATTTTCATTGTGATTACATCCGGATTTACACCAGGACTAACTACAAAATCATATCTTGGAGCACCATTGTTTGATAACAACTTTAAATCTACTCCAGGATATACCTCTTGCATAACTACTTCGCTATATTTAACTGCGCCAGTTACCCATTTAGATTGATCGTTACCGGAGAAGAAATTATAGTTTCCTGGCTGCGAGTATTGAGGAACTGAGTTTGGCGAATTGGCACCTAACAACTCCATGGTAACAACATGGTGTTTCATTGCCATTTCATCTTTTAACTCATCATTAATTCCAGTAAATTTTCCAGGTTGTAATGTTTTACGCCCGGTAGGTACCATTCCCCCAATAACATCATAAACAAGCTTGTTGTCTGTTACCCAAACGGTAACCCCATTTAATGTTGCCTTATATCGAACAGCTTCATCCCACTGTCCTTTGTTTTCAATATATCCCGGCGAAGTAGTAGGTACTACTTGAGCTGTTACTCTACAGAGCGGAATAAACATCATTGCCACTAAAAGTGATGCAACTCCACACCTAACCCTTGCACCTGTTTTCATGGTAAATCCTTATGTGATTGTTTTAACAATAAAAAAATAGTAATTGTAACAGCAAATTACAAAATTCAGACAATGTCAAATCATTTTTTTTGTGTAATGCACAACAACGTTAAGATGTTCGTTATTTTGTAAGTTAGAAATCAACTTAGGAGGGCTTGATGGCTGAATTAGCAGTAAATATAGATCACGTTGCAACACTTCGCGAAGCAAGAGGCGGTATCGAACCAGACCCTGTTACTGCAGCATTAATTGCTGAACTTTCGGGAGCAGTAGGAATAGTGTGCCACTTACGGGAGGATAGACGACACATAAACGATAGAGATGTTCGCCTTTTACGGGAACTGGTAAAAACAAAGTTAGATTTAGAAATGGCTGCAACAGATGAAATTATTGATATAGCTTGCGATGTGTTACCCGATTTAGTCACCATAGTTCCAGAAAAACGTGAAGAGCTAACAACTGAAGGCGGACTCAATGTTGCCGATAATCTTGAATTCTACAAGTCTCTGGTGGATAAAATGCACAACAGGAATATTGATGTTAGCTTTTTTATTGAACCAAGCGAGAAACAAATTGAGGCTGTGTTACAAACCGGGGCAGATATTATTGAACTCCATACAGGCACGTATGCAAATGCAAAGTCCCCAATTGATGTTCAAATTGAACTAGAAAAAATTGTGTACGCTGCACAAATTGGATATAACGAGGGTCTTATAGTTACCGCAGGACATGGTTTGGATTATGTGAATATTAGCCCGATTGTGTCTATCAAGCAAATTACAGAAATAAGCATCGGACATTCTATTATTTCAAGAGCAATATTCAATGGATTGGAATCTGCAGTTCGTGAGATGGTGGAACTCGTTAGAGGTTAAGCAGTGTTACCCGCATTTACCGAAGCAAACCTTCAGCACCGGCACACAGGCGGAACCAAACCCTTCAACGTCGCAGTACTTTCTTGAAAAATCTATGTATTCAGCGGAGCAGAAGATTGGGATCGCACAGGGTTAGCGCGCAGAAGGGTTGCAGCGGCGCAAGAGTTAAATACCATTATATATTAAACTTAGATGGTAAAAGTAATTGTTTGTTATAAAAGTAATTCTGTGTAATTTACAATAGGTACTCACTCATTAAGTTCATACTTATCAAAATGAAATTTAATAATATATATTACTGTGTTTGTATTCTGATGACATTTATGTTATGGGGGTGCCAGCAAAGTACACTTAATCCTAATGATGTACCTAATAACATTGCCAAACAATTACAATCTAAAACCTGGGATATTCAAATTTCTGTTAATAATAATGGAAATGTTGTTGATTCCAGTTCCGGATATATTTTGCAGTTGAATAGTGATGGAACATACGTGCAATCAAGCCCATTTGCACCAAGCCAAACAGGACGGTGGTTTGTAAACGAAAAAGACTCCACGCTTAAGTTAGTTCCTAATAATAACACCCAAATTGAAGTTGCAAAGCTTACGATTATTTCTAACGATACTCTAGGATTTGTTACTAAATCTGGTAAATCAGTAATCAGTATATCTAAAAGTTCTCCAATATTCTCAATTAGTGGAGATATTGTCTTTTTGAAGAATATCAAAATTCCAGCAAATCACAGATTATCTGTTGTATGGCAAACAAGTGATACCACAGTAGGATATGTTTGGGGAGAAGGTAAAATTGATGAGTTCAACAAAACATTCACAATTAATTTCCCGGCGTACATGCCCGATGAAATTATTCAACATTTTGTAGTATGTAATGATTTATCTGGCGGCATAGGATATATTTATTTGCACTCGGATAATAAAATTATTTCAGGAGTAACTACACTTCCATATCGCAGACCTCAAAATACAATAGGTATAGTTAAGGATAGGGCATTGGTTTATTTGTTTGGGATGCCGTTAATTGAAAACCACGAGTCTAATTCATGTCTCTGGAACAATAGTTTTTCATTGGGCTACAATCTAGCGTTGACTCCATTTGGCAGTCAGCAGCAGTCATTCTTATCCTCAAAAGATTTCCATAACAACCAGTTAGTTATTACCGATGACATTTCAATCTTTACTCAAGGAGTAAATTGGCAAGTAAAATAACTATACTCACTCAATAGTATAGTCCGGTAGTTTTGGCTCTACCATAATAACCTCTTCTCTATCTAATACAACTGCACCTACAGCCGAACCCTTTGGTTTCCTTACATACTTTTTTCTAGTATACACGACCGGTGTGTACTTTGCATTTCGTGCTTGTGAATAATATGCTGTAATCTGAGCAGCTTGTTCCAATACTTTTTTTATTGGCTTTTCTCCCTCTTTAAGTTTAAGTACTGCATGAGAACCACTTACACCACGAGCATGTAACCATACATCGTTAGGCTTAGCATACCTCATAGTTAACTCATCATTATTGGCAGCATTTTTACCAATATATAACTTGCTCCCATCTATTAACTCAAAACATCGATATTTGGATTCTTGTGAAATAGTGTGTTCTTTATTATTATTTACGTTCATTCCTAATCTCCTGCTAACTTCTACTAATTCTTTAATTGATTCTGTTTGCGATATTAATTCTAACAAGGTAACACACTCAACTAAATCAGATTGATATTTAGGTAATCGAATTTTCCGATTTTCAGAAGAATGTCTTGCTGTTTTTACTTTATGATAGTAACGTTCGGCATTTTGATATAATGTCAATTTATTATCAAGAGGAATGGATATAATCTTACCATCCCAGTTTTGTACATTTATTACATCTAATGATTTAACATGAACATCGGGTAGGGAAAGTAATAAATCTGCAAATAGTTTGTTCAAATGTTGCTTGTTATCAACATCTTCATCGGACTTCATTTGAAATATGGCGTTTTGTAATTTATGTATCTTGCGTTTAATCACAGTAGCCAAGCGATGTTGCAAATCACTAAATCTTCTTTTGCGATAACGTAAATGCAACACAGTTTCAACAGCATCAGAAATTGTGTTACAGTGTTTAACCGGCTTATTATAGGCTTTTAACCTAACTAACGATAAGACATACTCGTTTGCATCGTTTTCAAGAATGTAATAATCTGTAGTGTTAAGGCAATTAGAGCGAAGTTGTAAAGCGTTTGAAAAGATATGAAAAATAGAAGTATCGTCTGTCAAGTTATCTTTTACAATTGGCTTAGTAGAAGTTATGATTTCATCTGCATAGTATTTACCCAACATTATATCACAGTTGGCTAAACTATCCTTGAGATTGTTATGAAGTAGAAGATCTTGAAAAGATGACAGTTTGGGCTCTTTATACGATAAATGTTCTCCAATTACAATGCCCTTCCTATGTTTTGCATCTACTACAATATCATCTAAATTGGCTATAATCAAATTTGCCTTGCCACCAGAGAACAACATAATGTATATCTTACAGAGCGTTGTTGATATAACAATTAATCTATCATTGACTTTTAACTCAACGTCTTCAATTTTTTGGCCAATCAAAATCTGAAATATATTATCTATTTTTTTGGACGTACTATTAAAATTTTTCTTTTTATACAAAGCCTCAAAACCAAACTCTAATGAACAAACTATGAGTTCTGTAATTCCAGAATTCTCTATTTGGAAAAAGACCTTACCATCAACTTTAAAAACATCAGTAATAAACCAGCCTAAATTTTCTTGCAATTCAGATGCAATATGAATAAGAGTATAATAATGGCGTACCATAAACTATGGCTATTTTGTTTTTTTGTTTCTTGGCAACATCTTTCTATGTGCAGATTGCCCTGAGATTACTTCTAGCTGAGAAGTCTTTAATTGATTTGTTTGATTTGCAGCAATGGGCATAACTCCAGTGAATACGATTGGTATGTTGCTACCATATTTTTCAATTAGTGCCTGTATCCCAACATTTGTAACTTCGGCTGATAAACTCATGAAATCAGATACAAACTCCTTCACAACCGTAGCAGTATCAATAAAAGGAAGCAATCGAGCAACGCTAATCTGTGACTCAACATTATTATATTTCTTTAGCAACGATTGAAAAATCGTTTGTGGTAATGGCTTGTTTTTTAACCCCATCGCGGCAGAATTTCTCACAAGTTGGAATTTATCTTGTAACGGTGTTTTAAGAATGTCAACAATATTTTCAGGACGAAGTTGTGCTAATGAATATGCTGCACGCGCTCTCACCAAAGGAATTGAATCATTCAGCAAAAGCTGCAAATCTTTACAATTTTCTTCACAACCTGATTCACCTATTTGTTGAGCAGTAGCTGCACGAATTCGCCAATCATTACTTTTAAGTAAGCGTTTAAAAGTATTTGTAAGATTTTTTACTTTACACTTTCCTATTGCCCATAATGAAAACATGGATGTGGTATATTCTTTCGATTCTAATGAGTCGACTAATAACTTTTGGATAGATACTGAATCCTGTGTATAAAGTACAGGGATAATGTATTCAAGGGCTAAGCGTTGCCGTGGTGACTCAGTGTTAAACTTTGTTGCCATAAAGTTGTAAATCAAACTCCCTCGTTTTACAATTTCATCTCTTGCTGGCTTAACATGAAATTGAAATTTCTGTGGCGCTGTAGAAGCAAGAATAAACAAACTATCATTACTGAGTTTCTCATATACAATTTGATCCTTTGTGTTGTTATCTGAAACTGCTACATTTGACTTTTTTACATTTTCAGTTGCTCCGTCAATATCTAGAAAAGCTCCAAATGTTGATTTGAGCAGTACTTTATTATTTTTTGTTTCATCACTATAACCATCTTTTCCCGCTGCATCATAAAAAACACCTATCATACCATAGTTTCTTCTGAAATCTGAGTACCCAAAAGTATTTACAGAATTTTTTGCTATATAGGAGTCATCCCCTTCTACATCAAAGAATAGAGATATTGCGTTAGCATTGCCACCACCTAAAGAAAGTGACTCCGCTACATAAGAATCATCTCCTTTTTCATCTAATAACATCCCCATGCCTACATCGTGACCGCAACCCTGAGATACTCCATGAGAGACATAGACATCATTTCCATCTGCATCCCAAAGTAATCCGTGCGCAAAATGAATTCCGGCACCTTGAGCATACTGGTATGACTGATATCTGTCTTCACCCTTTAAATCATACAAAGCACCAATTCCAAACCAATATGATGTACCCTGTCCATAAATATCCGATGTATAAGTATCATTTCCATTAGCATCAATAAGAATTCCAATACCTCCGCTTGCTATTGGACGTTGGCCTAACGATGCACCTTGGGTAAATGACACAAAGTGAGAATCGTACCTCAGAATATCAACAAACGGGCTTGAAGTAGTATATACATCATTTCCGTTATCATCTGCCAGCAATCCAATACCCTTCACATGA
>JAIBAE010000082.1 GCA_019695345.1 Bacteroidota bacterium | reverse complement strand
AACCACTTTTAAGAATGGTGTTATAGTCCTGAGGGAATCCGGTTAAATTTTTCGAAAAAATGCCGTAATCTAACCCTTCTTCAGCACCAATGGTCAAGGTTTTAAATATAGGTGCACTACTCCCCGATGATGTTCCGGAACTACCGGAATTTTTCTTTCCATGTGGGCGTAACACATCCTCTTCCTGTGCTAATAGGTACGAAGTTTGTAACAACAACAGTAATACTACAAGTAGCCGAGATATTTTCATACATTATCCCTTGTGATTAAATAGATATTTCTAATTAGACTGTGGTAATAACTTAAGAATGGTGCACCCTCATCCCTTGGCAAAAATAACGATGTTCGGTACACTACAGTAATATTTTACCAATACGCAATTCTTCCTGTGTATTTTCGTGTAAGTACATAAAACCAAACGGAGTCTGTATGATACAAGCATCTTTAATCATTTCCTTACAAAATAATGTCCTGATAAACGACCTCATGCTTGCAAGCATAGAACGTCAGCTGTTCCGCGATTTTGAAGTGATTATTGTAGCCGACCACGCTACTTCGGATGTTATTCGTACTGTTCAAACAAGACTACCGTTATTAAATGTACCAGCTCGGGTTGTTTGGAGTGCCGATTCAGGATTTACTCCATCGCGCGAGCAACAGCTCATCTCAACTGCAATCCGTAACGCAGAAAGTACCTATTGCATCTTTGTAGATAGTTCCATAATACTGCACCGTGAGTTTATCAGAGAGCATTTGTTACAAAGCACCGAAGGGTATATCCTAACCGGACAGTCGGTTGAACTTTCAGAATCCATTGTATCTGAGCTAACTGCCGATGAAGTACGAAATGGTTGGCTTGAATACAAATATTGGCGCATTCTTGCCGATGGCGTTTTTGGTAGCTCTACTCATGTTATGCGCGGTTTATACTTGCATTCAAATCTTATGCGCAAACTTGTCTTTACCCAAGTGAACGATGTTTATTCTCAACATTTTTCGTTGAATGTTACCGATGCCGAGCAGCTTCTTCTTGCTTCCGAGCAATCGCGTGATATTACTACGAAAAACTTGCTTCAGGATAACGACCTGCAAGTAATAGATATTACCAACGCCGCTGTCAGTTATCACTGTAACGAAAACAAACAACCTACTCTTCAGTTTTCTCAGGGTGTTTTGCAGCGGGTTAAGCGCATCCGTTATAAGGTTCCCGAACTGGGATTCCAACCTGCAATGGTGGAAGCAAAAAGAGTTAAGAATAAAAAGCGTTTTTAGTTGCTATCGCAGACAGCTCCTATTGTTACCTAACAATTAACCTCACGTTGCTGAGCAGAACCTTGTTGTAAAAACATCCTTTATCGTTAAGGGTTTTTAACTTTTGTAGTAGATGGTTCTCATATTCACAGATTAATTTTACCTTATCAACTTTTTAACCGATTACTTTATCTTTATTACGCAAGATTCTTTCCGGCAAGAAGAGCGTATTTTGTAAACAACCGTACGGTGGCCGTCCCGCGAAAGCAAAATATTTTACTGATATACCCGATATAAGCCCCTTAACCTTTAAATTGCAGTTCGATTTATATTATTTGCTGTTTTTACGTGAAAATTCTATTTCGTGTTTTTTCTTTTGTAAAGCCCTATAAGTGGTTTTTTATGCTATCGCTTATTGGGAATGTGTTGCTGGGATTCTTTGGCGCAGTTACTATGGCTGTTATCCAGCCCGTAATGAGTGTGTTGTTTGAGGAATCGAAGGATGGCGGAATTACAACTGCTCTGACTAATAATTCCAGCATATTTGATTCGATTAAACAAACATTTTACTCGTTTATCTATTCCATTATTATCACCACCGATAGGCATGCAACTCTCCTGAATTTAGGGTATTTTATTTTAGGAATGTTTGTTGTAAAAAACATCATTAAGTACTTATCGAACATTATAAATGTTTCGATTAACGAGCGTATTTCGCGTGATATGCGATATGCAGTTTTTACAAGTCTGTTACGCCAGTCGTTAGGTTATTTTAACAAACATAAAGCAGGTGAACTGATTTCTGTTGTTACTAACGAGGTATCTACTATGCACGGAAGTATCTCCCCATTTTTGGGGATTTTATTCCGTAATCCTATTGAGATTTTATTGTTGTTATTCTTATTGTTATCGCTTTCGGTTAAACTGACCATGATTGCATTTAGCACAAGCATTATAACATTGTTGTTAGTGAAATACACAACCCAGTTTCTGCGCAGATATGCATCCAGAATGTCGGATGCTAATGCCGGATTTATGACTACGTTGCAAGAAGGTATTAGTGGCATCCGTATAATCAAAGCATTTAATGGCGAAGGAATAATTGGTAAAAGATTCCGACAACATTCGGTTGATTATTTGCGTAACTCTGTAAAGATGACTCGTGTAAATGATTTGGTGCCATCAATCAGTGAGATTTTTGTTATTGCCGCGTTGTGTGTTGTACTGTACGTTGGCGGCGATATGGTGTTTGCAGTACCACAACAAATGAAGGGTGCTGAGTTGATGACATTTCTGTTTGCATTGTTTGCAATAATGTCGCCGGTTAATGCAATTACTTCTGTCCCTTCAAATATTCAACGTGGTTTGGTTGCCGCCGAAAAAGTGTATGCAGTAATAGACCAAGAACCAACTATCATTGACGGAACTCAAACTATAACATCGTTTAAAGAGAATGTTACATTCAATAATGTAACGTTTGCGTACAATACCGATGACGTAGTAAAAAACGTTACTCTTTCTATTCCTTATGGGAAAAAAGTTGCTTTAGTTGGTGCAAGCGGAAGTGGTAAATCAACACTTGTTGATTTACTTATCAGGTTTTATGACCCCAAAAGTGGTACTATTACAATGGATGGATTGGATATTAAAAATCTGACCTTAGAGAGTTATCGTTCCAGATTTGGAATTGTATCGCAGGAAGCAATACTATTTAATGATACTATTGCTAACAACATTGCTTTTGGTGCTAAAGAAATCAACCAGTCCGACATTGAAAATGCGGCACGTATTGCCTATGCCGATGAATTTATCAAACACCTTCCCGATGGCTATAACACGTACATTGGCGACCGCGGAGTTATGTTATCTGGCGGACAACGGCAACGCATTGCAATAGCTCGTGCTATTGCACAGAATCCGGATATTCTCATATTTGATGAAGCAACTTCTGCATTAGATAGTGAATCAGAAAAGATTGTTCAAAATGCCATCAATAATGTTTTAGAGAATAGAACAGCAGTAATAGTAGCTCACCGACTTTCTACTATCATTAATGCAGATCTGATTGTAGTTTTTGATAGAGGAGTAATAGCTGAGCAAGGAACTCACAAAGAACTAATAGACATGAACGGAATATATAAACGATTATATACCATTCAATATTCACAACACGAAGAAACACATTAACAACAGTAACTATGAAACAAGGTGATGTACTTGATATAAGGGTTGATTCCGTTGGGTTTGAAGGCATAAGCATTGGCAGGCACGATGGCGTAGTAGTATTTATACCGGGAGCTTTACCCAACGAGTTAGTACGTGTTAAACTTCGTAAGAAAAAGAAAAAGTACTTTGAATCTGAGTTATTGGAAATTATTGAGCCCTCTCATCATAGAGTACAACCACGATGCGAATATTTTGGCGAATGTGGTGGCTGTAAATGGCAACAGTTTGAGTACGCCGAACAAGTAGCATGGAAACAGAAACATGTGCAAGATGCGTTTGAACGTTTGGGAAAAGTACTGTATGGAACGTTGCGGACTATTATACAATCGCCTGCCGAATTTCATTACCGAAATAAGATGGAGTTTTCGTTTAGTGCGCGCAGGTGGTTAACTAAAAAAGAATTGCAATCTGGCGAGGAAGCAACACAAAAGCACTTTGCGCTTGGCTTGCACGTACCCGGAAGGTTTGATGGAGTGCTGGATATACATGAATGTCACATACAACATAAGCTTGGTAATTCAATTTTGGATAAAGTACGCGCCAAAGCATTAGAATTGAACATAAGTTGTTACCATGATAGAGAGCAAGTTGGTTTTTTACGCCATTTAGTATTACGCACAACGTTAGCAACCCAACAAACAATGGTGATACTTATTACCAATACTGTATCGGTTGACCAACAGAAACAGTTTGTGCATTGGTTTACCACAGAGTTCCCCAAGGAAGTACCGGAAGTAACAACGGTCATTCATGCAATAAAGGATACGCTTTCGCCTGTGGCTGTTGGTGAAATACAAACTACAGTTGGGAATGAGTTTATTACTGAACAATCGTATGGAATTAACTTCAGGATTTCTCCATTTTCGTTTTTCCAAACAAACTCACACCAACTCACAAACTTTTTACAAGCAACTTTTGATGCTGCATTGTTTGGTAATAACGATGTAGTGTGGGATTTATATTGCGGAACAGGTTCGATTACTTTACCACTCTCTCAGTTTGCTAAAAAGGTTATTGGTATTGAGTTGGTGGAAAGTTCTATTCAGGATGCAAAAGCAAATGCAACTTTTAACAACATAAACAATGTTGATTTCTATTGTGCAGATTTACACAAGCCGTCTACTATAGATTTTTTGCACACTCTACCTAAACCGGATATTATAGTTGTAGACCCACCACGCGCAGGAATACATGAACAAACATTACGTACTATTTTAGAGATAGCACCTTCACAGTTGGTGTATGTATCTTGCAACCCAACAACACAGGCCCGGGACTGTGCTATTCTGAATGAAAAGTACGATGTTCAATATCTACAACCATTGGATATGTTCCCGCATACCTTCCATGTTGAGAATGTAGCTCGGTTAGTTTTACGAAATACCTAAACGTTCCCCGCGATGCTGTACCGAGCGGAGCGGACAGGGTTGCCGCGCAGAAGGATTGCTTCGGCAGTTGTGGGAACACTTACATTTTCTTGAAGAGCTTTTTACGAAAATCTATTTGCTCTGCTGTTGGGTTAGGCATTTGCTCGATGATGTTTCGAACTGTTTTGCTTCCAATAACCGGAGTTGCAGAGAGTGTTACCGTTTCACTGCCTCGTTTTACTGTTAGGGTTACTTTATTTCCCGTTTTAGGTGCCCAAATGTTTTTGGTAAATTCTTCAATGCGATTTGCAGGAGTAATAACAACATCATTTACTTGTAGTAGTGTATCACCATCTTTTGCTCCAAAATCGTTTTCGCGGCGAACACGTAAAATGCTTTGCTCAACGTTATCGCGTGAGAAAAAGATGTTAGCCGATGCAAACTGATACACATTTACCGATGCTGAATCTTTATAACTATATCCCACTTTATTAAAATATTCGTTATAAGGAAGTGGCTTACTGCCAATGATATAATCATTAAAGAAGTCCATAATTTTTGGGCTTGTAATTTTAGTTATTTCTTCGAATAATTCTTCATCTTTGAATGGTTTATCAGGTCCATACTTTTCCATGAGTTTACGAATCATACCGAGTAAATCCAAACGGTGTTTTGTTAGCTCATGAATATGTAAATCCAATAAGAATGCAGCAACAGCTCCTTTTTCGTAAATAATTGGATAGAGTTTCTGGTTTTCGGGAGTTAACACGTTTGTACTCAAATCAACCAGAGATAATGGTTGTCCGCGGGTCATCATGGTTGTAGTTTTCATTTTTTGATTCATCTCATCAAAAAATTCTTTTTCGGTAAGAAGTGTATCTTGTGCACGAGCTAAATCGGAGAAGTACTCGGTACAACCTTCATACAACCAAAGATGTTTACTCATTTTCGGGTCTTTAAAATCGAAGCTGTGGATTTCTTCGCTATGAAGATTCAGTGGCACAAGAATATGTAAGAACTCATGGGATGCTGTATGAACAATTTCCTCTGTGGTCTGCTCTCCACCTCTGCCTTCGGGTAAAAAGTAACATGAAGAATAAGAGTGTTCCAACGCTCCAAACCCCATTACATTATGGCGTTGAAGCATGTCCATTCCGGCAAAGTAAATAATGAATGTATAATTTGGAACCGGCATCACTCCAAAGAATTTACCAAGTGAATGTGCGGTTGGGATTAAATCTTTGGCAACCATTCCAGAGGTAATTCTTTTATGTGGAGAGTAACATGCAACCATAACCTTTGTTCCGCTTTCGGTAAAGGTAGTTGTATCGGGTATACAATACATAATAGGATTATCAACTAAATGCGGATAACTCTTTGCAATCAGTACATCTTTTGCAGAGGATTCTTCTTTTTTAGACAACGATGTTGCGCCAAAGAACCCGTTTGGTTTGATTACAGTAACCTCGTACGGCAACATTTTATAACCAACAAAATAACCAATCAAACAATGTGTGTTTAACAGGTAGTTTGTATCCTTCTGAAAATTACTTCCCGTAGGTTGGAATACCTCACCACCCTGAGGGTCATCCCAGGTATCATTAACCCAGTATTCTAATTTTGCAAGTTTACCTTCTACAGCAATGTCATTATCTGGTCGGCTGACTGGTAATGTTTTTCCACTTGCATCGTAAGCTTTTACATCTACTATAAAACGCCCGTAGTCATCCTTGGAGTATGTTCCGGGAACAGAACGGGGCATAATATACAGTGTGCTATTACCTGATAGAGTTGGTGGAATAACCGTCACCTTAACTTGGTCGTTCGTACAACCTGCTAAATCAATTTCAATTTTACATAAATCAGCTAACAACGAGCTATAGGTTCCTAAAGTCAGAACAATAAGCAATAAGTACTTTATCATACAGGGTAAGTTATAACGTAATAATTAATATTCATTTTTTGTATTCTGCTATCGCAATCCGCACCGGGCAACTATCAACTTTAACATCTCAACCTTGCGGGAGAGAACCTCCACGATACAACAGAACAACTCTATTTATTTACTAGGTGCATCACCTATTTTTTTCCAATCCAAACTATTTGCAATCTCATCCATAAACTTTTCAGCGTCTCGTAATTCTTGTGGACTGCCAAATCTATCAGTTACTGTTTTTGTCTTTCCATTTAACGTATATGTTACTGTATAAGTTGGTATATCGGTAACCATATCATCGTATAAGTCTTTCATTTCAAAAAACTTGATTTCATTAAACCTATTCATCAGTTTTTGAAGTTGTTCTTTACTCACTTTGGCTTCATACAACCCGATTTTGTCAACATGGTTTAACCCTTCATAAGTAGCAATGCCGTTACCTTTTAAAGTAAGGTTATATGTTGGGCAATAACCATAACATGCAGACCTTGAAAGTGATAATACCGGATTAGTTTCACTGTAATTAAATGTGGAATCATTATTCTTTGTAGAACAACATCCACTGATGATAAATGTACTAATAACTAAAAACAAAATCGTTTTCATGGTATCATGGAAAATATTGAACAAATTCAGCACGTCCGACGAAGATGGTAATAAAAGGTGATACAGCCAAGTAGTATTTTTCTATAACCCGTAAATTTCTCAACTACTAAACCATTTTAACAGCTAAACTCACCTTTTTTCTTTGTGTAGTTAATCAATATCCCCATATTTGTAATCTAATCTGAAACAAAGTGTAACAGAACGGTATATTGAAGCGACAATCCGGAAGATTAAACACAACTAACAACTCAACAATTTTATTAACAGTACCAACAGAGGTATTATGAAAAAACAGTTCCTATGTTTGATTGCAGTTACTGCAATCTGTTCAAATTATAGCATTGCTCAGTTAAGAACTGAAAATACTATAAGTACATTTAATAATTTACAAAATAGTAGGTTCCACGATGTATCAAATCGGAACACAATATTAGTAAACTTATCAAATGTTTTTTCTGAAAAGAATAATGCATTACAATCCTTACCTTTTACTAATCGTTTTGTAGTTTTAGAGGGTGGGTTTAATAACATTTTTAATAGTAACACACACCCTTTTGTATATGACCCAATAAGCCAAACTTTAGCAATTATTTACAACAAGAATTTAGAAGTTTCAGGAGTAGTTCAAGATACACTCTTTTATTTCATTTCAACAAATAATGGAACATCATGGCAAAGTAATGCGAATATTCTATCAACAAGTAATGAGTTCTTAGTTGCCCCACAAATGGCCTTAGGTAATCCAGACAATTCAACTAAATTCAGCGATTTAAGCATCATATCATTTAGTCGAAGGTATGTAAAAAAGCAACCTATAAATCAATATTTACCAGATGGTGGCACATTAATGTATAAGGTTGGTACCGACATAATTAATATCTCTCAAACTGCAAACTTATATGGACCCAATAAAAACAATAGTAGTGGTTATGGTTGGGGCGCTGGTCTACTACATAAATATCATAATGCCATAGGTGATGGAATGGTGCTAGCAGGGATGTTAAGTCCAACATATAACACTTCTGATGGTCAAGCCTCTATACAGTATGGTCAATATGGTGTTTTGTCAACAAAATCGGTTATTGAAGCTGATAACGACATTATTGGAACTATACCACAAACTTGGAATAATTCACAATTCTTAGCAGGTAATAGTTTGGGTTCATCATATAATGGACCTATGTACTCCGGCACTGACGATGACGGAAATATTTATGCTTGTACTAACTCAGTTTTTGCTGATGATAAAGACAATAGAACAATTGCATATTCGAAATCAACAAATAGAGGTGAGACTTGGACTACATATGTTAGGGCACCTGCTTCAGCATTTGAAGCTTATGGTAAAAGTAGAGGTGGTGATAATGCAGTATTGTACAGACCTTATCAACAAGCTGCCTTTGTTGTAACGGGAAATAATCAGTTTTCATATTTCACTCGTATGTACATTGTTAAAGGTACAGATAATCAAATTGTAGCTCAAGATATTGTTGAAATTTCGCATAATAATGGTAATTGGACCATTATGCAAGTTTCACCATTTGAAGACAACATAGCTGTTTTTAATCTCGAATTTGACAGTACCGTAGCTAATAAATATGATAGAACATATTCTACTATTGATGAAAGTGATTTAGGTAATGAAATTGAAGTGGCCTTAACTGCTGATAAAAAGAACATTGTAGTAAAGTGGGTTGATTACAATAAGGATTTAGGACCGATAGTTATTAGCCCAAAACAAGTTGTTTATCAGAGAGATAGAAGTACAAGAGCAATAGTAGCTACAATTGAGGTTGACACAATGTTTACCACAGATATATATGTTGCCTCGCGTTCTGTTGGTACATCAACATGGTCAACACCAACTAATGTTACAAACGATTTATACTTTGATAAGGGCACTAAAATGCCTGAAATTGTTCCGAGCACAGACAATATTCCATTATTGTCTATGAGAAATCTCTCTAAATCTGATTGGAATACTAATGATATTGGGAATTTATTAAAAAATACTCCTGAAACATTTGTTTCTGCTATTATTGATTTGCCTTTCCGCGCTGCTACTACAAAAATGGCTGTAATTACTGCTGTTGAAGAAACAACCGAAAACTCAGCTTCAACCTTCACCATGTCTTCAATTGCACCAAATCCGGTTGCAGATAATGCAGAAGTATCATTTAATTCTTCAATAAGTGGTATTGCACAGTTGAATGTTGTTAATACACTTGGCGAAAAAGTTATGAATGTATACGAAGGAGCTATTCAACCTGGTGTACACGGCTTTAACATCGATTCAGCTAACTTACCATCGGGTTCGTATATTGTTAGCTTAACAATCAATGGTAAAACACAAACACGTACTTTAAATGTGATTCACTAATTGCATTACTATCACGTAAACTGGAGCGCATTACCAACGTAGTGCGCTCTTTTTTTGTCAGGTACCGGCATAATACGATAATGGTATATTCCGTAGTTTTGCAATCCAAATTTCACAATACAGGCACCCACTACCATGAATCAAGAAACAATAAACAATATTAAACAATCGGTTGGAAGCATAGTAGACCCCGATTTACAACGTACCTTTTCGGAGTTAAAGGCGGTTCATGATATAACACTCACCGATGCAAGCTGCGATATTTACATAGAACTTATACCTCCCCTGCATTGGATTGCCGAAACAATAGAAAACGAAATAAAATCCAAAGTAAAAGCAATCGTACCTGATGTTGAGGTTACTATACATGTTCGCGAAAAGCAAGTCAACAGAAATGGGAACAATAACGTGTTAACAAATGTCACCAACCTGATTGCTGTAGCCTCGGGGAAAGGTGGTGTTGGGAAATCAACTGTTGCGGCTAATCTTGCCAGTGCACTTATGTTGCAGGGAGCTAAAGTTGGTTTATTAGATGCAGACATTTATGGTCCCAGTGCACCTACTATGTTTGGGTTACAAGGTGCTACAATGCAAGCCGAAAAAACCGAAGATGGTCGTATCCTTGGAACTCCGAATAAACAATACGGGATAGAAATCGCTTCTATCGGTTTTGTAATGCAACGCGACCAAGCAGCCATTCTTCGCGGACCTATGCTTGCCGGGTACTTCAAAACATTGGTTGATCAAATATTATGGAGTGATTTAGACTTTCTCATTTTCGATTTACCTCCCGGCACCGGCGATATTCAACTAACGCTAACACAGCAAATACCATTAACAGGTGCGGTGATTGTAACAACCCCACAAGAAATAGCTTTAGCTGATGTTCGCCGCAGCATCGCAATGTTTCGTAAAGTACAAGTTGATATCTTGGGTGTGGTAGAAAACATGAGTTACTTTATTCCACCCGATGCCCCCGAGAAAAAATATCACATATTTGGTAAAGGTGGCGGAAGCATAGTTGCAAACGAATCCGGTGTCCCATTACTTGGCGAGCTGCCCATTAATCTTGCAGTTCGTTCCGGTGGAGACGACGGATTGCCGGCTGTGTTAAATCCGGATACTGACTTCAACGTTGTGGAAACAATCAAACAAATTGCTGCTAATGTTGTAAAAGAAACCAGGATTGTAAATGCCCGCAGAAGCGAAACTCCCGTTATCCAAATAACACTGTAAGCATGATAACCATTGAAGAACAAATTATTTCTGCTTTAGAAGAATGTCGTCCATACCTTAAAGAAGATGGCGGTGATGTAGAATTTGTTCGATATGAAGAAAGTACTCGAACAGCAGAAGTAAAATTCTTAGGTGCATGTGTTAGCTGCCCAATGTCTATCATGACGTTACGGGCTGGGTTAGAGCGAGTTGTACTAAAACGTGTACCTCAAGTTCGCAGAATTGAACAAGTTCGATAATAATTTGCTAACGCTATCTGCACCATAGGGCAACTACAAAATCAAACTTTACGTGCAGGACAGAACCTTGTGCAACTTCAGTAGCTTTTTCGTGTGAGAGTTGAATTATTGCAAAGGTACTTACCGGCATATTAAGTTATTTGTTAACATTGAGGTTAGGTGCCGTCCTGCGATAGCAAATGATAGATACACTTAGATTTTTTTTGTGCTAAAACAAAAAATTGTTTGGCATTTTGTGATTACAACCCTATTTTCGCGTCCCCAATAACGGGATGGTTAAGGGCGCTTAGCTCAGCTGGTTCAGAGCATCTGCCTTACAAGCAGAGGGTCGGCGGTTCAAATCCGTCAGCGCCCACAGTTAAAAAGCCGTAGAATTCAAAATTCTACGGCTTTTTTGCATAATAAACTTTCAAGAACTCCCCCATTCCTGCCGATACTATCTGCAAAATCTCTCTGCTGTTGTAATAGTACAGCGCAAGGTTTTTTCCTTACAGGTATTATTACAGTACCTGATAAGGAGATTATGAATCTTATATTATTAATAACAGCGTTACTGTTTCTTACTGCACATCCTGCAGTACAAACTGAACATGAGTGTAAAACCTGTACATACCATACAACTCTTAATTCTGGCAATTGTTGGAATTATTTGCTCCTGCTATGTACATGCGCAAACAACACCTTCCACCCCGCAAGTTTGCGCAGATTTATCGGTAAAGTTAGCATCGTTTGAAAAGAATATATCGGAAAAGGGCAAAGACTTAACTATTTATGTTTTTAATGCACCGGCTGTTGCCAAGGAATTAAAAAAATCAATTGGTACACAGATTGGAAAATCAAAAATAGTAGCGGTTATCGAAGGAACAGCTCTTCCGGTTAACAAGCCCGATATAATATTTATTGGGAATACTCAACAGGCGCTCAAAGCCGTAAAGTATGCCAGAACAAACAGCGTGCTTTCGGTTTGTAATGATGTTGAGATTGCAAATCTTGGTGCCACAGTTTGCATTGCACAGTCCGATTCTGAAAATAAACCATACGTAAGTATAAGTGCAAATGCTTCGCACGAGGAAAACTTAGAATGGAATCCGGCAATATTTAAATGGGTTCGTTCAACAAGATAATTCTATGAGTAATTACAGTACATCCATATTCAAAACAATTCGCGGACAGCTAATAGCTCTGTTTGCTGGTATTGTTTTATTGGTTACTACGTTAATCACTATTTACTCACCGTGGCAGGCAAACAACACCGGTAACAAGATTCTTACCCAAGATGCAGAATACATTACCAGTCTGTTAGCGGATAATTTAGCTTTGGGAATGAAGATTAAAATGTTTGATAACGGAAATTCACTTGAACAAACATTAGACTTAATCAGACATAATCAAAAAGAACGGTACTCTACGATACAGAATGTTAAGGTTTTTACAGACTCATTAGAATTCATAACATCGCTGATTCCAACACAGGACAAACAAATTTCTAAAACCAACAGTTTACAAATTGTAGAAAAGAACAACCTGATTTATATTACCACCCCGCTTATAGATAACATCAGTGGTACTGTAATAGGGTATTCTGAAATAACTTTTTCTAAGGAATTTTTAGCAGATAGTTTAAAGACAAATGTTATAATCTCCAGTTTGATTGGTTTTTCAGGAATTGTTCTCTTGCTGATTATAACGTGGTTTATCGTTTCACGCTATATTGTTAAACCAATTCAAAACTTAACCTTAATAGCACAACAAATCTCGCATGGCGAAACAATCCAAAAAGTAGAGTTAAAAACGAATAACGAAGTAACATTTCTCTATGATGCCTTCTTTGAGATGACACAACAACTGCGCCATCACATTGAAGACTTAGATGAGATTGTTGACCAACGTACCAGCGAGTTGAAACAACAAGGTAAAGAATTGCAATTAAGCGAAGAACGCTTTAGGCTTATCTCGGAAACATTACCGCTACCTATTGTAATAAGCCAGATTCGCGATAAAAAAATTATCTATAGCAACCCATCGTTTGAAGCCTTGGTTAAACTCAATAACAATGAGCTTTCAACCAAACTTATTTCGGATTTCTTCTTCACGCTGGAAGATATGCACGATATCAAAACTGAATTGTTAACGAATGGTAGAGTAATAACAAGAGAGTTATACTGTAAGAACTCCGATGGTACACCATTGTGGTTGATGGTTTCCATTGTGTTAACCAAAGTGGATGATGAGTTGTGTGCGATTTCCGGATTGATTGATGTAACCGAACGAAAGAAAACAGTAGAGGCACTAGAATCAGCTAAAACAAGTGCCGAAAAAGCTAATAGTGCCAAAAGTGCATTCTTAGCAAGTATATCTCACGAACTACGCACACCGTTAAATTCTATCATCGGTTTTTCTCAATTGCTTAAATCCGATAAGCAACTTCCCGAGCATCTTCGCCATCAGGTGAATAGCATGAACCTGAGCGGTAATCACTTACTTGAGATTATCAACGATATCTTAGATATTTCTAAAATAGAAGCCGGAGAATTGGAGCTATATCCAGACCATACCAAACTGCGCGAGGTAGCAGAAAGCATAAAAAGTATGATGTCGGTAAAAGCACGTGAGAAAAGTTTATACTTGCATGTTGAAGTTGACCCTGAACTACCGGAATCAATAATTGTAGATGGGAAACGATTCAGACAAACATTAATTAACCTCACCGGGAATGCTATTAAGTTTACGCATAAGGGTGGAATTATAATAAGCTTAACCAAAAGAGAAAACGATGTTGCCGATAATGTAACAATACGTTGTACTGTTGCCGATACCGGACGTGGAATTCCTAAGGATGAAATACAGAACATATGCATTCCATTCCGTCAGCAACAACGCATGTACAGCGAAGGCACTGGTTTAGGTTTGGCCATAACACAAAGCATTCTTCACAAAATGGAAAGTGAGTTACATATCGAGAGTACGGAAGGAGTTGGTTCAACATTCTGGTTTGATATTCAAACACCAATTAGCTTGGAAAACACTACTAAGGCTGATATTGTAATACAGGAAATCTCTGTAACAAAGGGAACTGTTCCCAAAGTATTGGTAGTTGATGATTTGCAAGAAAATATCACCTTTATGAAAATAGCATTAGAGCGTGCAGGAATGCAAGTACAAACGGCAAGCAATGGATTAGAAGCTCTTCACTCTATTGATACCTGGAAACCGGAACTTGTACTTATGGACATAATGATGCCTGTCATGAATGGCATTGAAACTATCAAGCGCATTCGTAACGATGAAAAACTACGCACACTTCCGGTAATTGCTGTTACGGCTGATGTCTTAACTAATTCAGCAGAATCGTTAAAAGAAATGGGCTTCACATCCAGTATTAGTAAGCCATTTAAGTTAGAAGAATTGTTTGCTCAATTACAACAGCATACGTCAATTCCGTTTGTAATGAACGAACAAACAATGAAAGAATCCGACGAAGTAACTAATAAAACAAATGCATTAACTGCAATAACCACTTGGATAGCATCACTCGATACCAACGTCCGTACAACCTTAACCGATGCAATTGAGCTTCAGGATTTTGAGGTTGTGGCAAACATTGTAAAAACCGCTAAACTTTGCGGTGAGTCTCTTTCGGCTGAAAAAGTTCTGCTACAAGCAACCGAAAATTTCGATTACCACTTCTTTGCACTTCTTGCAGAACAAATAGGCACACTTACCGAGCAACACTAATTCTTTTGTATATTGAAATAAGTTCAACTTATTCACCAACATGTTCCCGTTTCTAAGGAAATATCTGGCTGTATTACGTATCGGACTTTCAAGTTCTATGGAGTACCGTGCAAACTTTCTCATAAACACCATTCTGTTTGTGGTTGTTAGTGCACTTATACAAATGTACCTTTGGTTTGCTGTCTATCACTCTACCAACCGTGCAACTGTTGGTGGTATGTCCGAACAACAAATGCTGTTATATATAGGTTGCTCGGTAATGTGTTATTCGTTAACCAGAGGTGGCAGAGCCGAACGGGAAACCGCCGGTACAATCCGTATGGGAGGGCTTAACAACTATCTGTTAAAACCAATATCTCACGGTTTCTATACCTATGTTTCCTCAATATCAGAACACATTTCATCGGCCGTTTTTGTGTTGGTGCCATCGGTTCTTATAATCACCCCACTGTCACTTTGGTACAACGTTCCTATATCTGTTACAGGGTTGATTGCAGCGTTGCCGGTACTTTTTTTAGGAATGACCATGAACTTCCTAATGGGACTCATGATTTCCTATCTCGCATTTTGGCTCGATGAGGTCTGGACCTTTCACGCCATGAAAGATATAAGTTATGCACTGCTTTCCGGCATGATGGTACCGTTATCGGTATTACCGCCACACATCAAAAACATTTCCGATTCACTTCCCTTTCAATTCTTGTCTTACATTCCGGCTGGGCTAATATCAGGGAACATTCCAACATCACAACTAACTGTCATACTTTTTCAATCAACGGTATGGTTGTGTTTATTGTTGGCGGCAACGTATGGTTTATGGCGGCTCGGACTTCGCAGGTATGGTGCGTTCGGAGGATAACATTGTTTCCCGCCTCTGCCGAAGCAACCCTCAAGCGCGGCAACCCAGTCCGCTCCGCTCGTTACAGCATCGCAATTCTGTCCCGCAATAAAAACGTTGTACCTTGCATAAGGTTTGGTGCGGTCATGCGTAAGCAAAAAATTATTATTCTATAATTTGTGTCTTCAAGTCATCAAGGCAAACTGGCATCAGTAGTTAGTAGTCATTT
>JAIBAE010000157.1 GCA_019695345.1 Bacteroidota bacterium | reverse complement strand
TACATATTCCATCATTCAGATGAAGTTATAAGTTTGTACATTATTTTTTTTGTGATAATGTTAATGTACTTTTAATTCTGGTTTTCGATTTTGAGTTCGTTTAGGGACAATTTATGTTCAAAATTTTAATAAAAATTGTGCAATTTTTTCACTACCATCCCATAGGAATTAGCAAAAAGTTGACAAGTTGACTGGCCAAGTGACATGTTTAAGTTTACTACGACATTAAACAAGGATTGTCACTATGAAGCCAGTCAAGCATAAATTTACATTATTGAAGCAGGTAGTTGAAAATATTCCTGCATATCTGGTTGCAAAAATTGCAAAGAAATATGGTATTGATAAGCAGTCACGGACATTTTCACCTTGGAGCCATGTAGTATCTATGCTTTTCGCACACCTGACACACGCACTAAGTCTCAATGATGTCTGCGATACACTGCGGCACCATGCTGGTGCACTTTTTACGCTGCGCAATGCCACACCACCAAGCCGTAATGGTCTTTCACATGCCAACAAGATTCGTAACTCTGCTATGGCTCAGGATTTGTTTTATGCAACGCTATCTCATTTTTCATCTCATTTTCCACAGTTTGGTCGGTTCGATACACCATTTAAACTTCCCCGTAAAATCAAACGAACAATAAATCTCATTGATTCAACAACAATACAGCTTTTTGCAAATTGCATGGACTGGGCGAAGCATCGTCGCAGAAAAGCCGCAGCAAAGTGTCATATGCTTCTTAATGCTCAAACATTTCTACCCCGATTTGCAATAGTTAAAAGTGCAAAGCCGCACGATGCTGTGGTAGGAAGAGTAGTATGTAATGAGCTTAAAGCAGGAGAAATCGTTATATTTGACAAGGCATACGTTGATTTCAAGCATCTTTTTGAACTTACGCAACGTGGAATTCTCTGGGTAACGCGTGCCAAGACGAATATGTCGTATGCTATTGTTAAAAAACTCAAAATAACTAACGACAAAATTATTCTTGATGCAAAGATAAAATTGACTGGACCAAAAAGTAGTAAAGATTACAAAGACAGCTTTCGCCTTATTATCGCAGATGTAATTCGAGACAATAAAGTAGTTCGAATGGAATTTATAACCGATGACTTTGAACTTGCAGCAACAACGATTTGTGAACTGTATAAAGCACGATGGGATATTGAACTTTTTTTCAAACAACTCAAGCAGACATTAAAGTTGTCGGATTTTCTGGGCTACAGTGAAAATGCGGTGCAGTGGCAGATATGGATGGCCCTGTTAACGTATGTAATACTTCGATTCATTGCATACACGAGTAAGTGGAAGGGAACCTTTGCCCGTTTATTTACTACAATCAGAGGCGTTTTGTGGAATCGATTCTGTTTGTATGGTTTATTAGAATTCTGTGGGACAGCATTGGATCAAAAACGAGTCAGTATGCAACCGCAGCAACTTTATTTACCGTTATTTTCAATTTAACCTATGGGACAGCAAATGCACAACAATATTCTTATTGTAAACGAAATGTTGGTACATCCTAAAAAAAGTTATTGGACATACTATGCATTTTTAACCAAAATTCAACAATTCTACAGTCCGATTATGTAAATATGGGATGGTAGTGAATTTTAGAAAGAAAGAACGTTCCTGCTGATCCCGTTGCTATAAAAAAAAACAGCAAACAAACATCTTAACAAAGATAGAAGAATTATTATCAGCAACATATTTACAAAAGTACAAAACCAAAGCATTCTCTCGATATGCCCATCATATTGTGGGTAATTTGGCTTGTTTGGGACGACATACTATTAGTAAACTCATTTGTACATCAGGAAAAGATCAAGTTGATTGGAGTGCAGATTATAAATTGTATAATAAAAATCGTATTGATAATTCAGGCGTTTTTTCAACTATTCTTAAGTCAATTCATAATTCAGAGCCAGCTACAACACCATTAGTTGTTGCGATGGATGATACACTTATACGTAAGACAGGAAAGAAAATTCCAACGACTCGTTATTTAAGAGATCCATTAGGACCTCCCTTTCAAACTAATTTTGTACGAGGACAATGATTTATTCAAATTTCTGCTGCAATAAAACAATCTGAGTATCAAACACGAATGATTCCAGTTGCATTTGAAAATGCACCAAGTGTTAAAAAACCAAAGAGATCAGCATCTCCAACAGATTGGGAATTATATAACAAAGAATTAAAAACGAAAAACCTCAGTACATATGGTTGTACAATGATAAATTCACTGGCTTGTAATTTACAAGAGAGTAATACAAAACGACCATTGTGGGTAAGTGTTGACGGTAGCTATACAAATAAGAATGTAATACGAGGGTTATCAGAAAAAATAACGCTTATTGGCAGAATCAGAGCTGATGCAAAACTATATTATCGCCCTGAAATAAATCGGTCTCTTGGTCGAAGAAGAGTATATGGTTCACAAGCTCCGACTCCTGAGCAATTACGACAAGATCCGGATTCACCATATGAAGTAATTGAATCTTTTGCCGCAGGTAAAGTGCATGAATTTAAGATAAAATCTATGGATAATCTTCTATGGAAAACTGCAGGGAAAAATCATCTCTTTAAACTAATTGTTATAGCACCACTGGGGTATCGTCTTACAAAGGGTGGTAAAATGTTGTATCGTGAACCAGCATATATTATCTGTACAAATACCTCGTTGTCAACTCAAGAAATACTACAGGCATATCTTTGGCGGTGGGATATTGAAGTAAACTTTAGAGATGAAAAAACTTTGCTGGGTGTGGGACAAGCTCAGGTTAGAAATGAAAAATCTGTCACTCTTGTTCCGCAAATGATGGTTGCAAGTTATGCACTGTTGCTTACTGCTGGTGAGTTGATTGGTAAAACAAATCAACCTGTATGGAGACCTAAATGGAATAAGTACGATAGCCAAAAACGTTTAACCGCAAATGACCTTTTACAACTACTAAGGCGTTGTTTATGGGGAAAGGCATTAGATCAAACACATTTCGATGACTTCGTGGATGTCAATTGTCATGATACGAACCCACTAAATTATAAAATTCCTTTGAATTCTGCCGTTCTGGCTGCAACTTGGTGACTTTTATGGCCAAACTTGAGAAGGACGTTCTGTTGAACGTCCTATATAATAATTTGAAAATATTATACTTCTCAACGGTAAATCATTAAAACGAC
>JAIBAE010000081.1 GCA_019695345.1 Bacteroidota bacterium | reverse complement strand
TAAGTTGTTTTGTTACATTCTTTAATGTTCTTGTTGCGCAAAACGGTGATTCGGCTGCGTGTTACCCCGAGGTGCGTTGGAAGGCAGGCGCAGAGGCAGGATATGTACGTGCCATGCACAATGTAGCATTTTCGGCTTTACCCGGTATGTTTAGTTGTAACCCCGGGTTTGAGGGTGGTAATGGTTCGGGTTTGCGCGTTGGTGGTTTTTACTCGATGATATTGGATTCGTATTGCAAACACCGTTGGTTGTTTACGCTTGGCGTGGATATTCAGCGAGTGAGTTCTGCATTCACCCGCACAGAAAACATTGTGATTGACAACGATGGACTTGCCGTTGCAACCGATGAACACCGCTTGAACACTACGTTATTACAAGTTGGCATTACACCCTCGGTGCAGTGGTATCCTATTGATAATGTGTTTGTTCGTGTTGGGATGAATGTTGCGCGCGTATTGCAGAGTTCGTACACAACCAGCGAGGCATTGATTACGCCAAGCAATGTGTTGTTTGAGAACAACCTACGCACGCGGAATGTTTCGGAAGGAAATATATCATCGCTCTCGGCATTGTTTGCATCGGCACAGGTTACACTTGGGTACGAGTTCCCTCTCTCGGTGGATGGCGCATATAGTATCACGCCTTTGGTAATGTATTCGTATGGCATAAATAATAACGTTGCTACTACCGACCAATGGAAAACAAATGTTGTATCGGTTGGTTTGCAGTGGTCGTTTGCATCGTTGTATTATCCGCCACCGCCTCCACCACCGCCACTACCGGAGTTGAAGAATGTTCCTGTTGCGCCGGTTGTTGCCGTTACAAAACCAATTGAATTGAAAGCACCAAAGCGTGCATTAAACGTGGGTGTTACATCGAAAACGATTGACACGAGGGGCAACGAAGTACAAGCGGATAAGTTGGAGATTTATGAGATTGTGCAGGTTACTACGCATCCGTTGTTGAACTATGTATTTTTTGATAGTACGCAAAGTATGTTGCACCAACGCTATGTTGCACTGGATTCATCGCAAACACTATTGTTTGACTTTAAGCAGTTTAATAATGTTGGTACGATGGAAACATACAGCCAGATATTGAACATTATTGGTAAACGGTTGCGCGATACACCAAAAGCGAACATTACATTAACAGGATGTAATGCGGATATTTATTCGGAGCTGAATGCTATAGAGTTATCCAAAGCACGGGCACAACGTATTGCAGAGTACTTACAGAATGTGTGGGGTATTACAAAAGAGCGAATTATAGTGCAAGCACGAGACTTGCCGGAGAAACCATCGCGTAATACCGTGCTTGATGGTGCCGATGAAGACCGACGTGTTGAGTTTAGTTCCAATATTGCGGACATAGTTAAACCAATTATTACCTACGATACAATTTATACAACAGCCAATGGTGTGCAGAGTATTGTAATACACCCCGATGTGAAATCGGAGGCGGGAGTGCTATCGTGGAGAGTGACGGTGAAGCAGAAAGGTGTTCTAATGAAGTTGTTTCAAGGTGTCGGAGATGTTCCTAAAAATCTGGAGTATGCGATTGTAGAAAATGATAAGATCCGTACTAATATATCTGCCCCAATTGATATTGAAGTAGTAGTAACCGATAACGACGGTACAACCTCTATTTCAAAGAATCAATCCATCAGTACACAAGTAACTAAACGTACCGATCTTCAGCGCGAATTGTATAATTTAATATTGTTTGACTTTGGTCAGTCGAGTATTACCGGTATAAACCGCGCTACCGTTGATTTTATCAAGACGCGTATTCAAGATAAGAACTCTGTAATGATAGAAGGATTAACCGACCGGGTAGGAGAAGCCGACATTAATAAACAGCTTGCATTACAAAGAGCACAGTCTGTTGCAACGATATTAGGAATACCCGACCAAAACATTAAGGGAAGTGGTGCGAGCAAGTTGTATAGTAATGATTTGCCTGAAGGCAGATTTTACTGCCGTACGGTAAAGATATTAATAGAACAAAAAGTAAAATAACAACCACACAGTGCTACACAACTGTTACCGAATGGAGAACACTATGAAGAAAAAACTAAAACAGAACAACAAAGATAATGAGATGATTGAAATGCAATCCTTATGTGCTGAAGCAGAGGTCATAATGAAAGCTAAAGACAAAAAGCGTATACGGGTGCTACTTAATTCGATAACCGCTATGGCAAAGAACAGCCGTAATCTGAACGTTCAACTGTATGGTTACAAATATGCAATGGAAACATACGAGGCAATTGAAGATTATGAGAAAGCACTTGAGTATTGCAAACCATATTACGATGCAGAAGCACAATTGCAAAGGGAAGAAGCAGAAGTAAAGGTGAAAGGGTTGGAAAAAGAGTTGAACCTGGCTGAGTTACAACACAATGTGGAATTAGAGAAGTTAAAAACAGAAGAATTGCAGTTAGAACTGGAAAGTAAGAATAACGAACTTTCTACACTTGCACTTGCCTTAGCACAGAAGAATGAGTTACTTGCACGTATGCAAACACAATTATTGGTAGCACAGGAAACAGTGCGCAGAAAGAGTGAGAAGGAAGCGTTGGAACAATTGAAAACACAAATCACCTCGTTTTTATCGTCGGAGAAATCGTGGTATATGTTCGATCAACAGTTTAAGACCATTCACCATGATTTTGTGCAGAAGCTATCGGCGAAATATCCGCAGCTATCCCCCATTGAGTTACGTGTGTGTGCATTGCTGAAGGTAAACTTAAACTCTAAGGAGATTGCAGATATTCTTTGTGTGGAAACAAAGTCGGTGGAGATGTATAGATTTAGAATACGGAAGAAGATTGCGTTGGATAATACGGTAAATCTACATTCATATATTTTGGGATTGAATTTATAGTTTATCAATTTCTACGTTACCTTTATGAAATCTCACATTACCAAAAAGCCAAGCAGTAGTGGTGAAGACACTATTAAGAAATATCTGCAAGAGGTACGTTGGCAAATGGAACACGGGCAGGTTGATGCGGCACTCCAAAACTGTTTATTGGCAGAAGATATTGCAGTTGCATTAAAACGCAAGGATTTGTTGTGTAGAGTGTATTGTAGTAAAGCAAAAGTATACATGTCCTTAAACAATTATGAAGCAAATATTGAACACTGTAACTTAGCACTGACAATTGCAAAAGAATTGGACAATAAAGAGTTATGGTATCTAACATACGATTCCTACGCCGCATTATATTACACGTTAGGCCAGTTCGATACAGCATTACATTATGTTCAACTAAGTTATCCGATAAAACAAGAGCTACAGAATATTGATGGCATTATAGAAGCAACACTTTTCATGTCGGCAATCAATGCAGCAATGAATAATTTTACTGTGAGTATTCAGTTTGCCAAAGATGCTTTTACTATTGCACAGTCGCACCCATATCCACACCAACACAGAGAAGTTTCAATATATATTTATTTAGCTAATTTGTTCGCGCAAATAGGAGACCACGAATCTGCTTTGTATTACAATACAATGGTATTAGGTTATACTGATTTAACACTCCGGCAGAAAGACAGGCTTTATGCAAACCTCAGTGAGATATATCTGCTAAATAAGGAATATCGCAAAGCTATTCACTATGCACAGAAAGCTATAGATTTAGAAACTACTCATAAACTGACCTGGAACCAGATTGTTAGAAAGGGTGCAGCGGTAGCACATAGCTATTTGGGGCATTACAAGAAGTCCATGGCAATTGCTAAGGAGTTATTATCTTGGGCAAAAAAAAGTAACGCAGACGCGGATTTCTGCTTAGCCTATGGTTGCCTAGAAGAAATACACACATTCCGTAAAGAATACAAGGAGGCTCTACACTTTGCAAAGCTACTCTGGAGTAAAACACAATTTCGATTAGCATCAGAAAACTTAGATAGTATCAACCGCACAACAACCTTACATAAAGTCAGGGCTATCCAATATCACATGGAGGTAGAACAAATTAAGGCAGAGCAAACGAAAAAGAAAATTACCTTACTTGAAAAAGAACTTACCACACAAGCATTAACATTAGCTCAAAAAAATGAGATGTTGTTAAAACTACGAACACAAACAGCATCAACTATGGCAAGCATTAAAAGTCCTAAACAACGTCTGGTGGTAGAACAAATACAGAATGAATTACAACATCTCCTATCGGTAGATACAGCATGGAAAGAATTTGAGCAACGTTTTGTACATATTCATAGCGATTTTTCCGAACGGCTTAACCTACAGTTTCCCAATTTATCTGAAACAGAGCAACGAATTTGTGCTCTTATTAAAATAGGGCTTACTAATAAAGATTTAGCTTCTGTTTTGTGCTTAGAGGTTAGTACAGTTGAAATTTATCGCGTTAACATCCGCAAAAAAATGAAATTGAGCAAAGACCAAAACCTTACTACTTATATACACACACTGTAACTCCAATTGTTACAGATATACGTTATTCATATTGCGTCGCTGTACCGCATGGCTCGCACCGGGTTGGCGCGCTGAAGGAACGTTTCGGCAGTGGTGGGAAACACAATTCTCTGAAACATGGTTAGTTATCCACGCACGGTTGTTGAACGCAAAACTCTTGGTATTTTAACAGCAAATTACCAGACGCGTTATGGATTCACTTTTTACCGAACAAGAACAACAAGAGTTACAAAGCAATGCACCACTTGCCGATAGAGTTCGCCCAGCTACTATAGAAGACGTAATTGGGCAGGAACATCTGTTAGGAACCGGCGCGCCGCTACGCACGTTTTTTTCGTCTGGACAATTTCCCTCTATTTTGTTTTGGGGTCCGCCGGGAGTAGGTAAAACCACATTGGCATTACTTATTGCAAAACACATCAGTTACGATTTCATCCGGCTCTCGGCAATTGAATCGGGCGTTAAGGAAATGCGCGAGGTAATAAGCAAAGCCGAGCTGATGCGGCGTAAAGGTAAACGCACGCTGTTGTTTATAGATGAAATCCACAGGTTTAATAAATCGCAACAAGATGCGCTGTTGCACGCCGTAGAAAAAGGTATTGTAACGCTTGTTGGTGCAACTACCGAGAATCCTTCGTTCGAGGTTAATGCCGCGTTGCTTTCGCGGTGCCAGGTGTATAGGTTACGCTCGTTAACCGATGAAGACATCCGCGCCGTGTTAGAACATGCCATTGCAACCGATATTGAACTAAAAGAACTCAACATTACTATTGAAGCATGGGATACGTTACTTACCATTAGCGGAGGCGATGCACGCACGGCATTAAACGCGTTAGATTTATCCGTCCGTTTTGCCAAGGTTGCCCAAGCTGGAAGCGAAGAGCTTCGCATCACCCGCGAGATTTTAGAAACAGTGCTTCAACAAAAAACAGCACAGTACGATAAGCACGGCGAAACACATTACGATACCATTAGTGCGTTTATAAAATCGCTTCGTGGTAGCGACCCCGATGCAGCGTTGTTCTGGTTGGCTAAGATGATTGATGCCGGCGAAGATGCGCGCTTTATTGCCCGACGCATGGTTGTATTTGCAAGCGAGGACATTGGCAATGCCGACCCGCTTGCACTAATGGTTGCCGTCTCGGTGTTTCAGGCGGTGGAGTTTATTGGTATGCCCGAAGCCCGCATCAATCTTGCGCAGGGTGTTACCTATTTGGCTTCCACGGTAAAATCAAATGCATCGTATATGGGCGTAGAAAAAGCGTTGCAGGCAATTCGCGGTGGGGTTAGTACAAGTGTGCCATTGCATTTGCGCAACGCACCAACAAAACTTATGAAGCAAGAAGGATACGGCAAAGAATATCATTACCCGCACAATTATCCCAATCACTTTGTTATTGAACATTACTTCCCTACCGATGTTCAGCCCATTACTTTTTACCAACCAAGCAACCAAGGCCGCGAGAAAAACATTGCCGACCGCTTGCAACAAATGTGGACGGATAGATACACAGAAGAATAGTGTTTCCCTTCTGCGCCGAAGCAATCCTTCAGCGCGCCAACCCTGTGCGAGCCAAGCGTTGTGCGGCGCAAAACTATTACGAATTACGTGCTCTTCATTTTCACTAGTGCGAAATCAATGAAGAGATGTAGATGGTATTTGTCATTCTGAGCAACGGGAAGAATCTCTTTGATATAGTCACGGTAATGGGCATTCATATTCACTTACCACATGGGCGAATATCTATTCGCCCCTACCAATTACATTGCTCTACTCTCTGTAATCAAAACTGCGCCGCTTAAGGTTGGGCTCGGACAGGGGTTGCCGCGCTGGCGCAGTCGCTGCGGCAGATGAGGGGAACACAAAGAATTTACTCGCCCATCCAACGGTATCCTATTCCGCTTTCGGTTTTAATGAGCTTTTGTGTTGCGGAGTCGTCTTCTAACTTTTTGCGTAGTGCGGCAATATGCACATGTACATATTGTGTTGAGTTTGTGAAATGCTCGCCCCATACCTGATGCAATATGGTTTTATATGTTACTATCTTTCCTTGATTTTTTATAAGCAGACTAAGCAACGTAAACTCGGTTCCGGTTAATGCAAGCAACTCTCCGTTTTTATGGACGGTGTGATTGGGAATATCTAACGTTATACCACTACTTTGGAATGTATTGATGGTGTTAGAAACTTTAGCATGTCTGTGCGCTACTTTTAAGCGTGCAACAAGTTCGGCTGTACCAAACGGCTTGGTTAAATAATCGTCGGCGCCTGCTTCCAATAACTCTACTTTCCGTTGTTCCTCGCCCATTACCGATAGTATTACAACGGGAATATTGGAATGTTGGCGTATAGCACGTAATACGTCAAGTCCGGTCATATCGGGCAGGTTCATATCGAGTATGATGATATCGTATGAACCATTTGCTACGGCGTGTAATCCGGAAGCGCCATCAAACTCACCATGTACTCCAAATCCTTGTTGCTGCAAGGTGATTCCCAGAACAGTTTGAATCTGTTCTTCATCGTCAATGATAAGTATATTGAGTTTTGTTGTTGCGGTGTTCATACGTGTAATAGCGGTTAGTGGGCATACAGTTCAAATTGAAAACAAATCTGCAACCCATTTGGTTGTACATTCTGTACCGAAACAGTTCCGCCCATTGCTTCAACAAATGTTTTTACAATAGCCAACCCTAAACCAATTCCTTTTTGTTTTGTTTTTTCCGAGCGATAAAACTTCTTGAAGAGCTTTGGAATTTCGGCTTCATCTACTCCATCACCTTCATCGGTACATGTTATGAAAACAGTTGACGTTTCTTGGGTGATGGCAATAGTTATTGTTGTATTCTGTGGTGTGTACTTTATTGCATTGCGAATTACGTTGATACATGCTTGTTCAAACAACCCGCTATCAAGTTCAGCAAGAATTACATCGCTACTACTTTGTACTTGCAGATTGTGTTTTGGAACTTCCTTTTTAAGCGACAGGACTATCTGATTTACTGCATCTACTACATTTACAACTTGTTTATGTGGAGAGATAAATCCTGATTCTATTCTGGACATATCAAGTAGGTTACCTATTAATCCTTTTAACCGTGATGTAGCAAACTGTACTTCGTGTAAGAGACGCTCAGAGAACGTATCGTTTGGAGGTACTTGTATAGTCTCAACCGCCGATGTTATTACTGATAGCGGTGTTTGAAACTCGTGTGAGATTGAATTGAATATTGTTGAATATAACTTCTGCGACTCTTGTTGTAACTCTTGCTGTTGAGCTACTTCTTGAATAGTTATACGTTGTATCCTGTATGTGGCAATTTTACACAAGCGTAACAGATGTTGATGTTCTTCGGGTGTAAATAACACTTTATCAACCAGTAAACCAATCACTCCAATACATGAATCAGTAGATTCAATCAATGGAACAAATAACGATGGTGCCTGTTTTAAGATATGGGTTGTATTACCGGCTGATTGATGGTGTTTGTAACTCCAAACGGCTACGCTATAATCGGAGTCAACCGGTATATACTGGCTGTGCTTATGCGGGCGTGTTGGAAGAGTTTCATCATTTGCATTTGAGCGAAGATACATACACACCTTGCCTTGAAACTCGCGTGCAATAGTATGTATTGTAGCAGTAACAACCGCATCTATATCTGTACATGCAGAAAGTTGATTGGTGAACTCCAAATCTACCTGTAATCGGTTTTCGCGTTGTAAAACGATTAACTCTCTGTTGCGTATTCGTGATGTTATAAATGATAACCCTATTCCCAACGCTATGTATGTTCCAAATAGCAATTGGTCATCGGGGAGTCCAATCGAAAACGTATGTACTGGAGGGATGAAGAAGTAATTCCATGCAACAGCAGAAAGAACTACATTAAGAAATACTTTCCAACCGCGTAATAGTAACGAAAGCGAAAAACTGATAAACAGCATACATAAGCCAACTGCATGGTACCCAATTGCAGTATGCACTGCATATCCTAACAATAACGATACACTTACAAACACAGGAACAAAGATGCCGGTAAGACCTGAACTTCGTGTTCGGAGACTTTGCTGTATGTACGTTGTAAACTGCTCCCACAATCCAAGCAATGCTGTTGTTGAGTAACGGATAGATGTATCATGAACATGAAGCGGAACAACCAACACTTCCTGATGTTGAATCTGGCGCAGTAGCTTTTGAGAAATACTTTTACTGAATGTTGTGCTGTTGCCCCAATCTCCAATTACAATTGTATTTGCCTGAATACTATCGGCAAATTCAATAATGCCGTTTGGTACATCTGCACGAGATACCGTGTGAAATACACCACCATTATTGTGTATGTATGTTTCAATTTCGTGTAAGGCACGTACTTCATGTTGTTGTAGCAATACCGGAGTTTGTATATACAACGCAATAACTTCGGTTGTACCTATGTTTTTACTGTATAGCGACATTACATGTTTACATAGTTGCAACGATGCAACCGTAGCGGATACAGCAATAACCACTTTCTGTTTCATACTTTGATTATATGATATTGATTGCGTACTCATATCCGGAAAATGACACTAAATATAACTCTGGTTTCATCTTGTACTAAATCGGGGATAAAGTTCTGTGTGCTTCCAATTGGGTCGCTCCAACCATTGGTAGAAGTAACTCCGCCATGCCCTGCAAAATATGGTATGCTTGCATGCCGCCGCACATACTCCAACCCAAACGTAACATTTTCATTTGGCATATACTGAACAGTTGTGGAAACATCCCAACCAGTAAACTGGTCGCCCGGATTTTGTGTTAGAACACCTTTACCGGGTGGAAGTAATGCAAGATAACGCCCGGGATTACTTATATAACCACCACCAACGGTCCAACCCCAATGTTTATTATCTCCAAACCATACACGGTGATACGCCATTCCGCTAACAAAGTTTTGCGAAGGCGTTACAGAATCTCCACCAAACCCAACAACACCACCACCTTGTTCAAACCCAATATCTCCGGTTAGTGAAAACGCCGCTGCCGAAATCCATGAGTCCGGAGAATTATAATATCGGTAAAGCAAACTATTATCGGAGTGAAATCTGAATCGTTTTGAATTATTAGGTGTATCAAACCCACCATATACACTTGCCGTTAGCGAAGTATTTTCCGTGGGGCGGTATATAGTTTGTACACCTAAACCGGGTACATTATTAAACATGCCATAGGTTTGCCAACCATTTACAACCCAATACTCAAGCTTGAGTTTATCTGTTGGAAACGTTTGAATACGGATACCGGTAAAAAACCACGGTGTGTTATCGGAGGTAAACGACGGCTGGTAGTTCCAATTCTCAAAATTGTTGTACGATAGCAACCCAACGTACGATTTAAATATTCCAACGTCAATATTTACTCCGTGCATGGAATTCAAATGTATTCCGGCGTATCCTTCGGTAACGTAACGCATGGCAGTATATAAATCATACTGACCGCGCAGTGGGGTTGCATCGTTTCTGGGTACACCTGTTGCCCTTGTTCCTAACTGTAACATTAGCCGTCCGCGAGCTCCACTTACCGAGTCATGGAAATCTCCACCAACTTCTATGTACGACACATTAAACTCGTTGGCTCTAAATGTAGCTGTAGAGCCGGTTGTAGTATGGTCAATGGGATTATTGGCAGAGTAATTATAATTCACATCAAGGGTAAAACTACCGGTAAAGTACTTGCTATCCAATACTGATGTAGACTGGCGGTTGTTTCCTTGTAACCAGGTAAAGTCACCCCATGCAAATGGTTCGGTTGGTTTTGATAAAGTATCTTGTTGAGCTATAGTACTTGAAACACTAAGTACCATTAAGGCAATACTTATACAGAGAGAATATTTTTTCATAAGAATGTGTGGTTAGTAAATCATGCCTCGATACGTACAGGGAGAATAGAAACAGGAATCCCTAAGTGATACAACCGTTCCTGTATCGAGAACGCTGTATAATTATGCAGCCATCGGTTGGTAAATGTTTGCTGTGGGAATACAAGTTGTCCACCAAAGAAATGTGCATCCGGGAAGTCGCGTAAAACCTGTGGAGCAAGTATCTCTACTTCCGATACCACATCTGTTCCAATGGAAGAACGACCTTCTGCATAATATCCTTGCGACATCATAAAGCGGACATACTTATCAAGCTCACTTTTTGCAGACTCTTTTAACAATTCTATCTCTGCACTTCCTTTAAAATTTCCGGCATCAACAACACCAATGTGTAAAAAGATAAAGTTCTTATACGTGTTTTTGTACATCCGTAACATCGAGAACAACGTATGCAAACCAAGACCGTTAAAACCGTTTACTAACAATACTGCTGTTCGCTCATTTTTATAAACTTGTACTCTTTTTGTTAAAGGTTGTTGATACTCCTTGCTGACTTCTAAAGCAGAACCAACAAGATCGTTTAAGCGGGTAAGGAGTTTAGAAGTCTGAAAATAATGATTACGGATTCCAAGAAAGAGCGCAACCAATACTCCGGTTACTACAATGGTAATCCATCCACCTTCGGTAAACTTTACAACCGTTACAAAACACAAAATGGAAGATGTAAGAATAAAGCCAATACCATTAATAAACAGTTTTCGGAACCAAACCTTCGATGTCTTACGTTGCGAAATCCAATGTTTCACCATTCCTAATTGCGATAACGAAAACGTAATAAATACGTTTATCGAATACAACACAACAAGCATTTGCACATTACCATGTGTAAAGTATGCCATTGCTAATGCTGCTCCACCCATTAACAGAATTCCATTTTGCGTTACAAGGCGGTCGCTAAGCATTGCAAACTTTGTTGGTGCCCATTTATCAACTGCCATGTTTGCCAACACCCGCGGACCATCCAAAAAACCTGCTTGTGCGGCTACAATCAGTAGCGTTGCTTCCGAAATCAATGTAACAATAATCAGCACCTTACCACTTGTGCCCCAATGCTGTGTCATGGATTCAAACACAACGGCATTCAGCGTTTTACCTTCGGTTGGATTAACATCAAACAACACATATAACATCATCAAACCAAGCACCGTAGCTGCAAGCGAAATTGCCATGTACCGCATTGTGCGCTTTGCAGTTTTTACTCTTGGCTCGCGTAAAATTGGCAAACCGTTACTCACGGCTTCAATACCGGTGTACGTTCCCGCTCCCATAGAGTACGCCCGTACTAATAAAAACAATAAGCCGCCCAACCCTAACGATTGCTGTGCAAGCGAAAACTGTTCACCTGTTTTTGCTAACGAGCCAGTTAACGAAGCATCATGAAAAAACAAACCATACACAATTGCAAAGGCATGGGTAGCAATAAAAATCAAAAAGATAGGTGTAAGAATTGTAACCGATTCTTTTATCCCGCGCATGTTTAATACTGTTAAACCAATAATCCCAATTATCACGGCAGGAAGTTTATATGGCACAAACTCAACGGGTAAAAAACTAAACAACGCGTCCATACCGCTTGCAACCGATATGGTAATGGTAAGAACGTAATCAATTGTAAGTGCGCTTCCGGAAATCATACCAACCGTAGGCGATAACAACTTGCTTGCTACCAAATACCCACCACCACCACCGGGAAACAACTCAATAATCTGCGAGTAACTCGAACTGATAATAAACACTGTTAAAGCACTTGCCAAACCAATCAACATCCCAAGTGCAGGGTATTGGTGTAACGCCCTAAATGCTTCCTCCGGTCCGTAGCACGAGGACGATAAACCATCGGCACCTAAACCAACCCAGGCAAAAAAAGCTATCAACGACATTTTATGAAAAACAGACGAGTCATCTAACGTGCGGGCAGACCCAATAACAGAACGTTTTATTCTGTGGAACACATTATCGGTAGAACCAGACATTGCGTGGCTACTCCAAAAGTGGAACAACAATACTGCATACCATGGCATGCAGGCATTGCAAAACTCCGCCTATAGTTCTAAAGATTTTCTTAAGATTTATAAAAGATAGGTTTGTGTCTCCGTCCTCCGCCGAAGCAATCCTTCAGCGCGCCAACCCGGTGCGAGCCAACCGTTGTGCGGCGCATTGTGATAACAATTCCGATGCATTAATACTTGTGCTCATTGTCATTACAGAGATTTCACGATAAAGGCTTTGCGAAGTGATATGCTACTTTCCTGCAAGGAAACGCCGTTTGATTACATATCACTTATGTGCGGACCGGCAATAGCAAATGAATACATAGTTTACTTTAAACAATATTAGTTTAAAACCTGACAAAAATCATGGTTAATGTTGGCCGGCTCCGGTAAGTTCCTTTTAGATAGAATCTTACGATTACATACAACCGAAAAGGGGATTGCCATGAAAAACCTACACCTTCAATTGAGAGTATCATTCGTTACAATGATGTTTGTTGCATTACTGTTTGTGGGATGTCCGGAGAGTAATAATCCCATAACTCCGGGCGAAAACAAACTGGAGCTTGGAACAGAAACACAACTTAACCAAACACAGCAAAATGCGGGAACGATTATTACAATAAACAAACCCGGTAACCCGCTTACCGGAATGACCATTACTATTCCCACCGGTGCTTATACCAATGCCAGACCGTTTACCGTTACATCTTTCGAGATTAAAAGTCACAAGTTTGGTTCTTATGTTAATCCTATAACTCCGCTCATTCGTGTATCGAGTTCTGGTGGCTATGCCAATGGCATTTACGAAATCAAGATTCCTATTACGTTACCTCAAGGTGAAATCCCGTTGGTGTTTATCTACGACGAACAAATCGGTAAACTTGAACCAATGATTGTTCAGTATTATAACGCTACTTCGGTAACAGTACTTACACGCCACTTTGCAACATCGGTAATACACCCCCAAGGTGCGGCAAAGTTGATTGGTTCCAAAGTACAAGGTTTAGAAGAGTATTCATCGTTCTTTGTAAGCTCGTTAAAGGAATCTTTGCTTAATGCAGCAGGAACCATAACCACGGGCTTTGCCGTTGGTGTGGATGATTGGGAGTTTGTAAACTATGGTTCGTACGTAGCTCCGGGTGGACATTGCGCAGGACAAAGCATTGGGGCTATGTGGTATTGGTATGAGAAAAAATCGAAAACAGGTGAAAAGTTATCTAATAAGTTTAGCAATAACCCAAGTATGTGGGAAGACAATACACACGGCTATCGGTTTTGTTCTGTGTTACAGAACGACTTACTTCCTCTATCGCTCTTTACCAGTTTCATGCGCAAAACAGTTCGGCTTGATACAAATCTTGATAAGATCAAATTCTTAACCACTGCAGGTGCATTGTATGTTACTCACGAACCATTGTATATTTCGATTGCCTACCAAGATGGTGTTGATGATAATAATAAACCCAAATATGCCGGGCATGCCATTGTATGTTACGGTGTATCTATGAACGAAAAGAAAATATTAATATCAGACCCTAACACACCAAACAATGCTCAAAGTATAGAGTTGATAAACGACCATTTTAAACCATATCAATCCAAACTAAATGGGAATGCTGCATCAAGTGAATTTCCGTTTATCACCCCTATGGCAAAAACATCACTTATTGAGTGGTCTAAGATTGAATCCCGTTATGCTGAGTTATTAAACGGAACCATCGGTAACGATAAATTCCCTGCATATACTACATGGGTAAAAAGTAAAAATGAAACTATATTATCCGATGGATATAGCGTAGATAATGACACATTACTGCTTTACACAGACTGCCCAACCGCCGAATGGGGATGGAATGTTGACGGGAAGAGAAGAATCATAACTTCTGTTTACAATGAAGATGGAGTAAAAGTACAAACTGACGAGGGGTCGGGGTTGTATAAAGTTATTTTGAAACCCGGTGCTAATAAACTTGGAATACTAATAGAAGGAAAAAAAGGAACAGATAAAATCGAAGCGTTTATTGACTTTAAGTGGATAACTATAAACAAAGTTAAAGTACAACTATCCCCCGAAAAGTTGGATGGCGTAACGGAAACCGAATATACATGGACGTTAGATAGTATTACCAATGGGATGAAGTATTATATCAAATGGAACTTTGGCGATAAAACTACCGAAGTACGTACTGATAACGTAAATAAAGCATACCATACATATCGTGATGAAGGAACATATCAGATTATTGCAACGCTTTATACTACGGATAATATTCCGGTTACAAGTGATACCACAACGGCAAACATTACCTTGAAGAATAGTAACAATGTTGTTATTCCTTTTAAGTACTCTAAGGTTGTTGAATTAGCGTTTCAGGGAGCTCCGCCGGATTATGTATTTGAGTACAAAATTCCATTTTCAATTAGTGTTGATGGGACTATCGAGGCAAGTAACTTAGCCAAATCAAGTCTTCATACAGATTCTGTTTTGCGCTACTTCGGATATACTTCTACTCTACCAACTATCTATAAACAAAACTTACTATTAACATTTAGTATGCAGAATAAAAAAGGTAGCGTAGAAGGAAAATATAACGGAAATAAACTGATAGTAAACTGGGAAATATCAGATGCACAATCACTTGCTACACTTAAAAATGATACAAACAAATATGATGATTTGTTGCGGTACTTAAAATCAAATCAGGTATATACGCTGGAGTCGCCTGAATCAGCTCATTATTCTAATACCGTGCGCATTCCATCCCATGACACAGTTACAAACATAATGAATCAACATTCGATAGTTTCAACCGGTAAAAGAATATGGATTGGTTTGTATGCTAAATATAATATCAAAGAAAAGTATAACTATTACGATGCAAACGGAAATTTAGAAAGCACAAAAGAATTTACCTCAACGTACAAACAACCTTTAATAACAACAATACTGTATTTTGAAAAGTAACATTGTAGGGCAATTTTAATCCTTTGTGGAAAGAAATAAAAAGTTTCGGTTTCTACAGACAGCTACCGAAGCAATCCTTCAGCGCGCCAACCCGGTGCGAGCCAAGCGTTGTGCGGCGCAAAACTATTACGAATTACGTCCTCATCATTTCACTAATCCGAAATCTATGATGAAGTAAAGAAATGTATTTGTCATTCTGAGCAACGCGAAGAATCTCATTGACGTAGTCAGGTTAATGGTCATACATATTCATCCACCACATGGGCGAATATCTATTCGCCCCTACGAATTACATTGCTCTACTTTCTGTAATTAAAACTGCGCCGCAAAAGGTTCGGCTCGCGCTGTGTCTGCGCGCTGGCGCGGTTGCTACGGCAGATGAGAGGAACACTATGTATGTTTTACTCCGGTACTTCCAAAGCCGCCTTCGCCGCGGGTGGTTTCATCTAAAGTATCAACCACATTCCATTGAACGGTTTCGTGTTTGGCTACAACAAGTTGTGCAATGCGGTCGCCACGGTGAATCGTGAAATCACTTCCGCCAACGTTGGCAAGAATTACCTTTATCTCGCCGCGGTAATCGCTATCTATGGTGCCGGGCGAGTTCAAACAAAACACACCATTCTTTGCTGCCAAGCCACTGCGCGACCGTACCTGGCACTCGTACCCAACAGGCAATGCAATGGCAAGCGATGTAGGCACAAGTATAATTCCTCCGTGCGGAATTACAAGAGGTTGCTCTACTGCGGCATAGACGTCCATTCCTGCCGAGCCGGATGTGGCATACGCCGGAAGTGGAAGGTCGTTAAATTCAGTATTGATGCGTGTTAGCGAAACGTGTATAGTGTTATTCATGGTTGTGTTCTGTTGGCGAGTCGCATCCGTTGCAGTGTTGTTGCTCTGCGTAGGTGTGCGATTCTATTTGTATAGTTGTGTGAGTTAAGTTGTAATCTGTTGTAAGCATGTCTTTAACCGATACCAAAACGTCATCGCCATTGTGGCCATTAGCAATAACTACATGCGCACTAACTGCGTGCGAATCGGAACCAATTTGCCA
>JAIBAE010000013.1 GCA_019695345.1 Bacteroidota bacterium | reverse complement strand
AAAAGTGGAACGGGATGTGTAAGTCGTCCGCAATCTTACTAATAGGCATATTCACACCTTCCTGCTTATTCATTGCCACATAAATCATTGCGTGAATTCCGTATGTACAAGCCTTAGATAACATAGTAGTATTAAAATTGGAGACTTATTTGTCTCTAAATTAAGAATTGGACTTTAAATGTGCAAGAATAATGTTTAAAGTATAATATTTAGTGTGTTGTTTCTGCTATCGCCGGACGGGCACCATACCGCCTACTATACATATCCTCAAACGTCCGGTAAGAACCGTACGTAACGATAAACGCTTTACCGTGAAGTGATGCTACTTTCCCGCAAATGGAGGTTGCGCTTGTGTGGTAGTTTGGTGCGGCTTGCGATAGCAAAAACATTACATTGCCAACCGTGAGTATAACTCTGCAAGAGCTTCGGGTAACATGGCTGGATGCGGCAGAATGCGATAACTACCCGCACCAAAAAGCTGAGGAAAATAGAACTTGGCTTCGCTTTCTACCGCAAGCGCGTAGATGTGGATATGCTGTTGATTAGCTTCGCGTACTGCTTGCCGTACATCTTCTATGCCGTACCGTCCTTCGTAACGGTCATAATCGTTGGGCTTACCATCCGAGAGTAAAATAATCCATCTGTGTCGCGATGTTTCCTGTTGCAAGATAGAAGTTGCGTGGCGTATTGCAGGACCAATGCGCGTATAGCCATGTGGTTGTATGCCGCCTATTAAATCGCGTGTATCTGCCCAACTGCGGCCGAAAGATTTAAGCGTTTGGTAAGTACAACGGTTTCGCGTTTGCGATGCAAAGGTATCAATCTGAAAACGTTCGTTAGATTGAGCCAAGACTTCGCCAAACAATATCATGGCTTGTTTTTCAACATCAATCACTCGTTTGTTATCGGTAAAAGAATCGGTGGAAAGAGATGTATCGGCTAATAGTAATAACGAAACATCGCGGTTCCGTTTCCGGCGCGATATATACACGTTTTCCGATGGCGTTCTACCTGCGTGTATATCGGCAAAGGCATCTGTTACTTCGTCTAAGTCCGGCTCAATTCCTTTGGGCTGGCGGCGAATGTTTTCAAAATCGTTATACAGTAACGATAGCTGTTTACGAAGTTGTGCGAGAATTGGTTTATTGGTTTGAAGCACCTGCCCGATGTATTGATTATCCTTCTTTACAGCAACCGATGGAAATACCTTGCAATAGTTTTCTTTATAGACTCTTTTCTTTACATCCCATTCCGGATACGATACAAAATAGTCGTTGGGAGTAAGTAACGATGCACTTTCCGGTGCGCTGGAGTTTAGCACAAGCTCGGCACGTAACACCGAGTGTGTGGCATCATCGGTACGTATTGTTTGGCGTAGTTTTAAATCGCGCAGGGCTTCTTCGTGTTCGGCAAGTTCGTCGCTGCCATCGGTATCCCGCCAATGCCCTTGAAACTCTTCAATCGTTTCAGCCTTTTCAAATGAATGTGAAAGTGTGTATTCCTGAATCTTTTCTTTGTTAATGGTATATGTTTCTATTTCTTCTATGGCGTTGGCTTCAAGTTCGGTTGTTGGTGTGCTTTGTTTTTGTTGTGGTGCATCGGGTTGTTTTGTTGTATCTATTATATCGGTAGTAAGAGTCGGATTCATCCAACGTCCGTACAGCATAGAGTAATCTGGTTGCTTCCTGTAAGCAGTTGTCTCTGCATTATATAACACCCTATATACTTCCTGTAACCGTGGAAACTCGTTAAATACTTCCTGCAAAACTTGTCCGGATGTTTCTTCTGCTTTTATTCTGGATTCTTCTACTGTGTAACTTCCTTTGGTTTGCCAGTTATAATTACATTTCCGTTGCATATACACATAACATGTACGGAATAAATAGAAGTCTTCGTTTTGTTCTTTGGTTGCACAGGCGGAGTATTCATCGGGTAAAAAAAACGTTGAGCCACTCCAACCGCCTTCACGCTCGGCGCGTAGTATGTTGATATTTTCTCCGGTAAGGCAACGCGCTAACACCAGCAAGGTTGGCTTCATGCTTTGCAATGTTACGGTGCGTTGTATTTCCTCTGCGCTTTTTTGTGGAGTGCGCAAACGAGTAAAAAATGCGTACGCTTTTTTGAAAATATATTCTTCCATACTATCTATGTATTATATCATCAATGCTATTAAGTCTTCTAATGCCTTGGCTGTATCGGCATCATCGGTAAGCGGTTCAATAATACCAACCTTACATGCAAGCCGGGCTGGCAGACCGCTATGTATCAACTTTGCAGCATCCACAAGTAACCGCGTAGAAGCACTTTCGGCTAAACCAAGCTCTACCAGATTTCTGATTTTACTGCCAACCTGAACCAACTTGTTTGCAACATTTTTTTCCGTGCCCGATTCCGCACAAATAATTTCGGCTTCAACATCGGCAGCGGGGTAGTTCATGGTTACCCCAACAAAACGTTGCCGTGTGGATGGCTTTAATTCTTTCCATCCTTTTTGGTATCCCGGGTTAAACGATGCAACTAACATAAAAGAAGGAGCAACAGATATTGCCTCGTTATGTCTATCTAAAAACAACATACGCCGGTGGTCGGTTAGCGAGTGCAATGCTACAATGGTATCGGGACGTGCTTCTGCAATTTCATCTATGTACACTATGCATCCGGCACGCGCGGCACGTGTTAGCGGACCATCCTGCCAAACGGTTTCTGCCCCGCGAACAATGTAGCGGCCAATTAAATCAACCGAGGAAGTTTCTTCGTTGCAAGAAACTGTAATAAGTTCGGTGTTTAGTTTGTACGCCATAAATTCAACCAACCGCGACTTGCCCGAACCTGTTGGACCTTTTAGCAACAACGGAAGTTGGTTTTTATACGCATGTTCAAACACCTGAACTTCGTTGCCTACAATCCGGTAGTATGGTATCTCTTGTTGGGTAACTTGTTCTTTGTATGCAACATTGTTTTCTATCATTGTTTCCATAACTGTATGCCTGTGTTACTGTGTATTGGTATAAATTTCTTTATCTGCTTTTTCTATTGCCTGAATAGTTTGCAACGGTTCAGCATTCAAGCCGTTCTGTTGGTACACTATCTCGCCTTGTTTGTTCAACACGCTGATTATATTAGAATGCGAGAAATCTCCGCTTGGCATTTTCTTGAACTTAATTCCAAGTAATGCGGCAATCTCTCGCGTGTCATCTTCTTTTCCGTGCAGGAATATCCAGTTGCTATCGGCAATATTCATCTTTTCTGCAAATGCGCGCAGGGCTTTTGGGGTATCACGTTGTATATCCATGCTAATAAATACAAACTTGATGTTCCTTACAACATCGGCAGGCACGCTACCAGCAATCTTTTTTACATCGGCAATTATCTGCGGGCATGCATACGTACAGTTGGTAAATATCATGGTGGTTACTACAACACTTCCCGCAAACGAGCTTAGTTCTATCTTTGCTGAATTCTGCGTTTCCCATTTCGATTGCACCTGATACAACGATTTATCACTAAACTTACCCAACGGCGATTCTTCCACCGAACAGCACGAATGTTTTTTGGCTTGTTTACGCAATGGTTGTTTTTGTGCTACAACGTTGCCACCTGTACACACAACAATCAACAACAACAATATTACTTGTTTCATAATTTTATCCTTACAGTATTCATTATAGTTTGCTACCGCAGGCGGCACCGTGCCTGCGCTGCATGCCTGCCAATCAAGGTGCCGGAAAGAACAGTTGTTTACAAACATCATTCACCATGAACGATGTGTTACAGCGTAGGTTCTGTTCCGCAATGTGTGGTGTGTTATACACCTAACGTAGGGCGCGGTCTGCGATAGCATAAATATACTTACTCCACAACTGCGTGTTTACCAATCTAGTGTAAACATCAGGTATCCCCAATACGCAGTGTCGGTTCCCATACCTACTGCGGGATTTGTTACTTTAACTGCCTCGCCGGGCAAAAATGTACAGATGCCCGCTTCTACTTTAACATTTTTTAAGAATTTGTAGTAGGCATTAATGTCTACTTCGATACCAAGATTTTTTGATGTTGTTGCCGCAAGTGTTTGTTGTGCATTAAACATCATTGCCCAAAGTTGGAAGCTGAGTTTTTCATCGTAATTATACAATGATTTAAGATACGGCATAAGCAAGCCGGCATTGGTAACAGCAAGTGCCTTACGCTGACCTGTTACAGGCAACACAGTTGACGGAAAAAAATCCATATACCCATAAAATTTATGCACGGTAATAAATAAATGGTCGAACGACTCGTTGGTGGTTGTGGTTGTGGGGTCATCGCCGGTGTAGTAATCACATCCGGCACCAATGCTTAGGTTGCTTTGCACTTTGTACGATACATACGCAGCTACCATGTTTGCATTGATATCGGCACGGGCGGTACTATCGGTTGTTTTACGCGAGCCAAGTTGATGTGTTATTTCCACTTCGTACTCGATACCGCTTATTGCATTTTTTATATAGGCACCTATACTGCTACGTTCCAATTGTGTTTTACCGGCATCGGGTCCACGCATTAACAACGCTGCATTTCTATCATGATAATAATAGAGGTTGAGTTTATCTTGCCACGGCAAATCAACATCGGCACCCAGCAATGCCTGTGGCAACTGAACTTTGGCTTGGGTCATGGTTAACTCGTCGTGCCCGAGTTTAAATGCAAACGCCCGGAACTGTGTTTTATCTCCGGCTTTATAGGAGATGACATTACCATCGTAACTGCGGCCAACGTTGTGCCAATCAAGTGCGCCAATTAACCGTTCGTTGTTTGTTGTAAAAATCATTCGTCCGAATTTTACTGTAAGTCCATCGGTTAAGAAATTATTCCATTGAACGCACCCTTCGCGCAAGCCGAAGTTTTTAGCCATGCCATCCAATGTACCACGTGCCTGTGTTGCATCACCTTCGCCAAAGTTGCGTGAATCCTGAAGTTTAGTAAAAAGTGTTATATCGGGACTGATTTTTACTGTAGCACCTATTTGTGTTTTGAGTAAATCTATCGATAACGGCTTTGCATTAAAATCGAAAAACCGACCATCCGATTCTATGCGAAACCGTACCATACCGTTAAACGAAACTTCGGGATATGTTGGTGTTCCGGTGTTTTGTGCTATGCCTGTTTGTAGTGAAGCTAATATCACACTACACAGTATAGTAAAATGATATAGATATTTCATGTGTGTTTTTATGATAAAGTTATGGTGCATCTTTGGCGCATCTGAAACCCAGCGATGCAGTTGTATAGTTTGCACTTAAGCTACCCCTAAATGCATACCGCATAAAGGCAGCATAGTTTTTAAAGTCCGACGAACGAAGCGAGCCGCTTCCACAAAACAAATCACGCTCTAATCCGGTATCTCCACGCGATTCCCCCGAAACCAAAATGCTGTTAAAATCCGAAGTCCATTCCCAAATCAACCCGTGCATGTCGTACACACCAAACATATTTTTGGATGTTGTTTTAATAACCGGCAATACATGTGGTGTTGGTTTGGAATACCATTCAAGTATTCGCTTCAGAAACGCGGGGTCGGAATACCCATCAATGGTGTTTTCGCTAACCGATGCAACATACTCCCATTCTGCAACGGTAGGAAGGCGTTTCCCTTTCCACGCACAATATGCTTTTGCTGCATACCACGAAACACATACAACAGGAGATTTTTCCGGTGCATTGTTTCCAAGCGTTTCGTCGCTTTGCCAGTGTTGCAGGTATGCACTATCGGCAAACAACCGTTTTACCGATGAGCGTTTCCATTGTGGGTTAGCTTTAACAAACAGAAGATATTCGCGGTTGGTAACCGGTGTTGCATCCAGAAAAAAAGATTGGACGGGAATGGAACTTGCAAGCGAGTCATCTTTATAGAGTGGTTTATAAACACCGAAAGGAATGCGTATCATTCCTTCCGGTGTATTGCCAACTACATTTACAACAACCACATATAGTAGAAACATAGTAATACAAACTCTATGTAGTGTCTTGTACAAGATTATTTCCCTTTGGATTTTGCTTTTGGTTTTTTGGTTGTGGTAGGTGTTGGCTGAACTGCTGATGCACGCCCTGCTACAACATCCTGTACAGTAACAATATCACCCGAGTTACCAAAGCTGTTACGTACGTAGGTTAACACCGATGCAATGTCTTCGTTATTGAGCGCTTGTGCTGGCATAACACTATTAAATGTTTTACCATTCACTTTAATGCTTCCGCTAAGACCTTTAGATACAATTTGAATGGAGCGGTTTTTATCTGCCATCAAGAAATCGGATTTTGCCAGCGGCGGGAACACATTTGCAATACCTTCTCCGCTACCTTGGTGGCACGCCATACAATTAGCTTCAAACACCCGCTTACCCCGAGCCATTAATTCGGCTTTTGTAACCGGAGCCGGACGTTTGGAAACTTCATCGTCCATAGTTTGGATAGCGCCGCCTTCGGGTAAATACACAACATCATTTTGCTTACCGGTATAGATTTCTTTATTCTCCGGACCTTCAACCTTTAACATTCCAATACAACCTTTGTTAAAGGCACGTAACAATGCGTGGTCCACAAGAATATATGTTGCCGGAACTTCCAAGCCAAACTCTACCATACATGAACCACCGGGAGGTACTAATGTTGTTTGCACTTGTTCCTGATTTGCTTTCACACCACCCTCGGTATATACCTTATCAAAGATTTCGCCAATTACGTGGAACGATGATGTTAAGTTGGGGCCACCATTACCAAAGTAAATACGAACTTTCTCCCCAACTTTAGCGCGTAATGCGTTATCACCAACCATCGAGCCAACCGAGCCATTAAACACAACGTAATCAGGATGCTCAAGTACAGCTTTTTCCATAGAGAACGGCTGAAGTCCTTCTTCGCCATACGCACCTTTTGTATAAAAGTCTCCCTGCATTACGTAAAATTCTTTATCAACTTTTGGTAATCCTTCTTTGGGTTCAACAAGTATCAATCCGTACATACCGTTTGCTACGTGCATACCCACCGGTGCCGTTGCACAATGATACACATACAAGCCCGGATTCATACAACGGAAAGAAAATGTTGAAGTGTGTCCTGGCGATGTTAATGATGCACCTGCGCCACCACCTTGCCCGGTTACAGCATGAAGATCTATATTATGCGGCATTTTACTGGATGGATGATTACTTAAATGAAACTCAACAAAGTCACCTTCACGAACACGAATAAACTTACCCGGGACATCTCCGCCAAATGTCCAAAATGTATATTCAACACCATCAGCCATTCTTTTTACAACTTCTTTTGTTTCCAGATTTACAATAACTTTTGTTGCATGTTTCCGTGTAATAGGAGGTGGCACAGTTGGTGCGCTTGTAAGTATTGCCGTTTCTTCTCCCTCAATCGGGTCGTAGAAATTTGGTGTAAATGCACTGGTAGCACTTAACACTAATAATGTTGAACAAAAAATGCTAAACTTCCACCACAGTACTTTTTTTAATCCAATGTCGTAACTCATGTTACAAACCCCTTTGTAATAAAATAATTAGTTATTTATATCAACGATGGAACCGATTCCACCTCGTCTGCTTCGGTTAAAGAGTTACCCGGTGCGGGTACTCCGTGTTTTATAAAATTATAGATATATAGTACTATGCCTGTGGTGAAGAGGCATCCGGCTAATATCAATCCAAAAAAGTGTACTTCAATTTCCTTTTGTACGGTAAGAAAATCCATTCCCATTTTGCGTTCAAGATATACCTGTGTAATGCCGGCAACGGCAAATGCGCCGGTCATACCAACCATCCCTATATTCGATAACCAGAATGCTAACATAGAAGCCATGTTATTCCATAGCTTTCTTCCGGTCATGATTGGTGTTGCATAACTTATAATTGCTAGAACGAGCATTGCATACGCACCCCAAAACGCCATGTGCCCGTGCATTGCTGTAATCAAGGTTCCGTGTGTGTACATATTTACCTGTGGCAGCGTATGTGCAAAACCTAGGAAACCTGCGCCAACAAACGACATAACAGCACATCCCATAGTCCAATACAATGCAACTTTGTTGGGGTGGTTACGGCCGCTGCGGCGGTACATGGTAATTGCATACAATGCCATACCTAAAAAAGCAATAGGTTCAAGAGCAGAAAAGAAACCGCCTACGGCAAGCCAGTATTTTGGTGTTCCAATGTAATAGTAGTGGTGGCCGGTTCCAAGAATACCCGATAAAAATGTAATGCCTACTATAATGTATAACCACTTCTCAATTACTTCGCGGTCAACACCGGTAAGTTTAATGAGTAAGAATGCGAGTATCGAACCCATAATTAACTCCCAAACACCTTCAACCCAAAGATGAACAACCCACCAACGGTAATACGAATCCAATGTTTGGTTTTCAAAACTTATCATACCCGGTAAGTACAACAGTGCGGCAGATAACAATCCTACATATAGCACAAGCTGTGTTGTAGAAAATTTGTTTCCCTTCCAAATCGTCATTCCAATGTTATAGATAAACACCAACACATTTACCACCACCAAATAATCCAACGGACGTGGTATCTCTAAAAACTTGCGGCCTTCCCACCAATTCAGGTGGAAGCCAATAATAGCTGTTACGCCTACCACTATCAACGAAATCAATTGTATATATGCCAAACGCACATCATACAGTTCTCGGTCTGATTCTTCGGGAATGATATAATATGCCGCACCCATAAATCCAGTTAGCAACCAAACAACCAACAAGTTGGTATGTGTGGCACGTGCAGCATTAAATGGTATAATGGAATGGAGATTATCAAAGCCCATGTGGGCAAAGCCCATAATAAATCCATAAATCACCTGAAGTGACAGTAACAACATACAGGTAGCAAAAAACCAGTATGCAACAATTTGTGATTTGTATTTCATAGTATTTCCGTAGTTAGTTTTTTTGTTCTTGTTAATTGGTACTTACTTTAAGCCGCTTAAAAACTCTACTACCAATGCTCTGTCAGCATCGCTTACATTTAGCTGCGGCATTGCCGTACCCGGTTTTACTGCCTGCGGGTCGCTAATCCATTTATTCAGATACGCAGCGTCAAACTTGCTACCTACATGGTCTAGAGCCGGACCCACATTGCCGCCTGAACCATTCACAGAGTGGCAAGCAACACATACATCCTTAAAAACCTGCGGCGAGTTTGCCGAAACCGCGCCATTATTTTGCGCAGAACTCATTTTAATGGTTGGCTTGGCCGGGAATCCGTTCAAATCCATTTCTCCAATCCATTTAAAGAACGAAATCAAATCATCAATCTGTCCGTCGGTAAAGTTGTATTGTACCATCTTCCGTTGTCCGGGATACATAGCTTCCGGATTTTTCAAAAACATTTTCATCCATTTCTCCCCTCTACGCTCGTACACTCTTGTTAACTCCGGTGCGTAGTACGCACCCTCTCCTAATACCGTATGGCAACCCATACAGTTGTTGTCGTTCCAAATTTCATGTCCCCTAATTGCACTTGCACTCAGATTGTGTGCATTTGTTCGTGCAGGTATTTGCTGCATTGAGTCGTAGGTTAATGCTAAAAACACAATGGCAAACAGCCCTGTGCTTACTATGAACAGCATACGTGCCTGTTTTTTACTGAGCATTTCATCCTCCAGTGGATATTGAATTGAGTGATAAGATACAAACTTATCTCTTATTTAAAACAAAACTATCCAATTCAGCCGTACCAAACAAACATACATTCCAAAAAATTGCAATTATTCTATTCTGCTATCGCCGGACGGGCACCATACCACCTGCTATACATATCCTCAAACGTCCGGTAAGAACCGTACGTAACGATAAACGCTTTACCGTGATGTGATTGTACTATCCCGCTGTTGGAGGTTGTGTTATAGGAGAGATTAGGTGCGGCTTGCGATAGCAACATATCCTTTAAACGAAAAAGGGCAGAGATTGCTCTCTGCCCAAACATCATTTGCGTTGTAGGAATGCGATTAGTAATCGTCGCGACGGTTTCCGTAGCTATCGCCACGTCCACCACCACGGCTGTAACCACCACCACCGGAACGTGGAGCGCGTTGCTCTTGCGGACGTGCTTCATTAACTGTTATGGTTCTACCCATAAAGTTCATTTGATTGCACGCTGTGATAGCATTGGAACCTGCTTCATCGCTTGCCATTTCAACAAAACCGAAGCCACGGCTTCTGCCTGTTTGTTTATCCATCATGACACGTGCCGATACAACATCGCCATGTGCCGCAAAAAGCGATTCCAAATCGCTGTCTTTCGTTTGGTAACTAATGTTACCGATATAGAGTTTCATCCGACTAACTGTTAGTGAGAAAAATACACATTGGCTAACTATGCCAATGCCTGCTTAACGATTGCCGCAAATACATTTGAGTGATTCATGGCTAAATCGGCAAGCACTTTACGATTAATACCGATATTTTTTTTGTGTAATGCATCAATTAACCGTGAATATGTTGTTCCGTTTGCACGGGCTGCAGCGTTGATACGCACAATCCATAAGCTGCGGAAATGACGTTTTTTAGCACGGCGGTCGCGGTATGCATACCCTAAACCTTTTTCGATGTGGTTTTTAGCAATCGTCCACACCTTAGAGCGCGCGCCCCAGTAACCTTTGGCAAGTTTTATAAACTTACGGCGTTTACGGTGCGCTGCTGCTTTATTGACACTACGTGGCATAGTAACTCCTATGTTGTTATGTGTTATTAAAAACGGAGCAAGGAGAGTAGCGCTCAGCCCTTACATCCTGACAATTAAAAAGAGCAAGTGTTCACTAAACGTAATCGGACTTATCACTAACACGAAAAGACAACTACACTAACACACTGCTAAGCGTTTACCATCTTACCCAATTACTAATTGGCGGCTAACTAAGTTCAAGTTTGCCGAATCCACCATAGAATTCTGGCGCAACTGACGTTTACGTTTGCGCGTTTTAGACGTTAAGATGTGGCTGCGAAAAGCTTTTTGGCGTTTAATACCACCGCTTGCGGTAATCTTATAACGCTTTTTAGCTCCGCTTAATGTTTTCATTTTAGGCATCGCGTGTACCTCAATTGATTATTATTAACTATTCAGAATTTTATTCAGTTTTAGCTTTTTGATTTTTCTTTTGTTTCTCTTTATCGGGAGCCAAGGTAACGCTTAATGTTTTACCTTCTGCTTTTAATGGCTGATCGACCTTGGAAACATCTTCCAATTTCTCAATAAACCGTAAAAGAAGTTGCGCGCCAAATTCTGTGTGCTGGATTTCACGTCCACGGAAAAACACCGTTGCTTTTACCTTATCGCCTTCTAGTAAAAACTCACGGGCATGACGTGTTTTGAAATCAAAATCGTGAGTATCAGTACCGGCTTTAAAGCGAACTTCCTTCAATTGCGATTGATGCTGTTGTTTTTTCTGCATTTTTTCGCGTTTATGGAGTTCGTATTGGTATTTACCAAAATCAATAATCTTACACACCGGAGGGTTTGCCTGCGGGGCGATTTCCACCAAATCTTTTTCTTGCTGATATGCTATATCGCGGGCTTCGCGTACGGGCATGATTCCTAACATGTTTCCTTCGCTATCAACAACGCGGATGGTTGGGGCTTTAATCTCTTCATTGATTCGGACACCACTTTTATTGTTGTCCGTCCGTGTATTCGGGCGGTTGCGGTCAAAATGACCTTGTGGGGGTCTGCTACTCTTCAAATTATCCAGTACATTTATGAAACAAAAACCATATACTACCTGCATTGTACTAAATGCAGTTGGCAAAGATAGAGAAACAGTTCCACATGACAAGCAACATATTTTGCTTAATTGCCTGTATTTATTACTCTTGGTATCAATTAGGCATAAATAATAAGATATTACCCAATATGTTCGTAGTATATATTTGGGTAATTGTCGAGGCTCTTTCGCCGGTATTGAGGTAAAATAGCATACTGCATGGTTGGAGCGGCTTTGCGCAAGCAAATGTAAATTTGGTTTTGTACCTTGTAGTAAATACCGTAAATTCGCACCCCGTTTTCTCCACACTGTGTGGAAAACGCGTGGAAAAACAGTATGGCGGACGTAGCTCAGTTGGTAGAGCCCCGGATTGTGGTTCCGGTTGTCGCGGGTTCAAGCCCCGTCGTTCGCCCTTATGAAAAGGATGATTTGGTTTACCCCGAGTCATCCTTTTTTTATATCCGTATCTTTGTGTACGATTTTCTGCAAATATTGTGTAAATGGCAAAAAAGACTGTAATATCATCCGATGTTAAAAAGCTATCCCTGTTGCTGGATGAAGCTTTTGCTCTTATTGCCCGTAATCCTTCTAAGGCTTATACATTGGGAAAACAAGCATTAGATTTATCTTCTTACTTATTACAACAGCACCTAACACCTACAATACGGTTTAAAGTACAGAAAGAACGTATTAGTGCCTTATTGGTAATAGTACAACGTGAATTTACCAAAGGCGATACCGTTACAGCACGAACAAATATTGAAAACATTACCAACGAAGCACATCAGTTAGGTGATAACGAAGTACTTGGTAAATGTTATATGCTGTGGGGCAGTATTGTATTACAACAAGGGAAACAAGACGAAAGTTTGTTGTATCAGGAAAAAGCAAAGAAGTATTTTGTTGCTGCAGGACGTAAAGATGCAGAAGCACAAGCCGCTTATAATTTAGCACTCATCTATTACCGCAGAGGTGATATAGCATTAGCTTTTGAAACATATACCCACGTGCAGAATATTGCGCGGGAGTTTAAATATCACCATCTGGAAATTAGTGCTAACAATGGTATTGGTATTTTATACGAACAACTGAATGAATACGATAAAGCTATTGCACAATACCAACGCGGCATTGACTTAGCACGTACTTATGGAATTAAAACAAGCGAAGCGCAAGCACTTAACAACATCTCAACAGCGTTGTTTCATGCACAGTACTATCAGCAGGCATACGATGCATTACAATTAGCATTAGCTGCAAATCAAGACTTACATAACAAACACGGCGAGTCTATTGTAATAGGAAATATTGGAGGCTACTACTATCAAACCAACCAGTACACAAAAGCACTACAGTATTACCAACATGCTTACAACATGTTTAAGGAACTTGATGCAACCGAAGACATGGCTCAGCAAGAGGGAAATATCGGCAGAACATACATTGCAATGGGGAATCACCGCAAAGCAAAAACCGCATTACTTCATTCGCTTAAACTTGCAAAACAATGCACTATGCCGCGCCTTGTAATATATGCTCTGATTGGGCTATTGGAATCATCACTCAAAACAAAAGACTGGACAGCAGCGGAAAAGTACTTTACCGAAGGTGTAGCGTTATCTAAAACCATTCAAACTAAAACGTTTATCGTAAATTTATTACGGTATGGTTCGGAATTATATGCACAAACAGGCAAATACAAACGCTCGCTGGAACTACAACAACAACTCTTTGAAACATATCAGAAGATTCACAACGAGGAATCGGCAAAACGTTTAGAGCTTTACGGCGTGCAACTACATGTACAACGGGCAGAATTAGAACGGCAACTTGCAGATATGCGCGCCCAACAACTGCAAACCGAATTAGAAACCAAAGAACGCGAACTCAACTCTATGGCACTGCATCTTGTAGAAAAACAAGAACTCATTGCATCGCTAAAACGCACCATAGAAGAATCAAAAAAACAATTCCAAACAAACACAGCCGACGGTTTCCAAAAAGTGCTAACAACCTTAGAGCGCGAAGCCGAAGCATCCTCGCGCGATTGGAACATCTTCCGCGAACAGTTCGAGCGTATCAGTCACGATTTTATAGCACGCCTGGCATCGCAATACAACAATCTTACATCAACCGAACTCAAAGTATGCGCGTTGCTTCGCCTACAACTTAGCTCTAAAGACATAGCAATGATATTGCACATAACCGACCGCGCAATAGAAAAGCACCGCCTGAACATCCGCAAAAAATTACAACTCTCAAAAACAGCATCATTATCATCGGTGCTTGCAGGAATGTAAGTGTAAGCCGCATCTGCCGAAACGCTCGATGTGCGCGGCAACCCTGTCCGCTCCGCACCTTCAGCGGCGCAATAGTCAATAACGAATTACGGTATTACGAAATACGAATGAATAATCAATGCTGTTCGTAGGGGCGAATAGATATTCGCCAATAATAAAACAGCAACTATGCGCCGCACAACGTTTGGTTCGCACCGGGTTGGCGCGCTGAAGGATTGCTTCGGCAGATGCGGGAAACCAAAAATACTTTTACTATACTAACGAACGCACTTTGCGGAATAAAAACCACAGTGCTACAATAAAGCCAACAAGCTCCACTATAAAAGCATACGCACGTGTGGAATCGGGAGTGTGGAAGATACCGTTCAGAACTACATCTACAACTCCGCCATAATTATAATTAATAACCATAAGCAACGCCACAAGCGGCGCAGCAAGAAGCAGTACCCATTGTGTTCGGAAAAATAAATCTACACTACGGAAGAACTTTTGCAACACGGAACTTTTTGCTGCAAGTGCATTCCAATCGGCAAACAATAGGTAGCAGAACAAAAATGCACCGGACGGAATGTTTAATGTGTTTAACACAAAGAAATGAAACAACGTAGCAATTGCGCACAATACAACTATACGCGTGCTTCGGAATGCAGCCCATAAAAACGCAAGTTCAAACGCGGTGGTAAACCAATCTCCAATTTCCCAGAACACCGGCCAGGTAACTTTAATAAGTACCGGCGATAAAAAGTACCGGACGTTTTCTACATAATGGTAATTCACAAAATAACCGTACCCCGCTTGGGTAGAGAAACTAAGCCAACCGCCAATAAGTTTTGGAACACCCGCCGTAAAGAACATCCAGCCAAGCGTTAACGCATAGATAAACACAGCGGTGTTACTGCGCAAGCGGTTTGTAGCAACATTACGGTGATGCGCATCCCAAGAGTACGCCGCGCCCCAATCGCTAAATGCAAGAACCATTGGTAAAAAATAAAAGCCGGTGTTATGGCTTATCTTTCCCAACGAGAACATAAAGCTGAACCCTAACAGCGACAGCAGTGCATACGCCAACGATGTTGCCCTTGTGTACACTCCCAATACCATAAGCACACAGGCAATAAAAGTACACGTATATAATACCCACATAAACGGTAACGATGGAAATCCGTTAAAGAATATTGTGGGGCCAATTGGTGGCGTAAAAAAGGAATCGGGGAACGAGGCAAGGTAAAAGATGTTAGGAATTGTTCCGGTTATAAGCAGATTGAGACCAAAGATTATTCTGAACATTCCTAACCGTTGTTCGCTAAAGTTATAGCTGTTAATAGCATTATCAATCCAGGTAGTTCCAAACAGTTTCATTCGGTACCTCCGGTTTGTATTGGTATGAAGACAGAATCCGTCCGGACGTTCTTTACAAACACCAACGATGTATCCCGAAGTTCGTACGTGCTTGTGTTCCAACGCACGGCTACTAGCAACGGGGTGGATTGTGGTAACAATACCGCAAGCCGTTTGCGCAACCACTCTCGTGTTTCGGGATGTGTTGCTTTGTTATCGGTAGCACGTCCGTACACAGAGTGCATTGCGTTGCTTGCCCACATTTGCATGTCATATCGCACACGTTTCATGCGCTGGTATATAGATGTTGCGTTGGTATCTACCGCTGTGCGTACTAAATGCGATGACGTAAACTCATTCTTCATAACTGCCGTGGGCGACATATTCTGTAAATCGGAAAACAAACTGGCATACGGTACAATCTTTACCGAGCTATCGGCACACGTAACAGAAATAACAGGTTCATCAAAGGTAATGGTGTTATCGCCATTGTGGTAAATACGGGCAAAGCCGGGCATAACAAATGTGGGATATGTTTCTGCAATCAGATACGAAAGCACAAAAATCACGGGCAGGAATATCATCCATGCAATAACTACTTTTTTCATCTGGCAACAGGAGAAATCAATTTCATACAATTACGTACGAAATTACGCTTTTGCTTGCGCATGACCGCAGCAAATGTTCTGCGTTTCAGGTTGTTGTACTGCGGGAGAAAACCGCACATCTACATTACTTCGTCAGCCCGAAGTATTCTTCTAAGGTTATCATACCAACACGTGGGGCAAGTAAATCTTCTTCCATAACGGCAACAAAAAATGCAAGTTTATCATACATGTTCTTATTAAAAGGTTTTAGAAGTGGTACCATACCCTTCACCACCCACAAAGGAACACCCAAGAGGTTTGTTGGTTTCCCTGCCACACGTGCGGCAAGTTGGTTAATCTCTTTTCTGGTGTACACGGTATTGCCACCGGCTTCTATTACTGTGGCATTCTTCACCAAAGCATCGGCACATAACACGGCTACATCGGTTTCGCAAATTGGGTTTGTTTGTTTATCGCCTTTACCAATATTCATCAATCTACCTTTATTGGCTAAGTCAACCACATCCCAAAATGCCGAAAACACTGCCGGTGGTTTTACAATACAATATCCAATGCCCGACTCAACAATGCGCGCTGTTACATCGGCATGAACCTTAAAGTACTCCAAGTGCGCAAACTCTTCGGCATGGAACGCAGACACGTACACAAACTTTTTAACACCGGCGTGTTTGGCGGCGGTCAGGATATTTACATTCAACGTGTAATCAACATCGCGGAAGGTTGGTTTAGACGTATCATTAACCGATACACTTTTCCCTAAAGACGATATAACATAATCAGCACCTTGTAATACATTACGTAAGCTTTCGGCATCTGTACAATCATTCATAACAACATCGTGCGCAATCCCGGCAAGCGTCTCGCCCCTTTTTTCCGAGCGGACAACTGCACGCACAATGTACTCTCGTTTGCGAAGTTCCCGCACAACTGCTTTCCCTACATTTCCACTTGCACCAAACACAACAACTATATCAGGCATACTATTCTATCTCTCAATATTGAATGGTGTGTGTAACGGATAGAACAAGGATATGTTGCGTGCTTATAATGTTAATGTACAGTGTTGGGTATTAATCTTTTGCTATCGCCTGACCGCACCGCACCCAAAGCATAAACAAACCTTGCTGTGCGGGAGAGAACCTTGTTAGTACATACTACACGGTAATGAAGATATTCTCACAGAGTTCACAATGTACTTCACAGAGTTGCACAGAGAGAAGCTTACGTACCATATATTCACTTTACTTTGCGCGCCATTTTTGACCGTAACCTTGCGCACCTTGCGAGAAGATTCTCAGTATTGACTTGCGTTACATTCTCATCCACGATAACTGTTGAAAATACAGCCAAGTTCTCTCTCCCGCACACATAACGCTGTTAGTAGCACAGTATGCTTGGTGCGGTCAGGCGATAGCAAAAAAAACATACTACAATAAACAGGGCTGAAATGCATAACTGCATCCAGCCCTTTACGTTAATAGGAAAATACCTGAGTATTATCTTGGTGCGTTAATGCAACACGATAAGCTTGCCTGTTATGGTTTCGTTTGCTGATGTTAAACGGTAGAAGTATAAGCCATCGGGCAACATGGAAACATCAAATTCGATATTGAGTTCCTGATTGCGTTGTATCATTCCATCGAACATTTCCGATATGGTTATACCGCGTGCATCAAGGATTTCGAGTTTACATCTTCCTGCTTCGGGCACCATTACTTTAAACAGTGCAACTGAGTTTGCAGGATTTGGATGATATTGTACAAAAGCGTGATCGGTAGAAATATTATTAATTTCATCCTGCGCAACTGCTTTGTCGTTATCATCATCGTCATCATCTCCGTCGTCATCGTCATCATCATCGTTACCACCACTGCAACGATGTTCCATACACTCGCCAAGGTAACATCCACTATGTCCGTTTCCATTGTTAATGTGTGCTGAGAGTGCATTGTACGACACGCATAGTTGCTGTCCGTCATCATCTTCGTCGTCATCGTTTGATGGATGATGACATACTTTTACTTTCCAGTTATTACCTGTCTGGCATACAATACTAGAAAGTTGAACAACTACAATGGTTATTGACTTAGAAATTGTACATCCTTTGGAGTCGGTTACGGTTACCGTGTATGTTGTTGTTGTATTGGGGCTTGCTGATGGATTTGCTGCCGTTGTACTGCTTAATCCGGTTGAAGGTGACCATGAATAAGAGTAACCCGGTGTTCCACCTGTAACCGTTGTTGTTAACGGTATGGATTGAGGCCCAAGTGGTCCGACATTTTGATATGTACCACGAACAATTCGGCGTGCCGGAGTTGCACATACTTTTAATTTTAGTTTGGCATTTCTGCGCACTGTTTGTATTGCAGTTTTTGTGTTGCCGTGGGTGTCGGTTACCGTCCATGTTACTGTTGTTGTACCTACATTAAAGCACGAAGGCGCATTGTTTGTTACCGAAGCTACCCCGCAATTATCTGAGGTTGATGGCGTACCTAAACTAACACTACAACCATTATTATACTGGCCAAAGCAGAATTCGATGTTACTTGGTGCTGTTATACTTGGTTGTTGGTTATCGTGAACAACCACGTTAAACGTACACGAAGCAGTACCTGATGAATTTGTTGCAGTTACAGTTACTGCTGTGGTTCCAACGTTAAAGGAACTTCCTGATGCTTTGCTATATGTAATAGTTGGTGTTGGAGTTCCTGTTGCAGATACAGTGTACGTAACATTTGCAGAACATGAACCAGTTGTATTGTTTACCGTAATAGTTCCCGGACAGGTAACAGTTGGGGCCGTTCCTGTTGTAACAACAGTTACTGTAAACGAGCAAGAACTAATGTTACCCGAAGCATCAGTTGCCGTGTGTGTAACCGTGGTTGTTCCGATTGGGAATGTTGAGCCACTTGCATAACCTGCTGTACGTACAGTTGTAGCTCCAGAACAGTTGTCCGTTCCAATCGGTGTAGTGTAGTTTACCACGGCACCGGCGCTACTTGTTGCCGTTGCTGTAATGTTTGAAGGGCATGTAATAGTTGGGTTTTGATTATCTGTTACTGTTACTGTTTGATTACAGATTGCTGTGTTACCATGCATATCTGTCACTGTCCATAATACCGTTGTTGTACCAACTGGGTAACTAGCAGACGAATGATTATTTGTTACACTTGCTACACCGCAGTTATCGGATGTAGTTGGTGTACCAAGCATACTAACGGTTGCACTACAACTTCCTGTCGCAGCATTTACACTGATATTGGTTGGACAAGTAATAGTTGGGTTTTGATTATCTGTTACTGTTACTGTTTGATTACAAGTTGCCGTATTGCCATTTACGTCTGTTACTGTCCACACTACTGTGGTTACACCTACAAGATATACAGAAGATGAATAATTATTTGTTACACTTGCTACACCACAATTATCGGATGTGGTTGGTGTGCCAAGCGTACTAACGGTTGCGCTACAACTTCCTGTTGCTGCATTTACGCTAATGTTAGATGGGCATGTAATAGTTGGGTTTTGATTATCTGTTACTGTTACTGTTTGGTTACAGGTTGCTGTATTGCCATTTACATCTGTTACCGTCCACACTACGGTGGTTATTCCTACCGGATAACTTGTTGATGAGTGATTGTTCACGACACTTGCCACACCGCAGTTATCGGATGTAGTTGGTGTGCCTAAGGTACTTACAACAGCACCGCATTGACCGGCATCGGCATTGATAGTTATATCGGATGGACAGGTAATAGTTGGGTTTTGATTGTCTGTTACTGTTACCGTTTGATTACAAGTAGCTGTGTTACCATTCACATCCGTTACCGTCCACACTACTGTAGTTGTACCTACCGGATAACTTGTTGATGAGTGATTATTCACTACACTTGCCACACCGCAGTTATCGGATGTAGTTGGCGTGCCTAATGTACTTACAACAGCACCGCATTGACCAGCATCGGCATTGATAGTAATATCGGATGGACAGGTAATAGTTGGGTTTTGATTGTCTGTTACTGTTACTGTTTGGTTACAGGTTGCCGTATTGCCATTTACATCTGTTACCGTCCACACTACGGTGGTTGTTCCCACCGGATAACTTGTTGATGGGTGATTATTCACTACACTTGCCACACCGCAGTTATCGGATGTGGTTGGTGTACCTAAGGTACTTACAACAGCACCGCATTGACCGGCATCGGCATTGATAGTTATATCGGATGGACAGGTAATAGTTGGGTTTTGATTGTCTGTTACTGTTACTGTTTGGTTACAGGTTGCCGTATTGCCATTTACATCTGTTACCGTCCACACTACGGTGGTTGTTCCCACCGGATAACTTGTTGATGGGTGATTATTCACTACACTTGCCACACCGCAGTTATCGGATGTGGTTGGTGTACCTAAGGTACTTACAACAGCACCGCATTGACCGGCATCGGCATTGATAGTTATATCGGATGGACAGGTAATAGTTGGGTTTTGATTATCTGTTACTGTTACCGCTTGGTTACAGGTTGCCGTATTGCCATTTACATCTGTTACCGTCCACACTACGGTGGTTGTTCCTACCGGATAACTTGTTGATGAGTGATTATTCACTACACTTGCCACACCGCAGTTATCAGATGTAGTTGGTGTACCTAATGTACTTACCTCAGCGCTACAACTTCCTATTGCTGCATATACACTAATGTTAGATGGACAGGTTATAGTTGGATTCTGTGCATCTACTACTGTTACTGTTTGATTACAGGTTGAAGTATTGCCGTTTACATCTGTTACCGTCCAAATAACTGTTGTAGTACCTAAAGGATACGTTGAAAAGATGTGATTATTAGTAACAGATTGTACACCGCAGTTATCGGATGTGGTTGGTGTGCCTAATGGAGACACAATTGCGCCACACAATCCTGTAGTATTATTCACGGTAATATTTGTTGGACACGTTATACTTGGAGCTATATTATCAGTAACCGTTACAACTTGATTACACGTAGAAGAATTGCCATTTACATCTGTTACCGTCCACACTACGGTGGTTGTTCCAACAGGGTATGTTGTAGATGGGTGATTATTTACTATCGTAGCTACACCACAATTATCTGATGTAGTTGGTGTTCCCAAAGATACACCTGTTGCATTACATGTTCCAGCATCAACATTTACATTGATATCATCGGGACAAATAATAGTAGGAAGATGAGTATCTGTAATTGTAATTGTTTGGTTACATGTTGCTGTGTTCCCATTTACGTCAGTTACCGTCCATAGCACTGTAGTAGTCCCTAATGGATATATAGTAGATGGGTGATTTGTAACAATCGAGGCTATTCCACAGTTATCCGAAGTTATAGGATTACCAAGCGACAACAATACTGCATGGCAATCTCCCGGAACAGTATTATAACTCTGATTACCCGGGCAGGTTATAGTTGGATTTTGAGTATCATTAAGTACAACATTAAATGTACAAGTAGTAGTACCACAACTATTAGTTGCCGATACTGCGACAGCGGTAGTTCCAACATTAAAGGTGGAACCACTTCCCGTTCCGGTACCACTTCCGGTGGTAGCCCCGCTGAAGCTATATGAGTACGTTGGAGTTGGAGAACCCGTTGCAGATACCGTGTATGTTTCAACTTTAGAGCATCCGCCAGAACTACCGGTGTTATCGTTTATAGTAGAAGAGCACGTTGTAAATGTTGGTGCTGTACATGTTGGGTCGTAAGCACAAAAAGTAAATGCTCCCCCTTCTTCACTACTATAACTAAAAAATCGAAGGTACAGTGTTTGTCCGGCAAGTGATGCATTTGCCAGTGTTGTGCTGCTGGTTAACTGAGCGCATACTATTTGTGAGAACGAACCGCATGTGCCTGTGTACATAGCCCATTGTGCATTAGCACCTGCACTGTTTGTTCTATCAATCTTCAGATTACCTGTGGTTGGCATTATTAGTTTATACCATATATCGCCACCGGAATAAAATCCACACGACGGGTTTGGCGCAATAGATGTTGACTCTGACGTGGCGTACGCATTCGTTGAAGAAATCATTGAACATGTTCCGCCAACAGTTACTGGGATTGCATTTGCACAATTATCATTTACCGGTATGGGCGGTTCCCAAACACACACGCTATATGTGCCTCCTTCTTCGTTGTTATAATTATATACTCGCATATACAATGTTTGTCCGGCCAACGAAGGATTGTAGTAAGTTCGGTCACCATCTAGTTGCATACAGAATAATTGCGACATCGAACCACACGTCCCCTGGTACACTGCAATCTGTGCGTTAGCAGTTCCATTTGTACGCTCTACTCTAAGTTTACCCGATGTAGGCATAACAAATGTATGCCACACATCGCCACCAGCATAAAACCCACACGTTGGATTTGGCGATACCGATGTTGCTTCCGCTAATGCATACGCATTTGTAAACGAACTCATTGAACATGTTGAACCTACGGTTAGTGGAATAGCATTGGCACACAGGTCATGTGCCGGCATAGTTGGCTCCCACAAACAAATACTATATGTTCCACCTTCTTCGTTGTTATAATTATATACACGTAGATACAACGTTTGTCCGGCAAGCGAAGGATTGAAATATGTTCTATCTGCATCAAGTTGCATACACAAAACTTCACTCATCGAGCCACACGTTCCCTGGTACACTGCAATCTGCGCATTAGCAGTACCGTTTGTGCGTTCAATCCTGAGTTTCCCCGAGGCAGGCATAACAAATGTATGCCACACATCACCACCGGCATAAAATCCACACGAAGGATTTGGCGATACCGATGTAGCCTCGGCAGTGGCGTATGCATTGCTAAATGAACTCATTGAGCATGATGCACCTACTGTTAACGGTGCCGCGTTAGCACAAAAATTGTGCGATGGCATAGGTGGCTCCCATACACAAATGTTATATGTTCCACCATCTTCATTATTAAAATTATAAACTCTTATGTACAAGGTTTGTCCCGCAAGCGAAGGGTTGTAGTATGTACGGTCTCCATCAAGTTGCATACACATAAGCTCCGTCATGGAGCCGCATGTTCCCTGATACAACGTAATCTGTGCATTTGCAGTACCATTTGTTCGTTCTATTCTGAGTTTACCCGAAGCAGGCATAACACATGTGTGCCATACATCGCCACCTGCATAAAACCCGCACGATGGATTTGGTGATACCGATGTTGCTTCTGCCGTTGCATACGCATTGGTAAACGAACTCATGGAACATGAACTACCAACCGTAAGCATAGAAGCATTAGCACAATTGTTATGAGTTGGTATAGATGGTTCCCACACACAAATATTAAATACTCCGCCCGATGCACTATTAAAGTTCCATACTCTAATGTATACTGTTTGCCCCGATAGCGAAGCATCAGATACTGTGTTTGCGGCATCGCTTTGATTACACGAATACTGCGTAAGCGATGAACACGACCCAGTATACATTGCCCACTGTGCATTAATACCCGAAACACCATTAACTTCTATTCTCATATTACCCGATGTTGGTACCACAGCAGAAAACCACACATCTCCACCTTGGTAAAAACCACAACTCGGATTGGCTACTGTTGATGATGCAGAAGCACCTACATTAGAATACGTTGAGGGCGAGCATGAACTTCCAACAGTTAGCGATATTGCTCCGCAACACTCATCATTTCCTTGCGAGCAAACTGTACCCGAACACAGCGAAACATTATCTATAGCAAAACTTGGTCTGCCTCCTGTGCCACTTACATCTCTCTGAACCCAACGCAGTTGAACTACTGCCTGATTATCGCAAGCCGATGGCAACACCAAACAAACGTTTTGATTGTTTTGTGGTGTAGTTACGCCCGACCCTATTTGTGTTGTTGTATTATTCTCATAAATACCACCTGATGCACCGGTAATAGATGTAAACGCTCCCGAGGTTCCTACACGATACTGGATATCAACCTGATTAATTCTTGTGTTCGAACTTCCATCGTACGGGTTGCGAATAGTCATCACCGAAAACGTTAACGTAACGCCCGATGACCCCGTAGTATTTAATGCTAAGCACAATGACGGGTCCTCGGATGTATCTGCTGCCATAAATCCAATTTTCCCATTGTAATTATGCACGCCGCCAATGGTGCTGGAGGCCGAACCGGTAATACGTAAATTAAAATTTGCAACCGGCGATGTTGTAGAAAACGTACTTGGGAATGAATTGGCAATATCCCAGCCCTGCCAACCGGCAGGATACGTTGCAGTATTATGCGCAAAACCCGAACTGAAGTTCTGGCTATAAGGCAATGCCTGTGGTGCTGGGTTTGTTTGCCCAAATACATCTACGGTACGTACAGATACACTCGTAATAATTATTACAAGGGCAAACGCAATACGTAAAGATGGAACTTGATGAAACACAATGTTGGAATTCATCTGTGTAGACCTCTGTATTATGTAACAGTAATTGAATATGATATATACTTTATCAGAGAAGCACTAGCTTACGTTGTTTTTGCTAACGCGAACCGCTCCGGGCCTTGTACTGTATCCTAACATCCTTGTGGCGGAAGATATCCTTAATGTTTCATCAACCCTACATCGTGATTTTTTGTTATCCCCTACATTATTACTTTAGCAACGATAGCCGTTGTGTTCTTACCCGGCGTTCCCTCTCCACCAACCAAGCGGTACCATTATAACTAAGGGTTGGTGTGGTCAGGCGAAGCAATAATATATTACTACCTATAACTAAAATAGTGAAATGCCAATGTAAACGTTCATACAGATTTAGTGTATTTTTACCAAGTTTGCCCCATGTACCCAAAGTCCAAAAGATAGATTTTTTCAAAATTTAGCCGATTATATACTTTATGCAAGAAAAGTCTGACGAATTATATGATTTAATCCAATCGCTAACAAGTGCCGAGCGGCGGTACTTTAAAATCTATTTCCGGGGTTTGGCGCACGGCGAGTTGGAAAAGTATATTCAGGTGTTTGATGTATTGGCGCAAAGTAAAGTGTTTAATAAAGATGCGCTGCTGAATGCCGTGCCCGGAGACGTTGTCCGTAAATACTACTCCAAAACCAAGGCATATTTACTTGATGTAATCCTTGAAGCAATGCGCTCGTATGCCAAAGGTGGCGGCAATTACTATGCAGAAGTATATGCTGCAATTGCCGACATCAGGTTTTTACTAAGCAAAAAACAAAACACTCACGCAATAAGATTAATTGAAAAACTGAAGCAACGCACCATTGATGCAGAAGATTTTGCCAACGCACTTGAACTATTATATATTGAAGAATCGATATATCAGGGTCTAACGGACGAGATTGCAAAAGTTCATGTTCAGATGAACAAGATTTTTTCTGCAGTTAAAACAGAAAACGAGCTAAGTTCACTGCATTGGGAAATCTTTAAGTTGGAGTCTCAGTGCAGTACACGCCCATCGTCTGCACAACAAGAATTAATTCAACAATACTTGCAACAACTTGCCAGTTATCAACCCGCAAATCTTACTATGGATGCCAGGCGGAAGTTATATTCTGCTCAAACAGTTTGTTACTTTATGCTAAGCGAGTTTACAACAGCACACAAATACATTAGTCAATATCTTACCGAGTTTCGTGTGCAAAACAAACACTACAAAAGCATCAGGGAATCTGCATATCTTCGGGCTATGCAAAACGCCATGTCCAGTGCGTTCCGTACACGCAATTTGGAATTTTACAAAACCACCGCACAGTTTATTCAGGAGTTAATGGATGAAGTTGAGGGACATGAACACGTAAAATTTGAACATTACCTTACGTTGCAATTCGGCTTAATTTCTCTTTCGGGCGATTACTCTCATTTTACCGAGTCCGTAGAACACGTTGAACAAAATAAACATCTTATTCAAAATTTTATTCCTGTTCGCAGAGTAGAGTTAAGTTTTAATATCGCAATAGGATACTTTAAGTGTGGTAATCTGAGTGCAAGTATAGATTGGCTAAACAGATTTCTTACCGACCCCGATGTGGAACTGTTTACGGCAACATTAAATCATGCCCGAATATTTGAAATACTTTTACACTGGAAACTCCACAACACAGCACTGGTTATTTCCCGAGCAAGGTCGTTTCAGCGTGTATTAAAGGATATGAAAAGTTCGGGGAAATTCGAGAAAGAACTTCTTCGGTTTATCAACGCAATTGCCGGAAAAGAAGATTACCACAACATTCACAAAGAACTACAAATGTTTCGCACGCGGCTTGCCCAATTAGATGCCAGTACTTACGCAGGTATCATCCGCCACTACGAAGAACTCATTCAGGTTTTTTTAGAGTAAGTTGTTGCTATCGCCCGACCGCACCGCACCTTTAGCACAAACAAACCTTGCTGTGCGGGAGAGATCTTGGTGGTAAACACTACGTTGATATAAAGATATTCCCACAGAGTTCACAATGTTCTTCACAGAGTTGCACAGAGAGAAGCTTAAGTACTATATGTTTACTTTGCGCGCCATTTTTTGACCGTATCCTTGCGCACCTTGCGAGAAAACTCTCAGTATTGGCTTGCGGTACATTCTCATCCACGATAACCGTTGTGAATACAATAGAGATTCTCTATCCCGCTGCAAGACGTTATGTTGTGCACAACATACAGTGCGGCTTAGCGAAGCAGAATCAACTTCTCTGTATAATATTGTTTACCGCTTTCTATATGCACGGTATACGCTCCGTTTGGTAATGCCGATGTATTAAGTGTAAGCAGTGATGTTGAGCATTGCTCGGTTGCTACAACCTGCCCCAGATTATTAATAATACGCACCGTAACAGGAGTGTTGATATTAATAAACACCGTTACCGTATTTCCGGCAGGGTTTGGTAGCAATTGTATTGGAGATGTAGTACTTGTTTCTTCAACTCCAAGGGGTGAGTTACCCAGTGTTGTAATAATGTACTGACCAACCACATTTGTATCGGTGCCCATTGCAACAAGCTGATACGCACTATCTACACGGATTGGCGATTGCGTAAACCATGTTTTACGGTGTTCGTTTGCTATGGCGCGTTTGCTTATTACAAAGTTATTTGGTGATGACGCATCCTTGGCAGACATCGTTCCTATTCCGGTAAAGATGAGAGAATCGGTTAGTAACGGTTTGTTATTCCACCAACTGCGCACTATCCAATAACTGTTTGTATTGCGTTGCGCACCGGCTACGCTTGGTATTGTATCTGGCTCGGCAAATAATCGGTACGCGCCAAGCACACGTTTGGTGGTATCACTTTCTTTAGTGGAATGAAGTTGTAATCCAACATTTGGAAAGTTCCACCCTTGGTTTGTTTTTGTTGCTATATCCGATACACCAAATGCAACCGGAGCAGTTGATTGCACTAATGTTCCGCCGCCATTGGTTGCGTGTACTGCGCCTGTACGGTTGTAAAAGCGTGCGACTGTACTCTCGTTAAATTGGTAGTATGCAACTAACGATGGGTTATTCCCGCGTTCGGTTAGATGCATTGCCTGACGAATTTCGGTTGTAGTAAAAGTACGGTTGTATATGCGGAGCTCTTCCATTAACCCGCGGTAGTTTCCACCTTGTCCGGGTAAACCACCACCAATTTCCCACGGTGTTTCCGATAGGTTAAAGTCTTTGAAGTTTGCGTTCGTGTTTTTGTATTCCCACGGCTCGCCGTTCATGTACAAGGTAACTTTATTGGTATCAATCGAGATTGCCACGTGAACCCAATCTCCAATGGGAAGGTTAAACGCCGATGTTAACTGATACGGAACATTCTTCCAGTAAAATGTAAGGTTGGTGTTTTGCTTATAACCCTGAAACGAGAACCCAAACGAGAATCCTACATCACTTGCCCAATTAGAAAGTAATTGCGAAAAGGAATACTGAATGGAATCTAGCTTTAACCACATGGTTGCCGTAAATCCTTTTGCATTTTTAAGTGCAGGAAGTGGGGGTATTGTTGCAACATCGTTACTTGCACTTAGCGAGAGAGCTTTGTTGGCAACGGAGTCAATTCCACATTCTAATGTTCGTACTTCTATAAACGAATCATTTGTGTATGTGTCGGTGCCGTAGTCGTTCTTTACCGTTAATGATACCGGATAGATACCTTCTTTTCCATATAACACTTTTGGGTTGCGAGCTGTGCTATCACTTACATACACAGCACCCGGGAACGACCATTGCCATTGTGCATGAGCACGCTCTAACACGGAGTAGTCATCAAAGTAAAATGTATCGCGTTCGCACGCGGTTGTAAATTTATCTACGCTTGGTTGTGCAATGGGTTTGCTGTGTTCGTATAACGGCACTTCCCAAATTCCCATCGATGAACCATTCCGTAACTTATTATCGCGGTAGAACGGTTTTAACGCACGCGTAAAGTGTGCATATGGTAAACCGCTACCATGTAAAACCCAATCGCTCATGGTGTTGTTGCGGTAAAAGATTTTACCACGGTCGCACGCAAGGTACACGCCACCATTCGTTCCCGCCTGATGAATAATATCGCTTGATGTCTCTTCTTCTACCATTGATGTAGTTAAGTTAATCCATGTATCCCCGCCATTAACACTATGAAATACTTTATTACTTCTGCTACCGGCGCGGTACGCAAGCCACAGTTCTTTTTCGTTAGTATAACTAACAGCTATGTTGCTTACTCTACGCTCGGACCCCGATGTAACGGGTGGGTCGTTTACAGCACGCCAGGTTTTTCCGGCATCGGTGGATTTCCAGATTTTACCGTCGCGCAAATCGTTACTGCGCTGTGTTACATACATGTAGTTTGGATTACTACGGGCAATAACAATGTGTTCCATCATTGCACCTTTATCGGGCGATGCAAAGATTGAATCGTACGATTGTGCACCATTGGTACTACGCCACAGCGTATTACCTTTACCAATCCATACAATGTTGTAACAACGCGGGTCCCACACCATTGTGCTATATTCCATAGCATAGTAACTTTCGTTAGGATATTTACTAACAGTATTGGATACAATCTTTCCATTTACATCATTGGAAATTGTATACGAGCCAATATCAGAGAAATACATGCGGCGGTTTTCAATTGGGTTTACATATCCTGTTGCGGCTTCACCGCCACCCATGCGGTAAAACTTTGTACTATAGTTCTCGTGCCATGCTGTATTGCCATTATGGTATCTGCCGCCTACAAGAACATCCTCGTTCCAGCCACAGTCAAATCCCCAGAAGTCTGCGCCGTTTAATCCAACCGTACGTGCTTCGGCATTTTTGGTGTCGGCAAAGAAATCAGTAGAGAGTGTTACTCCGCCATCGGTTGCAATCCATGTATCACTGCCAAAACATTTTATATCTTGTAAATCGGGATGAATGGGAAACGGACCAGAATACCCGCCAAGTGCCGTAAAGTTTTTGCCACCGTCGGTAGAGCGATACGTTGTTTGAGTACCAACAATAACGCCATCGGCATTGGTATGCGAAGCAGCAATACCCAAATCATAATATCCTTGCCCGTTATCCATGGTTAGCTGAAGTGTTCTGCCTACTACTGCTGTAATCCACGTTTCACCACTATCATCGCTTCGTAATATAAAGGGAGTAGATGCAGTGTCGCTTAATAAAACAACATATATGCGTTTAGCATCGGCAGGGGTTACTGCCATGCGCCCACCGCCATTACTTCCTATGTTGTTCAACCAGCCGTTCGGCTTTAAACTAAATGTTGCACCTGCATCGGTTGATTTCCAAAACTCATAGCGTAATGTAAATTGATTATTTTGTAAAGCGTAACATTCGTTATTGTTCGCCGGATTCATTTTAACATCACACACCGCACCATTTAATATCTTTTGCCATTGTACACCACCATTGGTACTGCGGAATAATCCTTTGTTGGTGCCTGCAAGTATTATCTGTGTATTTGCTGCATTAATCTTAATATCATACACCCACACATCTTGTAGCTTCCATGCAGATGCCCACGTAACTCCCCCATCTCCGGTACGGATTATCCCGCCACGTACACCAATAAAACATACATCGGGGTTTGTTGGGTGCACACACACTGCCTCGCTACTCGAATTCACTCCGGTTTCCAATTGTATCCATTGTTTACCTTTATTGGTGGTCTTGAACAAACCACCGGTTTCTCCCATTGCATAAAGTATGTTTGGGTTGGAGGGCGCTATATCAAACGCATAGATATTTGCCTGCCACGGACACAATGCACCAAGTCCATTGGCTCCGGGTGTACCGTATGTTTCGTGCGGACCTATCGCTTTCCACTGAGCAGCAGTTGGGGCTTGTAATGCTGTTGATTTCTGTTCGGGACGCATTACATCACGCTGCGTTATTGGGCGCACAATGCCATCGGCAGTAAGGTATTGCTGTGCAACTTTAATAAGGCGTTTGTAATACCGTGTGTAATTGTTTTTAACAAACTCATGTGTTGCGTAATAATGGTTATAAGCACTATCCAACGCAAGCACATTAAGCGGTTGCTTGTATAAATGCACACACCACGAAGGCATGGAATCGGTTGGTGGCGGCACTGAAAGTGGCGATACTAACTGTGCCACAGAAACACAAGAACAAATAACAAACAACAACACATAACGCATATAAACTCCAAAGTACATTTCAAACTACCTGCAAAATACAATGGATTTTCTGTTAGTAATAGTAGTAGTTTTTGCTATCGCCCGACCGCACCCGGCTACAAACACAACATACCCGCACTCTGCGGATGAGAACCGTATGCACAAAAGAATGGTTATCGTGAAGGAATAGTTGATAGGAATAGTTCGCAGGTTTACCTTCGGGCGGCACTCAGAGCACAAAAGTCTATATACTGTTGTGTCAGGAGTTAAACGAAGTGTCTCCTGACACGCCTTACTATTTTTAATGTCGGGGCATGAGCTAAGCGAAGCATCTTATACCTTATAAAATACATTCACTTTTCCCCACAAACATAACCAACACATTTATCACGAACAACGGTGTTTGTTGGTTGTGGTACTTTCTGCCGCAGGGTAACGGTTTGCATACAATGTGGTTTGGTGCGGACGTGCGATAGCAGAACCATTTCTATTATTATTCACTACCTTTTCAAAACCTGATAAATGTCATAGTATGGTGTTGTGTACTACCGTATGTTCGGTTCGGAAAAGAAGATAGACTTACCCACTACAGAAAAAGGGATTGCAATGAGAACAACAGGTGTACAATGGAAAGCACAGTTTGTAGCAATAGTGCTTTTAGGGTTGTTATTTGCCGGATGCCCCGATACCAATAATCCGGTAACTCCGGTTGAAAACAAATTAGAACTGGGTACGGAAACACAACTTAACCAAACACAACAAAATGCAGGTTCGGTTGTTACCATAAACAAACCCGGGAATGTGTTAAACGGGATGACTATTACTATTCCCACCGGTGCATACACCAATGCCAGACCGTTTACGGTAACATCGTTTGAGATTAAAAGCCACAAGTTTGGTACAAATGTTAACCCAATAACGCCGCTTATCCGTGTAACAAGTTCGGGTGGCTATGCCGATGGCATATATGAAGTGAAAATTCCGATTACCCTGCCGCAAGGCGAGATTCCGTTGGTGTTTATCTACGACGAGCAAACCGGTAAACTTGAACCAATGATTGTTCAGTATTATAACGCTACCTCGGTAACTGCACTGACACGCCACTTTGCAACATCGGTAATACACCCCCAAGGTGCGGCGAAGTTGATTGGTTCCAAAGTACAAGGTTTAGAAGAGTATTCATCGTTCTTTGTAAGCTCGTTAAAGGAATCTTTGCTTAATGCAGCAGGAACCATAACCACGGGCTTTGCCGTTGGTGTGGACGATTGGGAGTTTGTAAACTGGGGTTCGTATGTAGCACCTGGTGGGCATTGTGCTGGGCAAAGCATTGGAGCAATGTGGTATTGGTACGAGAAGAAATCGAAAACAGGAGAAAAGCTCTTTAACAAGTTTAGCGATAATCCAAACCTATGGCAGGATAATGCACGTGGCTACAGATTTAGTTCCGTATTACAGAAAGACTTGTTACCGCAGTCCCTTTTTACAGGATTTATGCGCAACACCGTGCGGCTTGATACAAACCTTGATAAAATCAAATTCTTAACTACTGCAGGTGCGTTGTATGTTACTCACGAACCATTATATATTTCGATTGCCTACCAAGATGGTGTTGATGATGATAACAAACCCAAATATGCCGGGCATGCAATTGTATGTTATGGTGTATCTATGAACGAAAAGAAAATATTAATATCAGACCCTAACACACCAAACAATGCTCAAAGTATAGAGTTGATAAACGACCATTTTAAACCATATCAATCCAAACTAAATGGGAATGCTGCATCAAGTGAATTCCCGTTTATTACGCCAATGGCAAAAACATCGCTTATTGATTGGAGCAAGATTGAATCACGGTATACCGAGTTACTAAATGGCACAATTGGTAATGGTATATTTCCTGCTTATACACTGTACAACAAAAGTACCCCCGATGCCCAGTTAACCGATGGATTTGTATCAAACTCCGATACATTACGCCTCTATACCGATTGCCCAACTGCCCAGTGGGGATGGAATGTTGACGGTAAACGCAGAATACTTACAACGGTATTTAACACTGCCGGCAATACTATACAAGTAAACGAAGGAAGTGGTTTATACAGGGTACAACTGAGCGCAGGCGAGAACAAACTTGGTGTTTTAGTGGAAGGAGAAAAAGGAACTACAAAAGATGTCAGTTTTATAGACTTTAAGTGGATAACAGTGTATTACAAAAACTATCCTTTCAAAATAATACCCAAGAACATGAAAGGTGACGAGAACAAAGAATATACATGGAATATAACTACCGATAGCATCCCAAAAGAATTGAAGTATTATCTGAAATGGAATTTTGGCGATGGTACCTCCGAACAACGTACCGATAATATCAACTACGCCAAACATACCTATACAAAGTCCGGTACATTTACTATTCGCACCACTCTGTTTGATGCAACCTCTCATCTCCAACTTTCCAAAGACTCCGCCAACGCAGAAATAATAGGGGCCGGTTCTATGTACCCAACATCGGGACCTAACGGTCAAGTAATTGTTATCACAGGTAGTGGTTTTGGTAACATTCAACGCGACGGCGATGAAGTAACACTTCACCACCCTAACGATGTAGATAATCATAACTACAGAGCAATACACAGCCGCTATTGGTCTGATACACGAATAGAAGCTATCATTAATAACTCAAGTTGGAGTTCTGTATATGGTAACTACAAAATTAAAGTGCGGTTGTACAATTCATCTACTATGTCCTACACATGGCTTGGTTCGTGGGATTTCAATCTTGTAAAATGTGAGATTACTTCTATCAGCCCCGACACCGTTACCAAAAACACACTGATGACTATAAATGGAAAAGGGTTTGGCGTTAAGATGTCCGGAGATACAATACGATTTGGCGACTCGTTGGTGCCCCAAATACAAACCTGGACGGATACAAAAATTGAATGTGTTGTCCCTGATTATTACGATGGACAACAATATGTGTATCTGTTTAAAGCAGCTATTGATGAGGTAAACCGTTATGATGCTACAACAAAACCATACTGGCGTTCACTTCCTAAAGACATCTTTACATTATTGCAACGTGCATCTACAATGTACATAGGATATTGGTCGGGTATTGCAAACTGCACATACACCGGTTACGATGCTAACGGAAAACCTATCAGTACATGGGTAAACGATTACAACTTCACCGAATCACTTGTTCCGTCAGTCTCGCCATCAAACACTTTAACAAAAACCGGAACCGGATATATATGGTCGGCACCTGTTCCGGGCGATGGTTCAACTATTACTGTATCGGTAACACTTGCATCCGATGGTAAAACAATTCAAAGCGGAACATATACAAGGACGAACAGCTACGGAAAAGTCATCATGAAAATTTCGGTATCAAATGTACCCTTAGCAAACTATTACAAAGTGTCCTCAGATTTTGCGTGGAACTACGAATCGCCCACCGATGCCTCGGGTGTTATCACCGATTTTTATGTTGCTACGTATTCAGCAGAGGGCAAACTGCAATCGGACTGGAAACTAAAAACAGGTAAAAAACTATTTGTGCGAACTACATTCAAATACTGATATAGCGTAACGCATGTTTTTGCTATCGCGTGACGGCACCCATGCAACTGATGGTACACCCCACCCGAATCTTGCGGATGAGAATCGTATACACAAAAGAATGGTTATCGTGTGGGTAAATAACTAATGGTAACGGCTTCGGGCTTACATTGTGTCTGCATAGTCTGAAGCCGATGTATAGCTGGTGCCTTTTAGTTTTTGTACTTTTCCTTAAGCTTATAAGCCTCTGATTTCATTCTTTCTGCAGTAGCTTCTATCATAGCTTTTTTTATCTGAGAATCTTTGCTAAAGAGCCTATCATATTCTTTTTCTTCGTGAACAATGTAGTTGATTAACTTTTGGTCTTTGAAGAAATAGAGATCTTGTATTGTATTTGAATTGTAATTATCAATATTCAAACTATCGCCTAATCCGTTTACTTTGGAACTATCTATGTTTGTTTGATTTTTGCGGATTGTTTTAGTTTCAACTGCATAGATTAGTTGCTCATTTTCGAAATAGTATCTGATGTTTCTTGACTCCGTATATAATTCAATCAATCTGACACTCTTTTCATCGTATACTGTTGTTACTTGGCCTCCAAGTACCGAGCCATCGTCGTAATCCTTCATAGTAATCTCGTAGTATGAACGAAGGCTATCAATTTTTTGGCATCGTATTGTAATTTCGTTTGTTATCGAGTCTTTGGATTGCGCAAGACATTGACCTGTTCCTATTATTAGAAGTATCAGAATGTTATATAGGATTCTTATTTGCATAATTAGTAGTGGTCTTTATTATCACGGTATGTGTTAAGCAAAGTTCTTCATGCCAATTGATTTGGCAGAATGCCTTATAAAAATACATTCACTCTCTCCTCCACAAACATAACCAACACAGCTATCACGAACAACGGTGTTTGTTTGGTGCGGTACTTTCCCGCAGGGTAACGGTTTGCATTGATGTAGCGTTTGGTGCGGTTTGCGATAGCAGAAACACATTATACACAAACAAAAAATAACTGTTATCTTACAGCATGAATATCCTTTTACTTGCTGTTGGGAAAACCGATGCTGAATATCTGCGTACAGGTTTTGCCGAATACGAAAAACGATTACAACGGTACGCTCAGTTTAGCGTTACTATTGTGCCCGATGTCAAAAATGCCAAGTCGCTTCCGCAGGAACAACTGAAACAAAAAGAAGGCGAAGCACTCCTTGGTAGTATTCATAGTTCCGACGACGTGATATTGCTTGATGCCTTGGGTAAACAATATACATCGCCACAGTTTGCCGATATGCTGCAACGAAAGATGAATGCGGGCACAAAACGCCTTGTGTTTGTTATTGGCGGCGCGTATGGTTTTTCGGATGCAGTGTACAACAGGGCAAACGGAAAGATGTCGCTTTCGTTAATGACGTTTTCGCATCAGATGGTGCGGGTTATCTTTGCCGAACAGTTGTACCGTGCGTTTACTATTCTGCGGGGCGAGCCGTATCACCACGAGTAAGTGCTAATAGTTAGCGTACTTAATTATCTATGTATTGTATGAAACGTTTTTCTGTTCTTGTTGTAATGTTTGCTGTGCTATGCCTTAGCTTTACGGGGTGTCCGCAAACTATGGTGGAGCAAGTAGAAAAGATGATTCCGCCCAAAGGATACAAACCCGTGTACATGAGTAGCGGAGTATCGCTTAAAAAACTGCAAGAGCAATATCAGGAGAAACTTCGCAAAGGGTTGGTAGACTCTACAAAGATGTACGACGAAGAAGCCGAGTTGGAACGCCTTACAAAAGATAACACTGATTCGCTTCCTGTTACAAAGACTAATCCCAGTACCGATTCATCGCGCCGTACTTCTGCCGAAGATACTGTGTATCACAAGAAATCCGGTTCAACCTCGCTTACCGTAACCATGACTGGCGATAACAAACGCAAGGAACGCATGAACAAACTCAGCGATTCGCTTCAGGCGTTTTTGAAATCTCCCGTTAAGATTCAGGTGCGGAGTATAGAAGACAAACGGTATCCCGATAGCATTGAAATACGAACATCACTTACCGACACTGCCGGACGCTTTATTACCGGGTTGGCTCCGCCGCGTTTTATAGGTACGGGAACGTACCGCAACTACTGGAATACATTGTTTGATTCGTGTAATGGTACACGAAGCGAGATTACCGACTTTACCGTAACGGAGGTTCACGAAGATGCGAACGATAAGCACGCTGTATCGTTTGTGATAGACCATTCCGGCTCGATGGGTGATATGCGCATTCAACGCTTACGCGAGGCAGTGCGCCGCACAATGGGAATTGTAAAACGCGGAGATATGATTTCGGTGATTCCGTTTGCCGGCGGCGTTACAACCGAGTTACCCTTAACCAGCGATACCGCCGAGTGGCGCGCTAAGTTTAACGTAGATAAACCTGCCAAAGTACGCGGTGGAACTTCTATCTACGATGCCGTTGATGTTGCCGCAAAAGAACTTGCATTTGCTCCGGCTAATTATAAACGCGCTATCATCTTACTTACCGATGGCGAAGACAATACATCCAAACTAAAACTCGAAGACGCTTGCCGTAAAGCCCGCGAGAAAAACGTTGCCATTTATGCAATCAGTTACGGCGTAACCGACGAAGAGCCGCTTGAAAAACTTACACAACTAACAAGCGGACGCTTGTATCGCATTTACTCTACCAAAGAATTTCCGTATGTGTTTGCCGATATTTATCAGGCATTAAAAAATTACTATCGTATAACATACCACCCACCCAAATGTAGCGGCATACACTATGTACAGTTTGGCGTGCGTATTCCGGAGTACGGAGTTAAACGTGTTATTGGGCGCGGCACGTACGATAAATCTCTCTACCGCGAAACCGACACCGTTGGTTCAATCTCGTTTGTAAATATTGAGTTTGAAACAGGCAAAGCTGTAATACGCAAAGAGTCGTTGCCATTAGTAGAGCGCATGGCCGATGTTCTATCGGCAAACCCAACATTAGAAATGGAAATACGCGGGCATACCGATAACCGCGGAAGCGATGACTTTAACATGAAGCTATCCGAACAACGTGCCATTGCTGTTGTAAACGAACTGGAGCGCATGGGTATAGACCGCCGCCGCCTTACAACAAGAGGATTTGGCGCAACACAACCGCTTACCGATAACGACACCGAAATCAACCGCGCCAAAAACCGACGCACCGAGTTTGTTGTAGTAAAAAAGTAGTAGCTGTTTGTGCGTTATTACACCATAAGTTGCACGCGTAACATGCAACAAAGGAATAACCATGACGCACATACAAGCATTATACGGAAGCCAATACACCGAAATTGCACAACGTGGGAAAGACGGCAACGCCGGACGCTTAAACGGTAATTTGTTTTTATCGGTATTTCTTGTTTTAGCTATGCTTACGGTAGTATCGTATTTGCATTACTTTACTTCCATACTTACATTTCTGCATGGTAGCTTTCTTACCGATATGCTTGAGTACCTGAGTGGTAAAACAATGGGTAAAATTCTTGCGATACCCATACTTGGTATAACATACCTTATTGTAAGCAACACCATTGGCAGTAAAAATAACTTTGCAAAACACGTAGAACAATTTCTGTTACTGCCCGAACACGAACAGAAGCAAGCAAACAAAAAGATACTCATTCCGTTTTTTGTGGTGCTTGTACTCTATATAGTTGTTATAGCATCAGCATTTTAATATTCTGCTATCGCCTGACCGCACCGAACGCCAAACAATAACACACCGCTACCTTGCGGGATAGAAGCACCAACTATTAACAGCGTTTATTGTGTATAGAAGTAACAGTATTACGAAGTAGAGTTGTTTTTGGTGTTTAGGATTAATCAATGGACAAAAACTAGCTTTTCACAACTTGTTATGGAGCTAGAATCAAGGTTAATATCTGATTTAAAGATAGTGAGTTTTATAAATGTTATAAACCGTGTTTGCATCAACAATTGTTGATGCATCCATATGATTATCAATATTTTCAAGATTATTATTTAATACTTCTGGGTTTTTCAAAATATACTCCCAAACTTTATTTGCCATTCTATCACAGATTGTTATCATTTTGTTATTTGGGTTATCCTTCCCAACATCCGAACTGGCATAAATTAATTCAAAATTGGGGGGTAAAAAATAGTTCTCAATAATTGTTTCCTTTCTGCGATTAATATTAGGGATTTTGTCTAAAAGGCTATCTACAATTATACCCACTTTGTAAGACTTTTTGAAGCGTTTTGCTTTTAATACCCAATCTATGATTATCAGCCAACCAAGTATCTCAGGGTTTATTTTTGGATTAATTGCAATAAACGCATCTAACAACTGGAATGATATTTCCCAACTTTGTTCCCAACTTCCTTTGTTTTTTTTAGGTTCATCCAAAGATATAGTAAAAAAAGCTGAGCATGAAACTGATATTTTTTTTCCATTATACTCTTTTGAGTTTGTATCAATTACTAGTAGCCAATCATAATTCAAATTATTCTGAAAGGTATTTAAGTTTATTCTTTCATTTCTTGTTGGTATTTGTGAAAGTACTTTAAATTTTCCATTGTTCTTTAGATAAGTTTCAGCAACAAACATAGATGTAGGAATTATTATCTTTCCTTTTGGATCTTTGAAAGAAAATATACCATCTTCTTCATGAAAGCCTCCAATATTCGTATTCTCTTTGAAACTGGGAATTAGCAATTGTTTCCTTTGCTTTTTATTCATTGTAACATTTCATAAATTTTGTAAAAAATGAAAAATCGAAAAATAATAAGTATTTTTTTACACTTAAGAATGGTTCTGCATTATAATGAATGCCTTATCTATTAAAACATATTCTATCATTTAACGTTTAACTTTAGCATCCCTTATATACATTTCACTTAAAAACCGCTATGTAACTACTAATTAGTTTTGTATAATCCTTTTGATGATTGTCGAACCTTGCAAGTACATTTCATTCGCGAGTAGACTATGGTTTTGCTAGCAGCTAATTATCCAAAGTTACGTATACAACTTTTTGATTTAGCGTTTCGTAAAAAGAAGTACTTTTAAGAGTATCGAATTTAATAGGGCAAGAAACCATGATATTCCGTTGGTTATGTTAAGTCGAAATCACTAGATGTCTCTCTGATTGCTGTCCAAAGCTTAAATTGGTTTTCTAACTCGTTTCTTTTTGATGGTATGCCTTCGGGGTCATGCTCGTAACGAACGAGTGGATAGTAAGTTTCCCATCTTGTTTGTACTTGCTCGGATTGATTTCCATAGCCAGCAATATTTGCAATAAGATTATACTTAGTTATAAGGCAATTCTCGTCGTAATCATTAGTATCTGCATCATTCCTTTTTACAACAGTATAACCAGTTTTATTCCTATACCTTAACTCCCATTCTTGACCTAGTGGCGATAGACTATTCCACAATAATAATGTCTGTTCTGCATCAGATAACTGGGCGCGTAGAATCTTAATGTATTGGTATTGTTTGTTATAGGGTATACCCAAAGTATTAACATATCGAACGGTTTGAAAGAGATGACGGTAGTAAAGTCCAAGAGAATCCTTCATCCCATAAAGATAAGTTTGACTCAAGGGACTTCTTTCATTTATAATGCAATTGGTTTGGGTTTCCCCGAAAACCTTATTGTATTCATTAAGGAAGTGCCGAGCATATATAAATCTATGACTAATCATTTCCTCGAGCAGCCCTCGTAAAAAAGATTGTATCTGCGAATTATTGGTAGTTGAAAATTCTTGAGCACCTTCTTGCACTAATCTATTCTTTATTAAATCGTAAAGTTGACTATATAAAGGTGAGTGTATGTGAATGTTATTAAAAACATTATCATAAGCATCATCGTTCCTTGTATCTTCATCTTTTGCCATATATCCTTTATACTCCCTATCTATACCAAAATAGAAATATAAGTATGCAATTCCGAGAATATCAATTTGTAATAATGAAATTTCTTGATGTTGTTTAGTGTATTGTTCTACATGATAATTGCAAAAAATAAACTCGTTCTTCAATTGTATAAATACGCGATAACCCTGTATCTTCTCGGTCTTCTCTTTATTGTTGTCGTGAACAATAGTTAGTGTAACATTTGCGGCATTTTCCCGGTGTATCTTTAACAATTCAAAAATTCTATTCTCTGATTTCTCATAAAAAAAATGTTCACGTTGTAAAGATATAGTTCTAATTAAAAGAATTACATTAATAGTACCAATTAAAACGGTGGCTATTGCTGATACAATAGATCCATAAGCACTTATTGGGTTAAATGTATCATTAACCGAATGTCCCTTCGGGTCTTCGGTCAGTAGCGTAACCCAGTAGTGATTGACCTGCTGCCATAGAACTATAGTAAGTGCTATAGTAAAAATTATTATTAGAAACGATATTCCTATTATGTGATTTCGTAACCATGCCTTAAATTTACGATAGATTGTTAACATGTTATATTCATTCTCAAAAAATATACAAGACATATAAACGAAGTGAGGTTGTCAAACTAATTAAGTATTGCTTATTACTTAAATTTTGTTGATAGAGTATTTGATTATAAGCCGCTTCATCTTTTGTGTCGGTCACCACTTTCTAACAGATGAAAGGACACATATCTTCAATTTTATATTCCTTAGTTCTAAGCTTACTTGTTAACTCAACCAAAGTAAATTCGACTCACCACAAATAACGCAAATAATTTTCTTAAAGTCACTACTCAAAAACTACGGTGGTTGGTACTCTGTTGATAGAGTACCGCTGTAATTTTAAAATTTCGGCAGGTTTTATATGATGCTTCCAAATACTTTTCCACATTTAGTAGTGAGTACATAATAACTACCTTACGGTTTAAGTATGAAATTACTATACTACCTGTGATTGTATGTATGTGGGTAGGCGTAGCTATGGTGGTGTGCGTATATCTATATGCCCCTACGTTTTGGTGTACATCTGTCACGATGCACGTTGCGGTGTTGTGGGCGTTTTATCACCGCAGATGAACGTGCGTATAGTTATGAGCGGGTTGGCGCGGATTGCGATAGCAACATCAATATGTAAGTACTAGTACCTATGTGCTAAAACAATCTGCTTATACACTCTGATGAAGTGTTGTTATGTATGAGAGATAATCATAAAATATAAGGGCATCCCAATGGAAATATTAAACGGGAATGTTAACCCTAACGCCATTGGAATAAAAAGTCCGGGGTCGGCTTTGGGCGCAGCTAATTTCATAGCTGCCGGCACAGCAATGTACGATGCACTTGCTGCAAGTATGGCAAAGATAAATCTGTTCCCAATATCTGCCGTTACAATGCTACTTGCTACGGCAACAATACAACCGTTAACAGCAGGAATAAGTATGGCAAACACACTTAAAAACAACCCGTACTTTTTAAATGCTGCGAAACGTTTTGCTGTTACCATTCCCATTTCCAATAAAAATATTGCCAAGAATCCCTTAAAGATATCGGTGGTAAATGGCTTGATGCCTTCTGCTTGTTTACTATCGGCAATAAATCCAATCAGCAAACTTCCTAACACTAACAATACACTTCCGTTAGTAAACGAATGCTGAACAATAGAAGCCACGTTTGTTGTGCCGCGCGATTCTTTATCGTACATGGAAAGTAAGATTACCCCAACAATAATGGCGGGTGATTCCATAAATGCCATTACTGCCACCATGTGCCCGCTGTATTGAATTTGCTGTAACTCTAAAAACGAAACAGCCGATACAAATGTTACCGCACTAACAGAACCATAAGTTGCGGCAACAGCTCCTGCATCGCTTATCGAAATCTTACGTTTAAGTATAAAGAATGTGTACAATGGGATAAGCGATGATATAAGCAAACCAAACAGAATTGAATATGATATTTCTGCTTGGAAGTTACTGTGTGCAAGTTCTTGCCCGCCCTTAAACCCAATGGCAAACAGCAAATACAAAGAGATGAACTTGCTTGATGTTTGTGGAATTTCTAAGTCGCTTTTTACCATTGTTGCTACTATTCCCAAAATAAAAAAAAGCAACGTTGGGTTGGTTAGGTTTGTTATAAGTATCTGAAAGTCCATTATTTTACCGTAAAATTATTGTTATAATTCTGTAGCATCAGATTAATAGCACGGTATATACAGAATAGACGAATATTTATTGTATAGCTGGTAGTAGTTATACTCTACAGAGCCATAGCATCTCAACTACCCACACCAAAACGGAATAGTAATAAACGATAATACGGTAGATAACGCAATTGCCTGCGCAAGAAGCTCGGAGTCTAAGCCAAACTGCTCCGATACAACCATTGTAAGTACCATTGTTGGCATTGCTGCTTCTGCAACCGTTGCCGTGTACACACCGCCGCTAATCCCCAGTTGATGTGCCAGAGCAATTGCCGCAATTGGTACAACAACAAGTTTAAGTGCTACTGCCGGTAATGCTTGTATTGTTTTATGAAGTTGCGTAAACCGCAGGGCAATGCCAACGCTGATAATCATAAGCGGAGCAACTGCCGCCGCCGCTGTAGAACATGCTTTTACTATAAACTCGGGTATGGGAATATGCAACGCATTACAAAGTAAGCCAAGCAAAGCCGCATATAACGGTGGCAAGCGTAACAGCGTTTGTAACGAATGCCTAACAGGATGTACACTTGTAGTAGTTCCGTACCGTGCGGCAATTACAACCCCAACCGACCACAACAACGGCGTTAGCGAGAGTAAATCGAAGTAAATAGGAACACGCTGAAATTCTTCGCCAACTAATGCCGTAACAATGGGGATTCCCAGATACGTTACATTTCCCCATGCCGAGGCAAGAATCATTGCACCACGGCTTTGCATTGGCAATGCTAATACCCGTGGCAGAAGTACCTGATATATAACAACCGCCAATAACACACTTACACAACACGATACTAATGCTGTTACGGGCACTTGCCAAATATCGTGTTGTAGCGGTGCATTATACAAAACCTTAAATGTTAGTGCGGGCAACAGAATATTCATAACCACAGCGCTGATTGCCGCACGTACGGTAGTGCCATCGGGAACGCGTGGTATAAAACGCCACAAAGCTCCGCACATCATTAACGCAAAAAACGAAAGAAATATAGACGTCATAGAAATACACGGTTATACTTGTTCCAATATAAAGAAACAACCTAATATCATAACACAGATGTCTTCAATGTAACCAAATGCCGGTTGTTTTACTCATCCTGCAACAGAATACATGTATAATTGATAGGAGATGGTATGAAACGTATTACACGCAACACGTGGAGTTTATTCTTAATGGTGGTTTTGGTATCTATTGGTTTGCAATCGTGTGCAAGCAGTTCTATGCAACAGGAGTACTATGGTGAGTATTCGTATTCATCGGGCGAAACTGATGAATCTAATCCGTTAAATCCGTCAAGAGGCCAAAGTGGAGATTTCCTTGAAAGTATAGTTAGTGTTGGTACTACAAGAAACGCACAAACCGAAGCACAGATTGCTTCCATGCAATATGTGCAACAATCAAACGTTTCGGCTAAAATGCAGGAGACAACTCTTCTTGCAAAAAACGCTCTCAATGAAAACTCTCCCAAACCAAAGGAGCGCGTCTTAGCATATTCTGCCACACTACGCATGTATGCTAAAACACATTTCGATTCCATCCTTACAGCTATTACCGAAACAGCCAAACGTAACACCGGATATGTACTGTATTCCGATGCACAAACAATTACCATAGCAGTGCCTTCGGTTATGCTGGATACTACCATCCGCAAGATTAGCACGCTTGGTCAAGTTCACTACAAAAACATACGCGGTAACGATGTAGCCGATAACTATCTGGATTTACAAACACGTATTACCAATGCCGAAAAAACTCTTCAACGCTTTTTAGATTTACTTGCCAAAGCAAACACCGTAGAAAGTGCTGTTACCGTAGAAAAAGAAATTGACCGTGTAAGCTCTCTGATTGAATCGTACAAAAGTCAGCTTGCACGCATGAATCAATCTATTACCTACTCTACCATAACCGTAACACTATCGGAAAAAACTACACCCGGACCACTTGGGTATGTGTTTGTAGGTTTATATAGTGCAGTTAAATGGTTGTTTGTGTGGTAGTCTTTTGCTATCGCAGGACGGCACCAAGCCACAGATTTATCAACATATCCACACAATGCCGCGCAGAAGTGTAGTGTAAACAATACCGTTTATCGTGATAGAAGTGAGTTTTGAGAGAAACTCTCTACCCTTTTGTGTTATCTTTTGTTTTTCCTTATGTCCCTTTTGTGTTGAAGGAATTAAACAAGGAACTTTCCGGCAAGAAAAGGATATATTAAACACCAACATACGGTGCCGTCATGCGACAGCGGAAAACATTTTACATTCCGGTGTACTTATATTTTTCGCTCATGGGGAACGGTGTGCTGGGCGAAAGGCGGTAATCGCCAAATCCGGTGTTATCTATAAACACAAAACGTCGGTTCGAGCCGGAATACGTCCAGGTTATGGACGTCCTGCCATCGTAGGTATTTACACGCCGGTCCGACGTTGAAGGTGCGCCAAGTACAATGTGAATCATACCCATATCGGTTAACCAGCCATCGTTATACGAGCGGTAGTTTTTGTTAGCGTAATCTACACGTGCATAGTATTCTTCAAATGCTTCGTTACGGATTGTATTGGGCGATGGGTCCAGCTGTTTCCAAAATGCTTCAAACCGTTTGCGCCGTTCTTCCGGCGATGATGGCGATTGAATAGAATCTATCTCCGATTGCGTTGCAACATAGCGCAACTGACGGATGGCTTTATCAATATCGGAAACTGCAGTACCGGCAATGCCACGCTCTACTACTATTTGCCGTTGGCTTGATGCAAGGTAATCGCTTTCGTTGTAATTTTTGGGAGCAGTAACACTAACAGCAATGGCTTTTAATGTGTAAGAGCCTGCAGGTAAACTGCCCGGTACATTCACTTTTATAAATTGCTGTGTGCGAGCTTCCTTTACTGCAAATGGCTGGCGTATGGTTTTATATACTTGTTTGGTGCCGTCGTATAATTCAATAGCAAAGTCCAGCGTATCGTATTTACGTTTGTTATACGCTTCAAAGAATACAAAAAATCCATCGGGCAGATTACCAATGTTATCGTTGATATATGGCGTAATAATGTATCCATCATCTTTTTGTTCAATTGCGCTAACTATCATTGGACTGCTAACAGCAAACTCTTGTGTTGTATAAGCCGGAACGGTAAATCTGCGGGATGCAGAAAACTCGCGGTTATTAATAATATCAGTAACAAATACCTCCACTCTGTACGAGCCGGGAAGAGCATTAAAAATGGTTTGAGTAACATCGGCACGTCCGGTAGAACCACGCGAAACCTCGTAATCAGTTTCTACAACTTTGCGTTCTATCTTACGCTCGGTAACTTTATTACCGGTGGAATCGCGCAAGGTTATTTGCAGGTTGTATTTTGCTCCTAACTTATTATTTGCACTCACAAACTGTAATAATTGAAATGGCATAGCCGCATACACATCAACCCGAGCCGAGTCCGGGGTATCTCCCTTAAAACTCAACGCGCTGATAAGCACCGTAGGCTGGTCGGCAGTGAATACAGGTTGTGCCATTGCACTACACAATGGTATACAACATAATACTACGTAACACCAAAACTTCATACACAATCCATAAATAAATCAATGCAAGATAACGAAAACACCAATGCTATAACGATACAGTAGCAGATAGATTTTTTTGCGTTGCAAGACCGCACCGGCTGTTTAGCGTATAAAACACCTTGTGCTGCGGATGAGATACACAAGCAAGAAGATACAGCTATCGTGAAGGTAGTATAAGAAGGAAAGGTAAAAAAAGAAAAGACAAACCTATAGGTTTAATTAAGAGAATTGCTCATCTCGAGGAACAGGCGGAAATTGTTTTCGGCTGCTGCGTTGCCAAGTTGTGCAAGCACTTGTTTTTGCTGGTCATCAAATAATTCTATACTGCCAACAATCGAACGTACGGCATCAAAATCCTGAATCTCAATTGCCTCTTGCAATTCTGCTGCGGTATGGGAAGGCAAGCTTCTGATAAGAGAAATAATATTCAATGCCGATGCTTCCTGCGCAGTGCCCCCCTGAACAATCTCTGTTATCTCCGTATACTCAGTAGGTTTGTAAATAAATCTACAACCTGCAAAGCGTTCCATAACCAAAAATAAATCTTCTTCTTTAAATGGTTTGTGGATATACTCATTAAATCCGGTACTAATTACTTCCTCACGCTTGCCGTCGAAACCACTGGCAGTTATTGCAATTACCGGAATAGTATTGAATTTCGATTGTTTCCTGATCTCTGCTATTGTTTCCTCTCCATTCATTACTGGCATTAACAAATCAAGGAAGATAATGTCGGGAATAAATGTATTGAGAACTTCTAACGCCTCTTTGCCATTTTGTGCTTCTTGAATATTAACCCCTAATGGCTCTAGCATACCACGTATAACATCACGATTGCTTTGAATATCATCAACCAACAATACAGAGTACTTTTTCTGCCCTTCGATAGCAATTACTGTTTGATGAAAAACCGATTTTGGTTGTGTTGTAACTTGTCCTATCTCAAATGGCACTTCAAAAGAGAATACACTACCTGCGTTTATTGTGCTTTGAACACGTAAATCTCCTTGCATTAAGCTAACCAGTTTAGAAGAAATTGCTAAGCCTAATCCGGTTCCTTCGCTGTACATACCATTTACCTGTCGGAAGGGCTCGAATATAGTTTTTAACTGATTATCAGGAATACCTCTTCCCGTATCGCGTACTTCAAAACGCAGAATTGCTTCGTTGGAATTGTTGTTGGTAGTACCCACACAATCTATAACAACGGCAACGCTACCACCGGGCTGAGTAAACTTCACGGCATTCCCAATCAGGTTAATCATTACCTGGCGCAACCGCACAACATCGGCACGAATGTAATCGGGAACGCTTTGACGTAATGATACGGAGTACGACAATTGTTTTTCGGTACAGCGTACCTGAAACATTGAACGTAGTTCTGTGCAGAAATTCTCAATGGATACATGATCTAATTGCAACTCTATCTTACCGGCTTCAATTTTTGATACATCAAGAATATCATTAATCATGGCAAGCAAATGCTGTCCGCTGTTGTACATCGTATCCAGATACTTGTGATGTTGTTTATTTAACTGTTCATCTTTCTTCAAAATCTGGGTAAAACCAAGTACAGCGTTTAGTGGCGTACGTAACTCGTGCGACATAGAAGAGAGGAAAGCTGATTTTGCTTTGTTGGATGTTTCCGCTACTTCACGGGCAAGCAACAACTCTCTGTTGCTTTCTAATAATTCATGCGCCTGAACCTCTAGTTTTGATTTTGCATCTTTTAAGTATTCAGCATACTCTTTAAGTTTTCGCTCGGCACGATTACGTTCTATAGATCCTGCCATAGAAGCAGCTGCACCTGTAAGCACGTTTATTTCAAAGTCAAGCCATTCGCGCTGAGTATTACAATCGTGCATCATAATAAATCCCCAGAATTTATTCCGGAGGAAAATAGGTATTGCTACAATTGATTGCACACCATACATTTTTAACAGGCGTTTAGCTTTAGTATTAATTACATCCAGATTCTGACGGAATATTTTCCCGTTTAGCATTTGTACTGCAATCTCATCTAATCCAAGGCGTTTGGGAAGAATATTCTTAAACACTTCGTGGGGCTCTTGCTCTATACGCGACCATGAATACTGTAATGCAGAAAGAGTTTCTTCGGTATTCTCAATTTGTGTTGTTTCATACATAAAAATTCTGTCGGTATCCATTGCTTCTGCAATCTGACCTATGGCACGATCCATCATTGCGTCAAAATCTTCTGCGGTTGTAACAATTTGTTTGAGCGATTCTGCCGTTACTTTTAACAGATAATCCTGGCGGTGTAGCTCTAACATTTTGCTTTGTAGCTGAACTTCGGCAACTTTTCTATCGTTAATGTCGGTAATGATACCTTCAATTTTTACTATTCGATTATCTCCATCTACAGTAACAAAGTCACGCTCTTCAACCCATCTGTATTCATTGTTGCTGTTTCTCAGGCGATACTCTAACGTATATCGGGTGTTGTGTGCAGCATGATGTTGGTTAACATTGTTAACAAGCTGCTCAATATCATCGGGATGTACAAACTGAGATATTACTTCGTTACTTCCTACTAATTGCTCAGGTTCATAGCCCCATTGCTTAACATTCGTTGAGATGTACGTCATTTGCCAATCAGGATTATGCTCCCAACGGAACAACACAGAGGTACTGTTTTCAACAACAGTATTTGCACGCTGTAACTGCTCCTGAATTTTTGTACGTTCTGTAATGTCTTGTGCTGTACCTACAATTTTTACAATGTTACCAAATTCATCGGCAGCAACTTTCCCCATTATATGAAATATCTTACGTTCACCGGCATTTGTAACAACGTTCATATCCCAATCAAAACGATTTACCCCCTCAACGCAAGCATATATGGATTTATACCATTTCTTTATATCACGTTTTAATACATTGTACATCATCACATCGGAGAAATCCGGTGGAGGTAGCGTGGGGTCAAATCCTGCAATTTTATACATATGGGCACTCCACCGCATGGTGCCGCTTCTCATATCAAGTTCCCACGACCCAAGTTGTGCAATACCTTGTGCTTCATTCAGCATTTCTTCGCTATGGCGAAGTGCTTCTTGTTGTATTTTACGTTCTGTAGTATCTGTAAGAATTCCACTCCAAATGATACTTCCGTCCTGTTGTAACTCCGGTACCGATAGTTCACTAATCCAACGCTCTGTACCATTGGGCATAATATAGCGGTACTCATATTGATAGATACTTAGCGTATTCATTGCCGCTGTTATCCTCTGCCCAATTCCTTGTAAATCATCTTTGTGGATTTTCTCCGAGATAGTGTACGGGTTACGAGTGATTTCTTCCGAGGAAAGTCCAAACAACTCAGAAGTACCGCTGCTAATAAACAGATAATCACGTTGCCCGCTTGGATGCATTTGTAACTGATATACAACACCCGGAATTGCATGTGATATGTCAAGCAGTTGTTTCTCGCTGCTATGCATTGCCCCTATTGCTTCCTTTACATCAGTGATATCGGAGAAAATGCAGTACATCTCAACATAATCATTCCCTAACACTTCTGGCAATGCCGTAGTATGTATCCACACTTGCCTGTTATCAACGGGATGATTATACGGGAACTCTAATTCAAGCAATGTATTGTTTGCAATAGATTGTTTTGTTAGCTCCAGAATCTTATTGTAGTATTCTGAAGGAATATTCTTCTGTATTAAATAGCTGTCTTCTAAAAACTCGTGTGGCTCGTACCCAAATAGCTTTTTCGAGCCTTCCGAAATAAAAATATAACTCAATCTCGATAAATCCGAAGATATACGATACTGACATACCGTTCCAGGAATTGTATTGGTAATCCGCCGTATTTTCTTTTCACTTTCACCCAATTCTGTAAGAAGTTGCTGGTTCTTATCAAAACTCCCCATCATAGTTTTGTATTGCTTATAGCGATTCACCGAGTTTTTCTTCATTATAGAAGCTAGTTTTACTCCCCAAATAGCACCGGCTGATATTACAATTAAAGCACTTATACACAACAAATTCAAAAAAGCACTATACTGTTCCTGATAATGAACAATACTTGCGGCATAACTACTTTCGGCATGTCCTAATATCTCATGTAATTGTAATAACTCGATGTTAAGCAACGTTAAACATGCGTCTAATTCAGAATGTAATGCAACGTTGCTTTTTCTATTAGGGAGTTGTAATGCAACCTCGCTGTTTAATGTTATTACTAATGCAGATAGTGAGTCGATGCGGCGAAGATGAGTAACAGATTGTCTATATTCCGGTAGTAATTTTTGAGTGGACGTTATACTACTATCAAGTGTTTTAAAGCGTGAGGCAAAGATTTTTGCCAATACATCATTAGCCTGTACCTTGGTTTGAGTGTTGATTGAGCTATCAATAGCATTACCATTGATCTTCCATTGCGAAACACATAATTGCACCTGAGCAAGATTAAAATCACAATTCTTCCATTGCTGACATAGTTCTGTATATTGCTTAATATTCGATACAATCACCATATTCAAACCAATAGCACCAATAGCACTAATAATTGTTAGTGCTAACATAATCTTGTAGCTTCGGATAAATCTCCGTTGCGCTACATCTAAATATAGTATGTCGTCGTTATTTACCATATATACTTATCGGGGGTGCAGGTTACAACACCATACACTTTGTAGTGGAGTATCGGACTAAAACTCAAAATGTTGAAACAGATACGGATAGCTATATTTGCGGCTGAATCCGATAAAAACCATAGTTACGGAGCTAGAAAATTCTGTGAACGTACTACGAAGCACCCAACGTAATGCACTTCTTTTATTTATCACTGTGTTTAGCAGTTGTATGGTGCTTTTAATTCTCAGGTTGTTTTTAGGCGAGTTGCATTTGTGGCAGGAAGTAGTATTATGGGCATTAGTATGGTTGGTTTGTGGATACTGGGTTATGCGCCGCGTAATAACTGTAGCCGAAACTGAAACAATAGAACAACTACAATCGGTAGCCAATAAAATCAGGCGGATAACGGAAGATAAAGAAAGTGAATTTATTACCAGTTCCGATTCCCCACAGGCCGTTATGGAAATAGCCAATGCAACCAACGCTCTTAAAAATCAGAATGAAGAAGTTCTGGAACAAATGCACAAACTTCAGCAGGTACGCAGTCAGTTTTTAGGGAATGTATCGCACGAATTACGTACGCCGATTTTTGCCATACAAGGATATCTGGAAACATTGCTGCATGGTGCTTTGGAAGACTCAACCGTAAGTAAACGATTTGTAGAAAAAGCATACGCAAACACTCAACGGTTAAACACGCTGTTGGCAGATTTAATAGATATCTCCCGCATAGAATCGGGCGAGATGCGCTTAAGTTTCCGGTATTTTAACATTGCCGATGTAATACGCGATGTAGCTCAGTCCGAACGTGATACCAATGCCGTTACTTCTGCTATTACTATCTATACCAACAACGTTGAACAGGATGTTTCTGTATTTGGTGATAAGGAACGGATAACACAGGTTCTCACCAATCTTATATCCAATGCTGTTAAATACAACAAGCCCAATGGCACTGTACATATTGTATGTAAGCGGGGGCAACACGAAACTACTGTAACTATAACCGATACAGGAATAGGCATCGACACCGAGCATCAACCAAGAATATTCGAACGTTTTTACCGCGCCGATACCAATCGCTCCAGAAGTATTGGCGGCAGCGGATTAGGATTGGCAATTGTAAAGCACATATTAGAGGCACATAACTCTACCATTACGTTGCACAGCGAACTTGATAAAGGAACAACCATTTCGTTTACGCTTAAAAACTAATTATATCATACCAATGTTGCTCCCCGCCTCTGCCGAAGCACGCCTTGTGCGCCGTCACACAGGCGGAGCCAACCGTTGCAGCGGCACGGTTTTTAATTACGAAATCACAATCATTACAGTACAAGTACATAGGTGCGAATAGATATTCGCCCATGAGGTAAGTGATTACGAGTCTCTACTATCATACGTAGCTATCAGAGAGATTCTTCGCGTTGCTCAGAATGACAACTAAAGCAACTGTATAAAACACGAGCACGTAACTCGTAATTATATGCGACGCTGAAGGTACGGTTCGCACCGGGTTGGCGCGCTGAAGGATTGCTTCGGACGTGTGTGGTTTACCAAAAACCCTCCTCTTTGTAGAATTTTTAAGGATTTCGTCCATTTTATGCTCGTGGCACGTTGCTTGCAGTTGCACAAGCGAATGCGGGATAGGAGTATCCCGTTGGATTGATTTGATTTATGGAAGAATATTTATGTTATCTACACTTCGCTCTGTATCACGCCAACAGATAAACCCAAGAATTACATACCTACGTAGGGTAATGATAACCTTACTCTGTATTGTTATTACATATAACATATACGTTTATGCTGTTAATCTGCACGATTCTGCCACTAATTTTCCGGTGATTGATGTAGTGATAAACACCATATTATTAGTTGGATGTGCTATTGCAATGAAGTTAATGGGAAATTATGGGCGCAAACAAATTAGCTTTTTACAAAAGGAACGCGAAGCCGTTTTTAATAGTATCAGAGAATGTGTAATTACCACCGATAAACATGGAATAATTATAACAGCCAATACAGCCGTTGAACGTTTGTTTGGATTTACTGTTGAGGATATTCTCTGGAAGCCAATAGTGATGCTGTTTGCCGACGATAGCGAATATAAAATTGCCAGTACTATTAGTAAAAAATTAGAAAACCAACCGTTTGTTGTTTTTGAAGGAGACGAAAGACTGACATCGAAAAAAGTAATAGGTAAAGGAGAAGTGGAAGTTACTATTTCGAGCTTTCAGATACATGGTGAAACATTGTATTCGTTTGTTATAAAGGATGTTACCGAACAAGTTAAATTTAGGGAAACACTTGTACAACAAAAAAACTTGTATAATTCGGTGTTAACTACATTACCGGAAACTGTGGTAATGGCCTATGATACCAACCTGAACTTTACTGTTGTACGTGGCACAAACTTAGGACGCGTAAAACTACCACACGAAGAAGCCGAAGGGCGTAACATTACAGAGGTAATTGCATATCTGCAACAAACGGTAGAAGGCCGCCCATTAATTGAAGAATCATTTTTCCGCGAGACAGTTCAGAACGTACAAGCAACGTTGCGTGGCCAGGTAATGTATAATGAGTACAGCATTGGTGAATTCCATTATGTACAACGGGCAACGCCTATGTTTGATAACAATGGTGCTGTTATTGGCGGCGTATTAACACATACCGATGTTACTGAGTTGAAGAATATTCAAAACGAAATACTTGCCAAAAATGATTTTATTAATAAGATAAATACCACTACTCCTACCGGTATTTATGTATACGACTTAAACGAGAAAACTACAGTGTTTGCGAACGAGCGTTTATATACAATACTAGGATATAATAAAAAGGATTTTGAAGGGTTAGGCAACAGTATCTTAAGCACTGTAGTTCACCCCGAAGAAAAAGAAGAAGTGTACGAACGTTACAGAGACGCATATCCTAATTTGAAAGATGGCGAGGTTTGTGAAAACGAATTCAGGGTTATTTGTAAAGATGGTAGCGTTAAAACGTTACACGACAGAAAGACTGTATTTGCCAGAAACCCCGACGGTACGGTATCGCAACTATTAGGTGTTGTAATTGATATTACTGAACAGAGGAAACAGGAATCACAGCAACATATAATGCAGCAGCTACTTACCGAAACACAGAGAGTGGCTAAGATTGGAAGCTGGGAACTAAATTTCCAGACGCAAATGATTTTTGCATCGGAAGAAGCGTTTGCAATGTATGGTATTGAATTAACCGATGACTTTACAATACCACGAGAACGTTTAATAGAAACATACCACCCCGATGACAGAGATGCGGCACGAACAGCAATACAAGATGCAATTGTTGAAGGCAAAACATTTGATATTGAATTTAGAGTTGTTATTGAAAATGATATCAGAGTGATACGTTGTGCGGGGCATCCCGTACTAAACAAAAATGGCAAAGTGGAAGCGTACCTTGGGATTGTTCAGGACATGACCGAGCAACACTTACAGGAATTTGAACAGAGGAGAATTACTGCGATACTTGCAGATACACAACGTAGGTCACACGTAGGCAGCTGGTTGTTGGATATAAACACGCGAATAGTACGCGTATCCGATGAAATCTTTAATATATACGGAATTAGTAAAACACCCGATAATAATATAGCCCTTACACAAATTGCAGAAAGTTTCCACCCGGAAGACAGAGATGATGTTGTTGAAAAAATAATGTCCGCGGTGCAAAACAGACAATCTGTGGACATAGAGTTCAGGGCATTGGTACAAAACGAGACACGATACATTCATGCTATTGTAAACCCGTTAGTTAACCCAGATGGTAGTATAACTCACTACACAGGAACCACGCAAAATGTTACTAAAGATAAAATTGCATTTTTAGAAGTTGAACAATTACAAAAACGTTTGTTGTTAGCTACAAACGGTGTTGGAATTGGTATTTGGGAATGGGATTTACAACATGATACTGTAATTTGGGATGAACACACGTACGAAATGTTTGCTACCAATAAATATAACGTCCCCCCGGAAAAAGTAAAGAGGTTCTGGATTAGAAGAGTACACCCCGATGAGCGCCGAAGAATAGAGCAACTTCTCAGTTCGGCAATAGAGAAAGGCGATATTGAAACTGAATATAGAATAGTACTACCCGATGACACTGTAAAATATATGAAGCTAAAAGCTACCGTTGTTTATAACAATGGTAGTCCCCAAAGTATGATAGGGGTAAGTTGGGAAATAACCAACGAACGTTTGGCACAAATTGAACGGGAATACAAAGAACAACTTTTACAAGAAACACAAACACTTACCAAAACAGGAAGTTGGGAACTTGATATAACCGGTTGTTACTACCGGTGTAGCGACGAAACATTTACGTTATGCGGCATTAAGACTCCTAAGGATGGTATAATCTCCAGAGAAGCATTTTGGGATATAATAGCACCCAATGAACGAAAGAAAAAACACGAGTATTTTTTAGAAGCAATGTGCAATGGTTCTGATTATTGCGATGATTTGCACATACAATCGGGTTCAACTACAAAGGTGTTACGTGCAACTGCACACCCTCTGAAAAGAGACGACGGTACGTTAATTAAATATACCGGCAGTATTCAGGATATAACCGAAAGAGTGTACAAAGAAGAACAAATCCGCGAACTTAGCGAACGCTTAACACTTGCCACAAGTGGCATTGGTATTGGTATTTGGGAATGGGACTATAACTCGCAAGAGTCTATTTGGGATGAAACAACATATAAACTGTACGATATTGATACAACTCAAAAAGAACACTTACACGAAATTTGGCGAAACAGAGTTCATCCGGAAGATTTAGACATTGTAGTGAAAGCACTAAGTGATGCTGTTAAAAGTACAGACGGCAAACTATCTGCTGACTACCGTGTTATCCACAGAGATGGAACTATCCACTATTTACGTGAAAATGCAGTTGTTGTGCGAGATGGCTTTGGGAAAAACTTACGGTTAATAGGTGTAACCCAAGACGTAACCGAGCAGTGCACGATAGAAGAAAAACGTAAATACATGGAGGAATTATTGAATGAGTCTCAGCAACTTGCCAATATTGGTAGCTGGGAGTTCTTAGTAGATGAAGGTAAAGCAATATGGTCTGATAATACATTCAGAATTTTTGGCATAGAAGTACAGCCATATGTCTCCATGGCTCAGTATATGGGACAAGTGCATGACGAAGATAAGTTGCAGTTACAAACGGTAATTGGTAAATGTATAACAGAAAATACTCCTTACGAAATTCAACACCGTATTGTACTTCCTAACGGTAATATACGCATTGTATTTGGTGTTGGGCATCCGTTTACAAATGCAAACGGCGAGGTAAAAAGACTACGGGGTACAGTGCAGGATATTACCGAGCGCAAAATGGCAGAAGATGCCTTATTAAGAACAGCAGAGCGTCTACAGATAGCATCTGAGTCCGGGGCATTTGGATTATGGGATTGGAATATTGAGACAGGATATCTAGAATGGGATGACCAAATGTATAAGATGTATGGCGTAACACCTAAAGAATTTAGTAACTCATATGACTGCTGGAAAAACTTAGTTCATAGCAGTGATAAAAAACAAACATTTGATCTTGTTAACAGTATACTCAATAATACAAATACAAAGTCATTCAATTTTGGATTCAAAATCAATACACCCGCAAGAGAGGTACGGTATATTAATGCACATGGTACCATTTTACGTGATAGTAGCGGCAAACCACAACGTATGATTGGCTTGAACTGGGATGTTACCAAAGAACGGACATACGAAGAGTCCATACGCCGAAGTGAGGAGTTATTAAATGAGTCACAGATGTTAGCTAACATTGGAAGCTGGGATTATAATATCATTACCGGAGAAATGCGTTGGAGCAAGCAAATGTACGAACTGTTTGGTATTGAAATCGATAACAAACTTCTCTCGTTTGCAGACTATATCAATGCGGTTCATTATGACGACAGAAACACGGTGTATACTGTAATTGATGATGCCGTACAAAACTGTACAAGCTATTCCATAGAACATAGGATATTCTCACACAAAGGGTCGTTGCATCATGTATTGAGTTTAGGGAGACCAATTAGCGATGAAAAAGGTAATGTAGTACGCTTATCGGGTACGGTGCAGGACATAACTAGCAGTAGAATACAGCAGCAGGAATTGATTATAGCAAAAGAAAAGGCAGAACAGGCAAGCAGGGCCAAGAGTGAATTTTTAGCAAACATGAGCCATGAAATCCGTACACCCATGAATGCAGTGTTAGGGTTTACCAACTTACTTGGCAGCCATATTAAAGAGCCTACACTGCAAGAGTATATAAAAAGTATTCAGGCAGGTGGCGCAGCATTGATGCAAATTATCAACGATGTTCTTGACTTATCTAAAGTTGAAGCCGGGATGTTAAGCATTAAACCCGAGCCAGTACACATAGGTAGTGTTGTTGAAGATATAGGAAGACTTTTTTACCAAAAGATAGATGAGAAAAAGCTTCGCTTTATCAGCAACATCAGTTCTAATATTCCTCAAGCATTAATGTTAGATGAGGTCAGAGTTCGTCAGATTCTGTTTAACCTTATTGGGAATGCGATTAAGTTTACCGATAACGAAGGAACTATATCCGTTAATGTTAGCGGTATGCCCGATAGCGATGGTAAATCATGTATATTATCATTAGTTGTAAGTGATACCGGTATCGGAATTCCACACGACCAACAAGAGTTAATATTTGAAGCGTTCAGGCAAGTAGCAGGGCAAAGTACACGTAAGTTTGGCGGTACTGGATTAGGTTTAAGTATTTGTAAGCGTTTAGTAAATATTATGGGAGGCGATATCTCTGTTGAAAGTGAGCCGGGCATCGGAACTTCGTTTACAATAACACTTCGTAATGTTCTAATAGCCGATAACATCATTACAACCCCAACAACATCCGGTAAAAAGTTAGTGTTTAAACCGGCCTCTATTCTTGCGGTAGATGATAACTCGGAAAATCTGAAGTATATGTATGCTTTATTACAGTCACAAAACTTTGACATTAAATTAGCACAGTCGGGACGTGAGGCCATAGCCATGACTCAAGACTGGACTCCTGATGTTGTGTTAATGGATTTACGCATGCCCGAATTAGACGGGCACGAAACACGTGAACTGTTACGCAGAGACCAACGGTTTGTAAAAACGCCAATAGTAGCTGTATCAGCTACTGTGCAAGAGGCTAAATCCGACTTAGTAGGAAACAGTGCATTTGATGGGTACCTGCTAAAACCGGTAACATCGGAAGACCTGTTAGATGAACTTAAAAAATATTTACCGCATAACGAAATCATTGAACAAAGTACAGAGGAAACCGAAACGCCACAAGAAGAATCACTTTCTGACGAGCTGACAACTGAACAAATTGAGGAATATCGAGAGATTTTACATACAATTTGCAATAATGAATGGCACATTGCCCACGATACATTTGGCAGTAACGATGTAGAAAATTTCATTTCTGCATTAGAAAATGTAGAGAAAAACTTTAAAACCAGAGCAATCAGCCGATACATTAGTAAAATCCGAAATGCTTACGAGGCATTTGATATCGTTAATCTTAAGTCCGAGCTTAACCGTTACACACAAATGGTGGAAGCTGTGGACAAGCAGATACAGTAATACGGAGTTATTGATATGTACGACGCACAAAAATTTACGATTCTTATTGTGGATGATATTCCGCAAAATATTCAGGTAGCCGCTACTGCCCTTCGCTCAGACGGCTTTAACGTAAGTTTTGCCACCAGTGGCGAGGAAGCTTTAGAGCGCGTGCAATCAATAAAACCTGATGTAATCTTACTGGATGTAATGATGCCCGGAATGGATGGCTACGAAGTTTGCGAAAAACTCAAAGCCAATCCGGCTACTAATAATATCCCTATCATATTTTTAACTGCATTAAACGAAATTGATGCCGCCGTTAAAGGATTTGAATTAGGAGCTGTCGATTTTGTAAATAAGCCGTTTAATAATGCAGAACTTCTTGCGCGAGTAAACACACACTGTAAAGTTGGGTATCTGCAACGTATTGTAAACGAAAAAAATCAGATACTCGAAGACATCAATGCATCGCTGGAGATGCATGTTGCCAACAGAACACAAGAACTTGAAGCATCCTTGCATCAGGAAAAACGCTTTAACCAAATGACCATGGGGTTGATTGGTTTGATAAGCCACGAATTCCGCACACCCATGACCATAATTCAAAATGGCGTTGAGTTAATGCACTATGCGGATACATTACCTGCGGAAGAAGCAAACTCCCAACGAGATAAAATTGGTACTCAGATAACCGATAGTATTACTATCATGACCAATCATCTCGAATCAATAAGCGATATGCTACGCACACATACAACGCTAATACACGAGCAGCCCGTAGAGATGATGATAAATGCCTACATCCACGATACTGTAACTCAGTTCAACAAGCGTTTTATGCCAAAACAAAATGTGGAACTAAGTTTACCTCAATCGGAAATCGTTGGCTTTATCATGCCCGATAACCTTTCAATGGCAATTACACAGCTTCTGAAAAATGCAATAAAATACTCTCCCGATTTTAGCACTGTTACTGTTCGCATGATGGCAGAACAAAATCTAATGCGCATATCAGTAGAAGATGAAGGAAAAGGAATTACCCCGGAAGACGAACGCTCGATGTACGAGTGGTTCCACCGTGGTATGAACGAAACACAAATGGGTTCAACACGTGGTTTGGGTTTAGGGTTGGCATTAGTAAGAATGTGTGTAGATACAATGCAAGGCTCTATTCAGCACGAGCAACGCCCAACGGGCGGAACGCGCTTTACAATTAGTGTTCCTATACCTCAGCTTGAAGTAAGTGGCGATTACACACAATTAGCCGCTCAGCTTGGCGTACAGATTTAAGCACGAACAATGTGGTTCCCGCATCTGCCGTAGCAACCCGTAGTGCGCCGTCACACGGGCGGAGCCGGCCGTTTTGCTTTCGCAAGAAGAATCCAATCTTAACATTACAATATATCTTCTGGTTTGGTAGCAGATAGGTGTATAGTAATTCTTTATAACAAATACATCCTGAACACACTACAGCGACGCTGTAACGCGCGGAGCGGACTGAGTTGCCGCCCACTAGGCGCGCTGCGGCAGCAGACACAAACCCAAACATATTACGTACGGCAATCTTATTTTATACTGATTACTTCTTCGGCTTCTTCCATTACAAAGGTTGGCATCTTGGGAATCAAATCGGCATGACCAAGCATACGCAAAAGGTATGGCGGCATAGCGCGGAATAACAAACGTATATGTACCATCACCTCTTGCGATGAACCATATTGCGACGGAGTAAGAATATACTTTGCAAAGCGTGATTGAAACGGCGGTATGGTGCGATTAACAACTGCATCGGCATCAAAGAAGAAATCAATTTCCTGATTTAGTCTGTATGCTGTTCCGTTAAACAATACCAATGATGTATCTTTTGTGCGTAACCCCTTTTTAACGTAATCACTTTTTTGATTGAGCAAATCTCCGTTGGGGTCGGTAAAACCCGATGTAAATAATGTATCGCCATTCTCGTTGGTAACTACAGCTTCCACCCACATCTGCCGCTCGAATATTGTTCCGCTTGGTATGTTGTGCCCGGTAATCTGATTGTAAATATTATAGGTTATCGGAACGTTTTTGCCACGTGTAATAGTTGCGGGAACATTTAACTGTGCGGCTACAGCATATTGTAATGCGTAGGCAACCTTCTCAATCATTTTATCGCGGTTTGGGAAGTCCACAAGCGGTACATCCACACCTTCCATAGTATGGCTGTGTACCATTCTGTCCGGCGGGCCACCAACGGCAATAGAACCTTTTTCCCATTTCATGTGGCAAACCTGGCAAGGAATCCCCTGCCCCGGGTAATCACTATTTTGCCATTCGGTAAATGTTTGTTCAACAGGAATGCCACGAGGGTTTATAACATCATGGCAACCTGCACACACAATGCCTTGGTGAAATACGGTATCGAACTGTGATTTATGGAATGAGTTTGATTGCGCATCGCGCAACGGGCCAAGAAATGTGTTATCTAAACGATACGTTGATATAGGATGCCCGGGTATGTGTGATGTAGCCCTATGGCAATTTTCGCATGTAACACCTCCGCGGGATATTGGTGATAGCGTTGTATTGGGAATCCCGTTGGGTGCTTCGCCAAGCAGAGTAGCAAACGGCGAGTGACACGCTACACAAAATTGATCTAACTTATGGTTGGTTAAATCTTGCCCCATCTTGTTTAAACTGAAAAACACAGGGTCTACCATTGCATAGGCATGCATAGACATAGACCAATCTTCGTATTGTTTGGGGTGGCATGTTTTGCAATCTTCCGGTGTTGTAAATGCCTTCCGGAAAATCTCTACCGAGTCTGCCCGTGTTGGCGGAGCCGGAATATTCGTATTGGTTTCCTTGCAACCTGTTACAGCAAGAACGCCCAGCAATATGGCAAAACAAACGTATCTCATGTTATTGTGCAAAACACTTTTTCATAAACTCAACGACTTTGGTATGTGCTTCCTCGGCAAACTCTTTTGCATAACCGGGATTACTTGGGTTTGCAAAAGCGTGGTCGGCATCGTACTGTGCAATAGTGCATTGCTTCCCAAGTTGTTTCATGGCATCGGCAAATGTTTTTACCACTGCCGGAGTTATCCATTTATCTTTATTTGCAAAAATACCCAACACAGGTGCGTGTAATTGTTGCAGCTTTTTAGTATCACTCTCCGGCATCCCATAATACATCACGCACCCAACTGCGTTGTTGCCAAACTGTAACGACGCCTGTAACGACCATCCGCCACCAAAACACCAACCAATTGTACACACGTGGGCATCGTTGCCCATATAGGTTTGTACTGCTTTTAGTATAGTCCGAATTCTTTCTTCTTTTGCAGCACTCATATAGGCAGCTGCCTCTTCGCGTTTGGTTGCAACGTTGCCATCGTATAAATCAATGGCAATAATTGTTACGTTACCAAGCTCGTGGTGCAGGCGGTCTGCTTCGCGTTTAATGTAATCGTTTAATCCCCACCATTCGTGCACCATAACAACAACGTTTTTGGTTGGTTGTTCTGCGCGAACTTCGTACACGTTTGCTTTTTTACCGTCATCGCATGGTATTGTTATCATTGCACCATGTTGCTCGGATAACGTAAAGGGTAATGGCTCGGCATGTGCCTTTTTAAAAGCCGTGCTTTTAGTAAGCATTGCAAACTGCGCTGTAGAACTGCTCTTACCCGAACAACATTGCTGGGCAACAGAATAAGTTCTAGCAACACATACTATCAGCGAAATAAAAAGAATAACCTTCATACTACTCCTTTATGATACCCTGCAAACATAGCTATATGCTATAAAACCAAACCCTGCTATCTTTGCACGTACATGTTTGTCAATTTTAATAATCATCTATACAATGGAAGAACAACAACAAGAGCTCCCAACAACAACGGTAACGGTAAACAAAGGTGGTTCGCTACGGGTTATCGGACCCTTTACACTTCACCACGCCGATGGCAGAATAGAAGTAAAAGAAAAAGCAAGTTTCTGCCGCTGCGGACAAACTAAAAATCCACCGTTTTGCGATTCAACCCATAAAACAATTGGCTGGGAAGCAGAAGAAGCTCAATCTTAATTCTTAATTCTTAATTCTTTATTCTATGCTAACGCAGTCCGTTCCGTACGGACTGCTTGCATAACAACCTTCAGCGCGGTTTCAGTTCCTTGTTCGCAATACAACGTACACGTGATAGTGATTTTACACGTTAGTATCTAACCTTCAGGCATTCAATACTCTACTATAATACACGAACCACGATAAGATTTACAATGGATACGTTGTTCTCATCCGCCATGCAACGCTGTTCATTAGCACTGCGTTCGGTGCGGTCGGGCGATAGCATAAACCTTACATAATAGTTACATATTCTTCTGTTGTTCGCGGAATAAGTTTACCAATTGGCGTTGTGTAAGCCTGTAAGTTGTGCGCGTGCATTGCATCTAAAAATTCCTGCGTTGATTGTGGCTCTACTGCTACCAGTAAGCCGCCGCTTGTTTGGGGGTCGCACGCTATTGATAGAGTAGAATAATGCTCGGTGAATATATCGCTGAGCGTGGTTGCATTGCTTGGTTTAGGTAAACGTATTTTGTTGCCGTAACTCATCCAGTTGCGTTTGGTGCCGCCGGGTGTTAAGCGTTGTTGTATGTATTCTGTTAGGTTGGTTATTGTTTGTACTGCTTGTATATCTACCTCTGCGGCAACATTACTGCCTTCGCACATTTCGGTTAAGTGACCCAACAGCCCAAAGCCCGTTACATCGGTCATTGCCGAAACACCGCGGATGTTCCCCAACGCCGCACCAATGCTGTTAAGGCGTGTCATCCATTGTGCTGCCAAGCCGTTGTGTTCGGGTAATAGTTTTGAATTTTTCTCGGCAGTTGTTAGTATGCCAACACCAACAGGTTTTGTTAGGTATAATGTACTGCCAACAGTTGCAGTGCTGTTTTGTTTTAAATGTTCAAGCGGAACTAATCCGTTAACAGCTAATCCAAAAATTGGTTCGGGGGAATCTATACTATGCCCGCCCGCAAGTGGTATTCCTGCCTCGGCGCAAACAGCCCTGCTTCCGCGAATAACCTCGGCGGCTATCTCGGCCGGGAGTTTATCAATCGTCCACCCTAAGATAGCAATAGCCAACACCGGCGTGCCACCCATTGCATAGACATCGCTTATTGCATTTGCCGATGCAATTCTGCCAAAGTCGTAGGGGTCGTCTACAATAGGCATAAAGAAATCGGTTGTACTTATTAATGCCTGCCCGTTGCCTAAATCGTACACGGCAGCGTCGTCGCGGGTGTTGTTTCCTACCAACAGATTTTTGTAATCGGGTTGTTGTTGGTTGGTATGTAAAATCTGGTCTAACACAGATGGCGCAAGTTTGCATCCGCATCCGGCACCGTGACTGTATTGCGTAAGTTTAATCATGATATTGTATATGTTGTAGTTGCTATCGCCCGACCGCACCAACTGTCATCTGCTTCTAAACCGTGTGCATGCGGGATAGAACCATTGCTTTATCCGCATCCCCATGTATTAACGTTCTGTTTTAACGGTGCAGGTAACAGTTGCATCATTTACTACTGGTGGCATTAAAAATACCATCTTGTTAGGTATGATATACGTCCACGAATATTTCTTTGTGGTGTCTGCAATTTCTTTTGGGTCGGTGTGTTGGCGTGGGTCGTAGAATTGTGAGTTTGATGCAACAGTAAATTGCACCAGAGCTTTATCTGTAACACCGGGCGCTGATACCTTTACCTGTATTGGTCCGCGATGAGTTAGTTTTATCTCAACGGTACCTTTATCGTTTGTTGTACCACTGCCAAGTTTCTTACCATCCATACCTAAGAATTCAACAGTAGCACCGGGGATAATCTTTTGTGTTTTATTGAGTCGGAATTTTGGCAACTGTGGTTGTGGCGTTTTGCCTGCATATATGGATTGAACTGCCAGAACACACAGTGTAATCAGTGCAATGGCGGTGATGTTTTTCCAAACTGTCTTCATTATAAACCTCTATAATCAATTAATAAATTACAACTGTATGATTCACGGTTGTTCTTACCGTTACGTTCTCTCTCCCGCCGGATGCCGCCGTGTTACACGTGCAAGAATTGGCGCGGCTTAGCATAGATGAATCAACAACTCACGAAGTTCTTTTGTTTTACTTCGGGCAACGGGCACAATATAGTTACTTTCCAGCTCAAGTTTCAAACCTTGCGAGTTTCCTGTAACGCGGCGCACCTTGTTTAAATTTACAATGTACGACCTGTGGCAGCGATACCAATGTGGCGGCAACGGTTGTGTTTCGATATTCTTTAAGCTTGTTCGCAATACTACTGTTGCGGGTTGTTGCTTGTGGATTACCTCTACGTAATTATCGGCGGCGGCAATAAACAGTAGTTCATCGTGATGCACCGTAACCGATTGTTTCCCTTCGTCTTCTGCTATCGTTATATGCGGGGTTTCGGGTTGTGTTGTTGTTGATAGGTGTTGTTCCGTGTGTTGAGCAATAGTGCCACCATGCTGATTGTGTTCTTCAACAACTTCCGATAGTTTTTTGGCTTCTACGCTGTACAATTCGTTTGCACGTTGAAATGCTATGTACGTAAAAAAGATAACCGGAAAAATCCCAACGGCAAGTGTGGCAAACAGAAACCCTGTAAAACCTAAAAAGCTAACGGCACTTACTTCTACCAACTTAGAGTAATACAAGTTGCCAACAGCAATTATCAGAATGTTGTATGCCTGAAAAACAATATGCGTGCGTATCGTCCAACGGGCATCGGTAAAGAAGTGCGGGAACAGTGTTGGCAATACAACAAAGTTTAATGCACCTGCCAAAAAGGTTACTAAACCGTATCCGGCTATAATCCAATATTTGTTGTACTCAATATCCTGAATGCCAAACGGTTGAAACACCGCCAGAAATACCGCAACAAATATGGCAGATACAACTCCGTTAAACACTCGGTTCTGAATTAGTGTTTCTATTGGGTATGGCTGACGTAAAAAGTCGCTGATGGTCATGTGGTGTACTGAATTACATAAAGTTGCATGCGCAAGCTACGAAGATTCTTTGCTCATTCATAATCTCGCTATCTTTGCGCACAGAATTGTTCTACATTTATTTGTGATTACCCTATGTCCGACACAACAGAATCCGAAACAACCGAAACAACTACCGAAACCGAACAATACGACTCCCCCGTCATTACCAAACACCAAATTACCGTACGTGGTAAAAACGTACAATACACTGCCACAACCGGCATGATGAAATTGGAATCGGACGAAGGGAAACATCGCGCAAACATCTTTTATGTTGCTTATACCAAAGATACCGCTAACGAACGCACCCGACCTATTACGTTTTGTTTTAATGGCGGACCGGGCTCCAGTTCTGTATGGTTGCACCTTGGGGCGTTAGGACCCAAACGAATCCACATGGATGATATTGGAAATCCACTTCCTGCGCCGTATGCCTACAACGATAATGAATACACATGGTTACAATGGACGGACTTAGTATTTATTGACCCCGTAGGAACAGGATACAGCCGCACAGCAGGCGAATCCAAGCGCGAGGAGTTCCACGGTGTAACGGAAGATATTCAATCGGTTGGGGAGTTTATTCGCCGCTATACCAGCGAGAACCTGCGTTGGTTATCGCCTAAGTTTTTAGCAGGCGAAAGCTACGGCACAACCCGCGCCGCCGGACTCTCGCATTATATGCAAACAAAACACGGCATGAACATCAGCGGTGTTGCGTTAATTTCATCGGTACTCAGTTTCCAAACCATTGCACACGAACATTCTGCCGGAAATGATTTACCGTACATCTGCTTTTTACCGGCATTGGCAGCAACATCGTGGTATCACAAACAATTAAAACCGGCATACCAACGCAGCTTACCAAAATTACTAAGCGACGCACGCACATTTGCCTTTGGCGAATACACTCTTGCCTTAATGCAAGGGCATGCACTATCGCCCGCTAAAAGTAAAAGCATTACCAAAACAATATCGCAACTAACAGGATTAACCGAGCAGTTTGTAGAGTTGTGTAATCTGCGCGTACACCCTATGCAGTATTGCAAAGAACTACTGCGCACACAGCGTATAACGGTTGGCAGGTTAGATAGCAGATTCCAAGGTGAGGATGCAAATCACGTAACCGAAATGCCCGAGAACGACCCAAGTTACAGCAATATACTTGCGCCCTATACAGCCGCCGTGTACGATTACATACGTCGCGAGCTTGCCTACGAAACCTCGGCAACCTACGAGGTTCTTACCCCCAGCGTACACCCATGGAAATGGGGCGATGCCGACCGCGGATATGTAAACGTTGCAAGCGATTTAGCCGCCGCCATGCGCCTTAACCAACACTTGCACGTGTTTGTTGCCAACGGATATTACGATTTAGCAACACCATTTGGCGCAACCGAGTACACACTTAACCACCTGGAAGTAAGCCGCGAGGCATTAAAGCGAGTTACCACAACCTATTACCAAGCCGGGCACATGATGTACATTCATCAGCCATCGCTTGAACAGTTTACCGCCGATGTAGAAAAGTTCTACGTAACTACATTGCGTAAAAAACGGTAACGGATATTGTTTTCCCGCCTTTTGCCGAAGCGAGCCTTGTGCGCCGGCACACGGGCGGGGCAAACCGTTACAGCATCGCAATCTTTGAGAAGAGCAGCTTATGAATTAATAAAGATTATTCTTGAAAAAGAAGTTTGCAAGTTGAAAGCAACAACACTATGTTTGAACAAAATCACAAAGGATAAAAGGCAAGAACAGAAATATAGATAGATATACATAGCGTTAATACTGTATTCAAAGCAAAAACTTGGCGGTTATTATTCGGATTACAGTAAGGAACGCCCGGCAACGGGCGCGTTCTTATTGTTCCGAAAAACGGTTACCGCCAAGTACCGGGCTTTGAGCTTTAATGTAACGTTGCCCTTTTTTTATTTGAAACAAGAAATATGAATTGTCATTATTGATATAAATTTACCCACTATCCCAACGAGGTTTCCTAATGAAGTATGTAGTTGTATTTCTTCTCACAGCAAGTACATTACTTGCGCAAATTCCAAATCCAAAAAGTGAGGTTCAATCAGTACCTGTATTACAAGAATGGTGGCGAGCCGACAACATGGGGTACGGCATAAACGGCATGACGTGGCTTGAAAATTTTTACAACGGTAAAGGTGCATTAGTTATAAGCACACCCAACGGGGTACAAACTTGGCAACTACGTTACCCGTGGGATACTGTTAATGTGTTTACATGGCAAGGCGGCGATGCCAACATAAAAACAGGAGACTTCAATGGGGACGGGATAATTGACTACCTAGACGGCAAAGGAAATATTTATCAAGGAACACAACAAGGAAAACCTCCAGTATTAAGCAACAAGAAATTAGAATATAGTTTACGGCACGACCAATTAAGAATAACTGATATTAACAAGGATGGAAAGTCAGACGTGATGGTTTTTGCTGATGCGTTATATCCTAATGGATTATTTGCACAGGTATTTCTTGGGAATCAAATTATTGATAATATCAAACCTAAAAATGTCAACAGAGTAGGTCTAATTGACACAAGTTCATTTTCGTATTGCCTTTACGAGACAGAGCAACATGAATTACGAATGATAACAGTTTATTACAAAAAAGGTTCTTTTGATGGTTATAAACTCTATGATGTATCACTTAACAACGCAGACACATCCATTAAACTCAAACAATTGCATGAATTTATGGTTTCCGATGATAAACGTACATGTGGCGGTACTAATACTTTGCTTATAGATAATCTCAAACACACAATTTATTGGGTTGCTTTAGAAATGATAAATGAACGCCGTGAACTAACCAATGTAACTGCATATGATTTAACTAACGATACATTTAATAAACTGTACTCGGTTAGGATGGATAGTGTTTCAACAATTGAAAT
>JAIBAE010000156.1 GCA_019695345.1 Bacteroidota bacterium | reverse complement strand
ACAATCGTAAATCCGGGTAATGCAAGTGGCGGAAGTTACACCTGTGTAATAAAGAACGGTTGCGGTAGTGTAGAAACATCACCGGCAGTCATCAATGTAACAAGTGTAAACGATGATGCGATAGCAGCGGGCTACGCTTTAACAAGCGCTGAACCAACACCAACAGTTGATGCTGCTAAAGTTAGCTTCACAATGCCATTCGATGGTATGGCACGTATCGTACTTACTGATGCTCGTGGTAGTGAAGTAGCAGTATTGTTTGATGGAGTAGCAAGTGCAGGTACACATTCAATAAGTGTAAATGCACTTGGTTTAGCAAACGGCGTATATAACTACACATTAACAAGCGGACGTTACTCGATAACGAACAAACTTGTGATTGTGAAGTAATACACAAACCACAAAGCAGAAGTATTCAGCACAAACAATAAGAGACCGAAGCTCAACACTTCGGTCTCTTTTATTTTAAAGCCGTTGTAGAGTATGAATACATTGCGAAGCAGGCGGGTTGGAGCCGACCGGGTTGCGGCGCACGCCGATTGCTGCGGCAATAGAGGGAATAACTATGGAATACTTATGCTACCAAGAACTGCTGTTTTTGAAGCACCGGTAACCGAAGGAATATTTGAGTGTAATCCTGCTAAAGTTCTGTAAGTAAGATATGCGAAACATAGAGCCTCTTTTGCATCTATAGAGATTCCAATATCATTGCTAGTAAGTATTTGTGTGGTGGGTGAGTAATGGCTCAGTTTATCGAGCAAAAACGTATTTCGGGCACCACCACCTGATACAATTACTCTTTGTGTATCGGGAGCAAATGTATTGATGTTGTGAGCAATACTCCAAGCTGTAAACTCGGTAAGGGTTGCAACTGCATCCTCTGGTGGACGAGCAATACGCATATACTTGTTTAATAGGAAATGGAGATTCTCGTGAGAAAAAAGCTCACGTCCGGTTGATTTTGGAGGTGCCTGATGAATAAATGGTAGTGCTTGTAACTCTTCTAACATTTGTGGTATAAGTACTCCTGCTTTTGCTGTGTTGCCATTTGTATCGTAACGCTTTCCGTAATAGTACATCATCGTTGCGTCAATCCAAACATTTCCCGGACCTGTATCAAATGCAATGAGTGAATCTAACGAGGCATTGGCGGGTAGCAACGTAACATTGGCAATGCCTCCAATATTAAGTGCAACTGTTTGTTGTGAATCATCTTTAAGAAAATGATAATCAAATATTGGAACAAGTGGCGCGCCCTCTCCGCCTAATGCAACATCGGCTGTGCGGAAGTCGCTTACTACCGTACATCCTAAGGTATTGGCTAAGCTTGAGCCCGATGCTAATTGTAAGGTTGAGCGTAGCTGAGTATCAATGTATTCATGCGGTTTGGGGGAATGCCATACCGTTTGCCCGTGTATGCCTATGGCATCAATCTCTTGTATCGAGATGTTTGCTTGTTGGCATGCTGTTTCGATTGCCGCTTGATAGAGTTGCATCAGAAACACAGATGCATCGCAAACTTCGGCTATGGTTACAGGTTCTTCTATTAGTCTTTTGAATTGCACAAATGCCGGACGGGAAAATTCTTGTGTGTATTCGTGTAGTTGCGTAAAGGTGTGTTTACCGTTGTTGTTATCAAATCTGGCAATGGCTATATCAACGCCATCTAACGATGTACCGCTCATTATGCCAATTACAATTCTGGGTTTTGATAACCATTCTCCTGTGTTTAAGATTGTTGATTTCATCTTGATAGTTTGATTACATCTAAACGATGTTGTTGTGTATTTTTGTTGAGGTACTCATCCGCGCACCGTGAGGTACCTTTGTAACTAAGGTTTGGTGCGGTCTGCGATAGCAAAACACCATGCTTGAATTATTTCATTTCGATTGGATGATTTTTGATTTCATCAATCACAATTTGTGTAACCCGTTGTTCGATGCGTTTTTTCCTTTCATAACAAATGTAAGAAACTGGTTGATAGTGTATGCAATTGGTTTTGTTTTTTTGATGTGGAAAGGTGGCGTTAATGGCAGGCTTTGTGCAATTGCGGCTTTGCTTACCATTGGTATCAGCGACCAAATGAATAGTCACCTGATAAAAAACATTGTAAGCCGAGACAGACCGTTTGTAAACAATGCGTATGTACGTGTGTTAGGCGGTAAACCGGGCGGAAAATCATTTCCATCGAGCCATGCTACAAATAATGCGGCACAGGCGGTAGTGTTTACTATGTTCTTCTTCCGATACAGATATGTGTGGTGGAGTATTGCGGTCTTGATTGCGTTCTCAAGAATTTACGTTGGTGTGCATTATCCAACCGATGTACTTGCAGGGCTAACAGAGGGAACTATTATTGGATTAATCGTAGGAACATCTGTTCTAAAAGTGTACGAATACTTTAAAAATAGAAAAGCCGTTGAATCATAAATTCAACGGCGTTTCTACTGTGGTGGTGAAAAGTGAGAATGTGTCTTGGTGTTGACATGTAAGGGGAGTGCCCTTATCCACCTTTCAAGGTTGTAAAGCGATTTGCCTCTAATGTTCGCTTGAATACAGGGTATTATCGGTTCATTTCTGAAAATCTTGATGAGGTGTGCATCTGATGTTTCCGTTTTCCCCTGGCTCCTTTTGGTGTTCCGGAGCATACAACCAACCGCATTGACGGCTGCTTCAAGAAAACATTGTTGGGAAAATTGTTTCGAGATGTTAAAAACTTGTCAAACTTTTTATGATTTTCTTTTGCTATCGCCGGACGGCACCGAAGTAGGTTTTCTTTAGCAAAGCCTTATCATGCCGGACATAACCTTACGTAAACCTACCAATTATGGCGAAATTTACTTCTCGCGGCTTACAACAAAATGGGCAAAATTGACAAGTGATTGCTTAATGTTTGAATCGGGGAAACGTTCTAAATTTTCTGTTGCACTACGAACTTTGTTCAATGCCTGTTCGGTAGCGTATTCAATTCCACCGTGGTTTTTTACAAAACTCTGCACAAAATCAACTTGTTTCTGGGTTATATTTTTACCTTTAACAAGAGATACGATATTTTTTGCTTCACTTTTTGGAGCCTGAGTGCATGCGTAAATAAGAGGTAATGTAAGTTTACCTTCTTTAATGTCGTTACCAATAGGTTTACCAAGAATATTAGTACGACTGGTATAATCCAAAACATCATCTTGAATCTGGAATGACATTCCTACATTCTCGCCGTAGTTGCGCATTGCCGTGCGAATTTCGGGGTCGTTGGTAACACTAACAGCACCAATCTCACAACATGTAGATATTA
>JAIBAE010000155.1 GCA_019695345.1 Bacteroidota bacterium | reverse complement strand
AAGAATACCACCCACACCCGTAGCCGCACCCTGGAAAGGTTCAATAGCCGAAGGGTGATTATGCGATTCAATTTTAAACGCTATTGCGTACCCACCGCCAATATCAATTAACCCAGCGTTTTCCTCCCCTGCTTCAACCAACATTCTACCGCCGGAGCGTGGCAATGTTTTGAGTTGAAGAATAGAGTTTTTATAGGAACAATGTTCACTCCACATTACTGAATACACACCAAGTTCGGTGTATGTAGGTTTGCGTTGCAGAACTTCGCAAATTTTGATGAACTCCTGTTCGGTTAAACCAAGTTCCTTTGCGGCTTCTGCGTTTACTTCAAATTCGGTATAGAGTTGTTGGTTATCAAGTAGTGGCTGCAATTCGGATGTTGTCATAAACAGATGAAAATGCTACGGTTAGAAATGTTATGTTTTTGTGTTACAACGACGTGTTCGTTCTAACGAAGCACAAAAATACATAAGTTCGGCGGGCTGATTGTAGCGTGTGGATATTTTTTAAGATAAAGATGTGTTGCTAACGCCGGACGGCACCAAACATTGGTGCAAACAACATACTCACTATGCCGGACAGATCCGCCTACACGATAAACCTTATGTAGAAGACACGGTTCTCTCCGCGCAAATGATGGATGTGATACTCGCAAGGACGAACCGCGTTTGCGGCAGCAAAAAAGTCCTTACATCTTGTGAGATGCAAGGACTACTTTGCAACGAAACTAATTATGCTGAAGCATTACTTCCACGACCCATCCACCATCCTAAAACTCCGTTACATAAACTCCACATCACTGTTCCAACCAAAACATCAATTACTATCCATGTCCAAGTGTACAGGTTCATAAAGGACATAAAACCTAAGTCAACACCAAGCATAATACAAAAAATAAAAGGTAGGGTTCTTTTAAATGCATCCATAAATGAATATGCCTTCAAGGCATCTATTATCTGAACAGCTAACGCCCCCCAAGCTAAATTTGCTATAAATAACACTATCAAATCTGGTGGGTTCTTCTCAAGTCCAGCATATACTGTAGTATTGCTGCGTTGCAGGTCCATCAGCACAATACCATATATGCCCCATCCAAGTAAAAATGATAGCACCCCATATATCACAACCCCTAAAACTTTGTTCATACTCATAATAATCCCCTAGAGTAAATGAATAAAAAATGTTGGTAGTAAAAATAGAGAAGTATTGTATGGAATGCAACTTTAAATTACGCGTAACCATTAATAAAAATATAATGTTACGGTTTACATACCCTATGATCTCAAGTACAATCTTATTGTTGTAATAACAACAAACACTATGGTAACCATTGCACCTATCGTAAACCAAAAACCAAAACGTTTTTGTGTTGGAAAAGCTCTGAACATATACCCACGCCAGTTACATTGATGGCAACGGTATATATAAACTACACCTGAAAAAAAGTGCATAAACTTCTCGAACTTGCTTCGTGAGTGCGATCGAAACATTCTGCCTACTGTTCCACATTGAGGGCAACGACGATGACTGTGTTGTTCTGCCATGATTCATCCGTGTAAGTGCACAACAAAATCAACGTTGTGCTATTCAACATCGGGTACGCGGCGCGCCATATAGGAATCAAACCCTAATGCTGCAACAGCCGCCACCATTTCCGATTGTTGAGAAATGCCAGAATCATGCCAATATTTCTCAACATATTTGGTGGAGTAATCACCCGAACGGAATGGTGCTGAGTCAATAACTTCACGGCAAAATGGAATTGTTGTACGGAAGCCACTTAACGTGTAATTATCTAATGCTTTGAGGGAAAGTTCAATAGCTTCATCACGGGTATCGCCATGACAAATTAGTTTAGCCACCATTGGGTCGTAATGTACAGATACTTCATACCCAACATATAATCCTGTATCGTTACGAATTCCATCACCCGATGGAATATCCATGTAATCTACAACGCCGGTATCTGGCAAAAAGCCATTGTACACATCTTCGGCACAAACGCGGCATTCAATTGCATGCCCTTTGGGTTGTGCAATTTCTTCCTGCGTAATGCTTAGTTTTTCTCCCGATGCAATTCGCAACTGATGTTCTACAAAATCAACACCGCTAATCATTTCGGTAACGGGATGTTCTACTTGCAAACGGGTATTCACTTCCATAAAGTAAAACGAGCCATCGGTGTCCAATAAGAATTCAATTGTACCTGCGTTCGTATATTTTGAAGCACGCACCAGCCGTGCACCTGCTTCGCCCATTGCTTTACGTAATTCCGGTGTAACTGCGGTAGATGGCGATTCTTCCACTACTTTTTGATGTCGTCGTTGAATAGAGCACTCACGTTCAGGGAAATATAAAACGTTTCCAAAGTTATCGGCAAGTATCTGTATCTCAATGTGGCGCGGATTAAGCACAAACTTCTCAACAAACACACGTCCATCATTAAACGATGTTAATGCCTCGCCTTGTGCCGCCGCCAAACCATCTTTTAATTCTTCTTCGCTAAAAATTGCTCGCATACCTTTTCCACCGCCACCCGCTGCTGCTTTTACTAAAACGGGATACCCAATGGTACGGGCAAGTTCACGAACTTCCTCGTAACTTTCTATTGCACCTTTACTTCCCGGTGCAACAGGAACACCATTTTCAATTGCTAATGCACGTGCAGCGGTTTTATCGCCAAGTGCGTCTATTGCCTCCGGCGATGGTCCAATAAACGTGCATCCTATCTCCGCAACTTTACGCGCAAACTCATCATTTTCCGATAAGAATCCATAGCCCGGGTGAACTGCATCGGCACCACTTGCTGTAATTGCGTTCAGGATTTTATCCATCACCAAATAACTTTCGCGCGGGGTATAACCGCCAATTGCAATGGCTTCATCGGCTTCTTTAACATGCAGTGAGTTGGTATCGGCATCGGAATAAATTGCAACTGTTTTAATTCCCATTCTTTTACACGTTTTAATAACACGTAAGGCAATTTCTCCGCGGTTGGCTATTAGTACTTTGGTGAACATGATAATCTTAATTTTTACTGTGAAAATGAGTGCGAATATAGGTAGCAGACGGATATTATGCTTACGCAGTCGGCACCAAGCCGCAATAATAGTACACTCTTCATCTGCCGGAAGAAAACGCCTACCTACGTTATTCGGTTATCGCGGTTAAGGTGCGTGTTTTGCTTCAAGGTATCTATCGGCATGACGAAGGTTCTGGATAACACAGAGTTTTGGTGCCGTCCTGCGATAGCAAAACATTGTTAATGAATCAAATAAAGAGTCCCATTTAGCGTTACTTGG
>JAIBAE010000012.1 GCA_019695345.1 Bacteroidota bacterium | reverse complement strand
GAAAACAAGCGTACAATCTCTAGAAATTTTGCCTTCGAAATTCTTGAACGGACAATTTTGCTTGTAAATGGCTTCATGACTGGCTTCTAAGCTAATTATTTATTGCTTATCTAGTCATGACCCTAAATTTTTTCGTTGCCAATACCTTGTTATCTATTACGATAGAGTACACATACACACCCGTATCAAACTCTGAAGCAGATACCGTTAACTGTGTAGGTAGTCCCTTTTGTAGGTCTATAGTTTTAAGTATTTGTGTACGTGAAGTTGGAGTAATAACAAGTTGAGGTAAGCCGGAGATGTTTTCAGGTATGTAGTACGTTATAGTTGTACTTGTTGCAAATGGGTTTGGATTATTCTGTTCGAGTATCACATCACTTACTTCATTAAGTGCTACTTGATTCTTGGTTTCTAATCTTGCAACACGTTCTTCAAGATTTTTAACCGCAAGTTGCAAAGAATCTATTGTAAAATTTTGTATTGATATTTTATGTAACAACTCTTCTTTGGTTTGTATTCCAGAAGAATCAAGTTCTTTTATCGAGTTAACAATCACATATGTTAATGCACTTGGGTTATATGTTAGAAGTGGTAAAGAGTCCGTGCCAAACTCACGTGGTTCAACGACCCATTTTTTAATAGGAGTTAATGTTACTGAATCTTTCATTGCAAAATGTCCGTGTTCATCACGTTTTGAACTATCATTAACTTGAATAATAGTTGTATCTACTGCATCTACCTGATAACGTTTTTCATCTTTGATAATCCTTGATGTGTAGAGTGTATTTTCTTTTACTGTATAAGGAAACACTTTTTGAATGTCCTGAGCTAAAACTCCTATTCCTACGATATTGCTATCTTGTGCTAAACCAAGTTTTTCGTCATATCTAAACGAAACAGGTTCAATACTTTTAAGTTTTGCAAGACCGTCTGTAAATGGTTTTACGTCTTTTTTATACCGCGCATCAGAGGGGATATCCCATGAAGATGTTGAATTAAATTTTATCGCGTCACCCCAAACCTGTAGTTTGCTTTGTTTGCCTGAGCGCACTCCACTATTCCCATTGTTGTCAACAACATAGGCAGGTTCGAGTTGATTATTTTGGTTTAACTTTCCATGAATTACCACGGTATTCTCTGAAATCAGCCCAATAGTATTATTATCTTCGGTAGCTAGGTATCCGGTTCCACCCCATCCAAAACAAACATTTCCGTTAACACCAAGCGAACAAGCTGGCGTCACAACGCCTACCCCAAGTTTAGCAGATATAGTAACATTTCCACTTACATCTAATTCTTTTGTAGGGGAAGTCGTTCCAATACCAATTTTACCTATTGTTCCCACCCCGTTAGAACTCCCTACAAACAAAGTTGGAATATTACTGTCAAAACCAATCATCAATGATTTTTCTATATTATTCTCTAGTCCAGTACCCGCACCGATACCTATAACCATTGATTTAGTATTGCTACATTTAAGGAGTCTACCAAATGTAAACGAATTTTGGCTTGTTATATAATTATAATCCCCCACAGCCATTGATGTTTCATAGGCATACGCACCACTTATATGATTAGACCTTCCTATGCAGTAAGAGGCAAGACTGTTGCAAGAATTGCCATGTCCAAAACAATATGATACATCTTTTAACGTGCTGTTAGCATATCCAATTGCTACTGCGTCTCCGCCTCTTGCAATGTTGAAATGACCAATAGTAACTGTCGCATGTCCTTCGTTCTGATAATACATTGGATTATTAGGGTCGTTAATTGTTGGTATCCCTTCAGATTTATTGTCTAGTCCTAATGAAACAGATCCATTACCTTGAGCTAAAACATTGTATCCCATAGCGACCGAACCAAAACCAATATTACCGCTATTCCAATATTCTGAACGTAGCCCTGGAAAATTCGTATTTTCAAGTCTGCCAGCTCGTATAGCAAACAACTCAGGTACCCACATAAAACGCGAACCTGCGCCAAGTTCAATTTGATCAGATTCTAAATCACTTGTAGGTAAATCAGGAAAAGAATTATGTTTTTTTGGTGTTGATCCAATGCTACCTTCAAACAAAATTGCACCGTCATGTACATGTAACTTACTAATTGGTAATTCATAGTTAACACCAACATTGCCGTTATTACGAATTGTCATTCTTGATTTCATAGTTGCTGTTTGTGGTGGTGTTGATGTTTCATCACCAGGTGATATAGAGTTATCACTACCTGCAGCACTTGCCATAAAATTAATAGCACCCATTGCATTAGGCTTCCACACATCAGAACCACTTGTGGTTTCAATCCACCAAGCAATAGAAGGTGTTGGGTTAACAAAAGTACCACCTGTAGGCCGGTAGAATCGTATTGAAGGATTAGCAGAATTCGAGTTTTCTACACTAAAAGAAATTCGAGGTTTATACCACCAAGAGTTTAGAGGTACTATATCGAAAGTACCAATAGGATCACGTGTGTTAATACCGATTTTACCATCATTCCTTATAATCATTCTCTCTATATCATCTCCGCCCTCAGTTTCAGTTGTTGCAAACCTGATATGACTTAAGAAGTCTCTTGTCGTTAATATTAAGTCTTCTGATTTAATCGATGATGAAATGATGAAATCATTAGGAGTCGCTCCACGCATACCGAATAAATTATAACCAATATGGTTTTTACAAATAGAGTAAGGAGATATATTGTTATTATCATTAAAAGAAGCAAGACTTATAAATGCATAATGATCTTCAGAGTTGTTATATCCCGTAGACCACTTAATAGTACAATCATTATTAAAGATGTCTTGATACTGTGTGTAAATATGTAATGGGTGCGTCGGACCACCACTAATACCCCTGGAACCAATTGCAACTTTTGCTGATACTGCCGTACCATCAGGTGCAATATTATTTCCCTGCGCAACCATTGATACAGAGAGAAAAACACTACACAAAAGTAACACTACACCACGCCGAAGTCCGAAGTCCGAAGTCCGAAGTCCGAAGTCCGAAGTCCGAAGTCCGAAGTCCGAAGGGCAAGCCTAATGGCTTTAAGGAAGGTAAACAAACGTGACAAACAATTGTACTGCATCAGGGAAACTCCTTTTTATGATAAATGATTAAAGTTATGTAAGGTTCATTACTTTCAAAGGAAACCATTGTATGTATTGCATCAAACCGGAAAATGTAAGGAGTACAACATAATTCAAAGGAACAGGGATTGTCCGGTTACACTGTAATATAAGGGCATTACTTTTAATAACCATAAAAAATTAACATCCTATAACGATAGCCGTTTGGAATAATACTGCGGTTCTTTCCGGCATGGTGTGGGTGTGATGCGTTACGCCGAACGGTGCCGCCGTGCGCAAGCAAAATATTCCTTACCAATGGCACAATACCCGCGTGGTTGCTATATTGCACCACATTATACCATAAAACGCACCCTATGATTAACGATATTAAAAATCTTCGCAGCGAAATTGAAAACTCGCTTCATTCTGTTAAAGATGCAATTGAGTTAGAGCAGTTCCGCTTGAAACATCTTGTACAAAAAGGAACTCTGCGCGCCCTAACCGACCGTCTGCGCGAGGTTCCCAAAGAAGAAAAACCACATGTTGGAAAACAACTCAACGAGCTTCGCCAATTTGTAGAAGCAGAATACCACAAACTGCGCGAAGTGTACGAAACCGCCAAAGAAGAACGCAACGCCTTAGATTTAACTCTACCCGGACGCACCTTGCCTAAGGGCTCGTTGCATCCTATCCGCCAGACCATTGACCGCATGACGGATATATTTATCCGCATGGGCTTTGAAGTTGCCGAAGGTCCCGATATTGAAGATGATTACCACAACTTCGAGGCACTGAACTTTGCGCCCGACCATCCTGCACGCGATATGCAGGACACCTTTTTTATTGAACATAAGGATAAAGTACTTCTGCGCACACACACAAGCCCCGTGCAGGTTCGGCTAATGAAATCCATGAAGCCGCCAATCCGTGCGGTTATGCCGGGCAGAGTGTACCGTAACGAATCTATCACCGCGCGCGCCCTTGCAGAGTTCCACCAGATGGAAGGGTTGTACATTAACAAAAACGTAAGCTTTGCCGAACTAAAAGGAACAGTAATTGCCTTTGCACAACAAATGTACGGTCACGACATAAACTACCGTTTCCGCGCATCGTACTTCCCCTTTACCGAGCCAAGTGCCGAAATGGACATCACCTGCTTTTTATGTAAAGGCAAAGGTTGCCGCGTATGCAAATACAGCGGTTGGCTGGAAGTAGTTGGTTGCGGCATGGTTCACCCCAACGTACTTACCGAGTGCGGCATAGACCCCGAAGAATACAGCGGCTACGCATTTGGGTTTGGTATAGAGCGCGTTGCCATGTTACTACACGGCATAGACGATGCCCGCATGCTCTACGAAAACGATGTACGCATGTTACGCCAGTTATAAAGTATCTACAACCAAATCTGTAACAGCATAGTGGTAACCCGCCATTGCCGAAGCGCGCCGGTGTGCGCGGCAACTCTGTCCGCCCCAAGCGGTACAGCGGCGCGTGGGAGTGTTGTAGAATAATTATACCGCGTAAGCAGAAGTCAGAAACTACATTTACTTTATTCTCCATGAAACACTTCACACTTCTTGTATTGCTTTTACTTGGTAGTGCTTATGCGGCATTGGCAAACGATGGTGCGTTTTATACAAAGGGTAACCAGCTTATACCAATTTCCGAAACGGATATTACCGTACAGAAAGAAATACTTACCATAAAAAAGACCGCCAACAAGTACATAGAAGTAACCGTGTACTACGAGTTTTTTAACCCGGGCAAAGAGAAAAAACTAACCGTTGGCTTTGAAGCATTCTCGCCAACGGGCGATGTAGACGGAACGCCCAAAAACGGACAGCATCCGTACATCAGGAACTTTACGGTTATGCTTAATAGCAAACAGCAACCATATACCATTGCGTATGTAGAAGACTCGTTGTATGCAAAGAATGGGATTGTGGTAAGCAAAAAACTAAAAGATATAAAAGCAAGTATTGAAAACGTAAACGAGGTAAATTTTTACTACGTGTATCACTTCAATGCAACGTTTAAAGAAGGCACGAACATTATAGAACACACGTACACGTACGATGTCTCTTCCGGTGTTGACCTTGAGTATAGTTTTGATTACATTCTTACTGCTGCCAACCGTTGGGGCAACAAACAGATTAACGATTTCACCTTGAATCTTGATATGGATGAGTTCCAAACGTTTGCTATTGCCAAGAGCTTTTTTAGCAACGCAACCGAGTGGCAAATACAAGGTGTAGGTAAGTACGATACAAAATGGAATGGCTCTAATGAGGTTGGTGAAGTCAAGTTCCATATTCAAAAAGGTATGCTTGTATTCCGCAAGATGAACTTTAAACCAAAAGGTGAATTACAACTGTATGCACAGCGTTTATTTGCTGCCGAAGATATACAGTACCTTCCGTTTTCTGTGTACCAACAAGAAAACATTCCCGAACCTAAAAACGAACAGGAACGCAGAATACTAAAGAATCTACCGTTTGCGCGGCGCGGGTATGTTTTTACAAACCCCGACCTAAAAAAGTACTACGAACACATAGATTGGTACATGCCAAACCCAACCTATAAACCAAACACCGACCAGCTTACCGAGTCCGAAAAAAAGTGGATTGCGAAGTGGAAGTAAGAACGCAGATATGCTGAATGAGAACACGGCAATGGTTGTTTGGAGGAATCATTACGATAACTGGGTTCCCGATAAATGCTCACCGCATTTTCGGGAATGACAATCTTGTAAACTGTATAAGAATTATTTAGGAACTGTCATACCCGAGAAATCGGGTATCCATTACACGTAACAAGGAAATCTCTGGAGGAACCTGTTACGCTTATCATTCCGATATATGCTCATCGCATTTTCAGTTATGGCAATTGAATATACTGCATGGAATTGACAAGGTAATCTGTAAAAAATGCGTCGCTTAACGGTGGGCTCGCACCGGGTTGGCGCGCTTGCGGGTTGCTGCGGCAACTGCCGAAACCCAAAATTAGCGTGATATAAACGATTTATATCCCGCCACTATTTACATCGGTGGGTTTGGTTATTTTTGCAGACTTGATTTTAACAATAAACATTCATCACCAATTAACGGAGAGATTCATGGCATCGTTTATTATTTCGGCAGCGCGTACACCAATTGGCGCATTTATGGGAAGTTTATCGGGATTTAGTGCACCACAACTTGGCGCGGTTGCTATTAAAGCCGCTGTTGAACGTGCAGGTGTTAACCCTGCCGATGTAAGTGAAGTTATTATGGGTAATGTATTAACAGCTGGTGTTGGTCAGGCACCGGCACGCCAGGCAGCATTGGGCGCTGGTTTGCCCGATTCTGTTCCGTGTATGACCATTAATAAAGTTTGTGGTAGCGGATTAAAAGCTGTTATGCTTGCCGATCAGGCAATCCGTTGCGGCGATGCAGAGATTGTTGTTGCGGGCGGTCAGGAATCGATGACCAACGGCCCATACTTATTACCCAAAGCTCGTGGCGGTTATAAATATGGTAACGGCGAAATTGTGGACTCGATGCAATACGATGGTTTAACCGATGCGTATGCAAAAGCACCAATGGGCGACTTTGCAGAAACCTGCGCAACCGAGTGTAGCATTAATCGCGATATGCAGGACACTTTTACTATCCAAAGTTATAACCGCGCACTTGATGCACAAAAGAACGGCGCATTTGCTAACGAGATAGCTCCGGTTGTTGTTAAAGACAGAAAAGGCGACATTGTAATTGATAAAGATGAAGAGCCGGGTAAAGTGAAGTTTGATAAAATCCCCGAACTAAAACCGGTGTTTAAAAAAGATGGAACTATTACTGCCGCTAATGCAAGTTCTATTGATGATGGCGCAGCGGCTGTTGTTCTTGCAAGCGAAGCAAAAGTGCAAGAGCTTGGGCTTACACCAATGGCTAAGATTCTTGCACAGGCAAGCTTTGCCCATGCACCAAAAGATTTTAACACAGCACCAATCCATGCAATTAATAAGGTTCTTGCAAAAGCAGGATTAACCATTGACCAGATTGATTTGTTTGAAGTAAACGAAGCTTTCTCGGTAACAGCGTTGGCGGCACAGGGAACACTGGGTATCCCGGCTGAGAAGATGAATGTAAACGGTGGTGCTGTTGCATTGGGGCATCCTATTGGCGCAAGCGGAGCACGTGTGCTTACTACGTTGTTACATGCACTTAAAAACCAAGGTAAGAAATATGGTTTGGCAACATTGTGTATTGGTGGCGGCGAGGCAAGTGCAATGATTGTTGAAATGATGTAATCGTTGTTAGCAATCAGTTACCTGCCATATTATAGACAAACCATAAACATTGACAAATATTAAATGACAAAACATTTCATTGCTTTTTTCTGTTTGACAATTCTTGCTTGTAGCTGTAACAATCAGCCGACAAAGAATAAAGTTATTAGCAAGAATAAACCAATTGGACAGGACACGACAATATTCAAAGGTTTGCACGGCACTTGGTTTAGACAAAACAAATACGGCTTTACCTTAATTGAAATAAAAGACACTTCAAACGTTTTATATTATCAGGTTTCAGACCGACAAGCAGATTTTGACAATATCAAATCCGACCGATTTTGGTATTATAAATCAAAAGCCATTATGGGCTATTCGGACAAAAATGCAATTTGGATTTCTACAGACAAATTTCGGTTTGACTATAAATTAAAAGGCGACACACTAATTGAGTTTGATAAAATGGGTGACCAAGGAATTTTCATTAAAGTTTATACAGACGAACAAAAGGCATACAAAATATTTAATGACGCAACTTTTAAGGGTGAAATAACACACGTTGTTAAGGTTGACTCATCTGAATACTTTGTTTTAAACAACATTGACAATGAATTTTCATTTACATCGATTCCAAATAAAAATAGCGATAGCAAACAGTTTACGGACGTAGCTGCAATTGGCGATATGGTTATTAAATCTCAATTTGGCGACACATTGACTTTAATAAAAAAGCAGACAAATAAGTCTTACAAGTTTGGCTTTGTGCAACAATAAAAACGACAGGTAACATCGGTTTGCGATATTGAGCCTGATGAGGCTGATGTGCTAAATTTGAGCATTGGAATTCTATTGAGCATTTGTACTAAACTGAACATCTATACTTTGAATTCCCCAACATCGCAAAGCCGAAAAATGATAATTTGTGAAAGGGCTTCCTGTTTAGGAAGTCCTTTTTTTATGAGTGATACGTATGGTTGTTTGAATGAAACGGCGAGCGGATATTGTGTAGTTTAATTGCCCGCATCGATAACACCAATGCCGCCGCAAGAACTACAAACGCACCAAAAGCAACTAACCCTAAATGCTCTATAAACAAAAAGAAATCGTACATGCCGTGTGCAATTACCGCAACCATAATTGCTGTAAATAAAAGCGATTGCCCATCGTGACGGAACTTGGCAAGTCCGGCAAAGTATCCCATTAAAACTGCATCGGCAGCGTGTGCAGGCACAGCGGTTATCATGCGTAGCAAAGCAACTTCAACACCGCGCTCAACATCGCCATCAAATACATAAAAGATGTTTTCTAACGTAGCGAACCCCATGGCTATCATTACGGAATAGGTAATGCCATCAAACGGTTCGTTGAATTCTTTTTTAGGATACGCATACAAACGCAACACGGCGTACTTAGAAAGTTCTTCGGATAGGGCAACAATAATAAAAGCATAGAAGGCGGTGGTGGCAATGTTCTCGTGGCGGTTAAAGCCAAGCATTTCGGCAAGCAGTTGCACAATAACAGGCGGGATTATTGCCAGCATTCCCAAGAAAAACGACTTCAGCAACAACGCACGGGGTTCGCGGTCGAATCTATCGCGCCAATGGATATACATACCAATACCAATTCCCGGTGCTATAGTTAATGCAACCAGTAATATGGATATAAAAAGGGTATCTATTCCAAACGACATACAACAAACACCTACGTACTACACTTATCCCAAACATAAAAAGAGTTATGAACAACAAGAATACCACTTGATTCTCATTATTCATAACTCAATCAACAAAAAAACTGTAAAAAAGTGTTACGCGAGTTTCTCTTTGGGAGAAATAGCAGACTCAACTTTTGCCGCAAGTTCATCGGCTTCGCGCAGGGCAGTTTCTTTTACATGAACTGCTTGCTCCGAGAGTTTCTCTTTTTGTTCTTCTATACGTGCTTTAAAAACTTCGGCGGCATCGTGCGCTGCTTGGGTTGCTTCTTGTACCTTATGCTGAACATTTTCTTGTACATGCTTTAGCGTTGCGGAAGTTCGCGATAATTGTTGTTCAATTCTCTCTTGTGGAATGCGAACAACATTATGTGCTAAACGCACCTTCTCTAAACCACGGATAATATATGCACTCAAGTCAACTTGCCACCATTTCATGCCATGAAATGCACTGCTTGGGAAAGCGTGGTGGTTATTGTGCCATCCTTCTCCCATGGCAAGTATGGCTACAATCCAGTTGTTACGGCTTTGGTCTTTTGTATTAAACATTCTGTTCCCCGCAACGTGGCACCACGAGTTAACACTCCAGGTAATATGGCTGGTTAAAAATGTACGTACCAAACCACCCCATAACAATCCGTTCCAACCACCAAGTGCAAACGGAATCAACAGCCCAACAGCAACCCACAAGTAAAATGTTTTATCAAAGAATACCGCCATGCTATCTTTCTCAAACGGTTTTCCGTATTTATCGCGGATAGCATATACATCATCAAAACTCATTTCCATCATCCACTCAAAGTGGGAATGAACAAACGTATCAATATTAGGACTGTGTGGGTCGCCTTCGTCATCGCTGAAAGCATGGTGTTTCCGGTGAATAGATGCCCATGTAATTGCCGGACCCTGCATAGCCATAGAGCCAAGCATCAAAAAGAATGCGCGTACAACGGGGTGTGCCTCAAAACTACGGTGAACCAACATGCGGTGGTAACCAACGGTTGCGCCTAACATAATAAGTACAACGCCAACTGCACATTGCACAATATCCCAAACGCCAACATTACCAATATATGCCTGATACAATGCGTATCCTGTAGCCAATGCGGGAATAATTACCAAGGAACCAACATAAATATAACTGCGAAACAACCGCTTCGCCTTCGAATCTGCCATTACCGTCCTATTCTAATGTGGTGAATATCAAAAAAAGTCCCGCAAACATACGCAAACGCCGTTGCCTAAAAGGTGTTAAATCGTACACAATACGTAAAATTTTTTGCTATCGCCCGACCGCACCAAAACGCTACATAAACTCAAAAAATCTTGGCGGGAAAGTACCTTCATCTGCGAACAACGGTTATCGCAGATTGGCGTGTTCTCTACGGCAACATGAGGCACTGATAAAAAGCAACACCGGAAGCCGTCCTGCGCCAGCAAAAAGAAAAGTCCTGTTTATACAACAGGACTTTTTTGTGCGGAAGGCGGAAAACGAACCTTATGTTTTTCTACGTTTGCCTATGTTTGCGAAGTTGAAAATTTATCAAATTTCAAACATTTTAACTTTTTGATGTTCGTCTATGTTCATAGATAATCGTAAAAAGTGTATGAAATGTGTATGTAAACTTCATACACGTTTCTACAATCACAGTTCAGAATTTGGTTTCACATATAGTTAAGAAGAGATGACTATTAACATCTATTTAGATAGAAAATCGAAACGTGAGGAGCGTGGTCTTTATATATACATCAGGGGGATTGTTAGAGGCAATACAATGGTGTTTAAAACAGGTGAATATATTGCAGAAAAGCATTGGGATTCCGACAAGCAAAAAGCTAAGCGGTCGCTTGCGAACTCGATGGAGTTAAACGGAAGGTTAGATGCTTTAAAGAATGGTATTCTTTCTACCTACCGAAACTGTTTACGAGAACATCCGGATGCAGACTATGCAACTATACAGAGTGCTATCATGGCATTTAAGAATCCTAAAGTAGCAGAAAAGAAAGCGGAGTTTCTATCAGCATACAAAATGTTTGTGGAAAGAAAGTCTGTACACTATGCACGAAATAGTAGTAACAAACACCTAACGGTAATTCAACATCTAACCAATTTTTCTATTGCAAAGAAATATAAACTTTCATTTGATACCATTGATAACAACTTCTATGAGATATTTACTACCTATATGTTGGTAGATAAAGGAGTAACAAACAATACGCTGAGTAAATACATTACTGCATTAAAAACATTTATGCACTGGGCAAAAGAACATGGTTTTCATGGTAACAATGGTTACAAGAAATTCAAACCGATGGATGAGCAAGTTGATATTGTCTATCTGACTGAAGACGAGTTACTACGATTACTACAATACGATTTTTCTGATAATCCCAAACTTGACAGAGCGAGAGATATATTCTGTTTCCAGTGTCTTACAGGACAGCGTTATAGCGACATATGCCAGTTACATACTGATAATATTAAAGATAGTAACTGGCACTTACGTACAACAAAAACCAAAGATGTCTTAAAAATACCAATCACTAAAAATGCACAGAGTATTCTTGATAAATATACAGGGTTGCAAAAACTTCCAGTTATCAGCAGCCAAAAGATGAATACGTACATCAAAGAAGCCGCACAACAAGCAGGTATAGATTCACCGGAAGAAATCACACGGTACAGAGGTAACGAACGAATAACAAGCAAAGAACCAAAGTATAAGTTTATCTCTACTCACACAGCACGCCGAACCTTTGTTACGCTATCTTTAGAAAAGGGAATGAGAGTAGATACCATTATGCGCATTACCGGGCACAAAGATTATAAGACATTCAAAAAATACATCAAACTTACTGACAAGGTAACTGAACAAGACATGCGCAGGGTGTGGGAGTAGAGTTATAGTATAGAAAATACCTCAATTTAAGTATAATACTCTTTGAAAGTGAAATTCCCAATTTATAACATTGGATTCAAACTTTATATGGTACTATCATTTAGAACCCTAACAAATGAACCATCAAGTTGAATCATTAATGAAGAATCAATAAGTATCCAAGGTTTGTAATAGAATTCCATTAGCTCACTATATATTGCTATAAAAGTCTCGTATGAGAGCATCACTACATACTGATTATTGACACTATCGTATAAACAAATAGTTTTTGGTGAGGTAACGTGCTTCGTAGCAACTTTTATAAACACATGAAGTGAATTTTCATTTGAAAAATTATTATCTCCGAGATTGTGCTCGTGATGTTTAGTCACGCTCCAAACAATTTCGCCTGCCGCTGAGAGAACGATTCTTCCATTTTCTGTATTCTTGGTTATGAACACATCTATAGGATTATATGTAGCAGAATGTACATTGAGTTCAGGAAACTCTATGTAATGGATTTGATATTGTACTTTACGGGTATCCAACAAATTACGTATTGAAGAAGTTTGAGAAAGAGCTTGCTCTATTTCAAGTTTACGTTTGTGTTGCTCGATACGTTTCTGAAGTTCAAAATTCATATTACGGCTTCGTGAGTAATGGCGTAGCTAATTATGATGTATGTATGTATCGTATTATTGAACCATCAGTATAAATACTAAACTTAATCACTTATTTTTTCCAAAATTGGTCCAGTCCCGGCTGTGTAAATTTGTTGCAGAATAATGAGTCATCATAATCCCAAACAGCAATTCCCAAATTATTCATATTTGCGGCGTCGATGAAATCCTGATAATATCGCTTTAAAGATTCAGTTGGCGAGTTTTTAGAATACAAACCAAATTCACCAATCCAAATCTTTACATTATGTTTATCTGCCCATTTTTTTGCATTCATCAATGAGGTTAGAATTGTAGATTTATTAAAATCACGGTAGTTATTCAATATCCAGCGTAAGCTATCAGGAATACTTTTTTGTACGGAGGCAACGTTAACTGAGTCGTATGGGTATTGTAGTGTACTAATGTACTTTGCAAACGGATGGAACAATGCACCTTGATGTGTAAAAACATCGGGTTCATAATAATGTACTGCGTAAATAACATTTTTATCCAGACTGATATCGCTATATGGTAATGCATCGAGGTGAGAGTTATCATCGAAGGATGCAATTATTGTGTGGTTCGGTGCTGCACCTCTAATATAGCTTATCACAACTTCCTGTGTGAATAACCACATTCTGGCTGTTGGCTGTTGTGCAACGTCCCACCAATTGACACCTCTCATAACCTTGTTGGTATCTTTATTCACATACTCGTTGTAGAATGAACCCCGATAGTTGGGTTCGTTAATTATTTCGAACATTACGTCGTCCGGAGAATATATACTCGAAATTTGTCCGGCTATAAGCGTCCACATTTTACCAAGTGTATGAGCAAACCGGGCATTATGGTATAATTGATATTTAACATTGTTGCCTAATGCACCATGAGTATTCTCTGTGTACATGGTAACAACAACACACACCTTTCTTGATTTGCAAATTTGTATGGATCGAAGTATATCATCTAATACGCTTTTATTTAAGATTTTAAACTGCTCGGACTCTGATTGTACTTCGGGGATGGAGTCTAAATCCTGGTAATTGTGTATGTTAAATAACAGATAAGGATCTATTGTAAAACGGATACATGTTAAACCCAGCGGCTGAAATCTTGTAACTAAAGAATCCAAAACCTCCATTCGTAAACGTCTTGTTGCTGTGTTTTCGATTGGCGTATTATTAGTTGTTGCAAACAAATTATGAAAGGTAACACCGCGGTGTAACTTGTTGTATTGTTGGTCGGAAACAGGTACACGAGATGGATACAGAACCGTAGTGCAGCTAATCAGTACACAACAAATGAAAGTTATAAATACAAGGAGTATGAACTTAAGTTTATGCACAAAGAAATCAATATACTTACAAATAACGAGCAGGAACATTTGAATATTAGAACTTAACAACTCACCAACGTTCTACATAATTTCAATAAAGCCCTTCTCTTTCATAAACTGCATTATGTCTCTTATCTCTACGATACTCATTCCACTTTTACTTGCAATTTGTTCTAGCGTGTTTTTACCATCAATCAGTTGAAGCGCCCTAAAAGAATTACTACCGAACTTATTCACGATTAACTTTTCATCTGATGTTAAATCATCAGTAGATGCAAAACCAAACCCTTGTGCAATTTCTCTTTGGGGACATATTGAAACTAAAGTATCTCTTGTTAAGGTAATCGTATTATCTGTATATGAAAGAATTGCCGGAGCATTATTTAATTTCAAAACAAGTAACGCCGAATCCCTTCTTAATGTGGTTTGCATTACAGTGGTTTCGATATATGTTACCTGTGCCAACGCTTCAATTCCTCGGTTCACATCAAGTACTTTTTTCATGCTAAAGCCCACTTGTCCGATTTTCATATCAACCTGAATTGGATTATACTCTTTCCATCCTAACTTTTCTAATCGTGATTTAGCAGTACCAAATAATTCCCTGTGGCCACATATAACAGGAAACTTTTCATCCAAAATAGTAGTGTATAGCGATTGTACTGGTGGAATCGGTATCTCCGGCACTTTAACTACCGTCCTTGTAAACTTAGGGATACTGTTATTACCATATTCAGTCCTAAAGTTGCAGCTTGTTAATAATAACATTGTAAATGCTAACGCTAAGATTGATATTGATTTCATGTCAGTGTACTGATTAATGGTTGATTGGATAATTTGTGATATTTTTCATCGCAAACATAGATAAAAGCCATCACTTTATGTAAATCAGAATTTCTTAGTGCGATAAAGTAATAATCTTTCACCGGATAATAGCATGAAGGTTTATTATCATGTCCTGTTAGTATGGAACTTTTTTTTACACTCAGACAACACATATCAACGCCATAATCTGTTTTGTTAAACGAGTATTCATCGTCATCTTCTTCCTCGGCATCTTCATTCTCATCATCGTTGTTATTTATACCTGAAACATATTTCACACCTTCTCGATAAGCCACATCAATACTTTTACCAGCCATTTTGTATCCTGCCATCATTGCATTAACGCGTTCAGTAGGGGTGCCGTGATGATTAGGATCCCAAAAATTGTAATCTCCCAATTCGTATAATGACGTTGCAAAATTTCGCAAACCGTACGAAAGATATGATTTTGTTCCGAAGTAATATCCTGCCAAGTAATCTGCCTGTAATTCTTTTTGTGTTTGTGTTAGGGTACAATGTTTCTTTATCTGTAATATATGGGCAAATTCGTGCGCCATTACTCCTGCTACTGCATATTCTCCTTTGTTTGCATTCCATAGTGTTCCGGTTAATAACGTATATCCAAAGGCAACAGTACCATCGTAATTGTATTGCATAGGATATGAAGCAAGTGCATTTGGCGAATAACTGTCATTATAAACATACAAATCAACTAACACTCCAAATGTTTGCTCGAGCTCCGTTTTGGAGTAGTTAAATTTACAATCCATCACATAATTACCAGTTGTTTTGTATAACTGCCCCATTGAACCAGTTCCGCTAATAAAGCATTGTGCATAACTTGCAGAGTTGAGAATAAGAATTATCAAAAGTATAAATATCGTTTTCATAGTATGTAGTTATTATAATAAGTAAATGATGTGTTAAACAAAAACCCGGCACAGAGAATATCCAGCACCGGGCTTAACGGTAGTTTATTATGCAATTTTCATTGATTGAATCAGAGTTTCTATTTCTTGTGCCTCTTGCTGAACATTATAGTAAGGTTCAATCAGTTCGATAAACTCAACTGTTGTTTTGTTCAAAGCTTTCATGTTTTTACCATATATCTTTAATTGTGCTTTAGCAAACTCAGTTTTACTCTGTTTTACTAATGCAACAGCCTTAAAAAACGATGATACTGCTTTTACTAATTTAGTATCCGATTGAGTGCCCATTTTATCAAAGCATGTATATGCTTTCTGATAATCTTTTTTGTATTGTAATAACAACACGCCTTTTCTGAATTGAATTTGTAAAATGTCCGATTGCTCAAGTTCATCGCTTAGTAAAACCTTATCAAACAGCTGAATTGCTTCCTCGAAATGTTGTTTGTTGCTTAACAGTTTTGCCAGACTATAATTCAGGTTGATATCATTTGGGTTTAACTTCAACTGTTCACGTAATACGTATTCATCAATTTTCATATCAGGACGCACGGGTAATTCAAAATAGACCAGATAATTGTTCAGTTTTTCTACATTCATATATCCGTCGTTTACTCCAAGAACCTCTCCATCCTCGTTTAGAAAAATTGTTGAAGGGTATCCCTCAATCTTAAACTTTTCAACAAACTCTTCAATGGTTATATCTTGTCCTTTATACCGAATAACCGTTTTCATATCGTCTTCATCGGTTGTTATTCTGATAGGAATCAAGCGGGATTCAATCTTACCTATTATTGCGCTATCGGTATAGGTGTATGTATCCATACGTTTGCACCATACACACCACGAAGCACCTACATCAATAATAGCCGGACGGTGCTGTGTTGCCATTTCTTTAAGACCGTCTTTAGCATTAAACCAAGAAACTGAAGGACCTTTTTCGTAAGCAAATGAACTTACTGTATAAAAGATAAAAACAAAAACTGCGAGTACATTAAATATAGTTTTCATAAGTATTCCTAAAAATTGAGTTTGTAAGTGTTTTTTGTTGTACCGGTTACAACAGAACGGAATACTCTACACAGAACATGGTTGACAACTATTTTACAGGCAGAAAAAATAATTTTCCGATATGGTAATTGTAGAAACTTTTAGGTGAGAAATTTATGGTTACCGCCTCTGCCTAAACGAAAACTCAAGCACGCAAACCCTGTGCGAGCCAAGCGTTCAGCATTACATCTTTATTAACGTACATTCTTTTAGACATTCATCAGATTGTGGTGTTTCAATGAGTATCGACAGCAAGAAATCAAGTGCCTGAATATGTGTTTGTATGAAAGCAAAATTTTGATTGGTACTCACAGATAAGGTAATTGGTAATTGGTAATTCTAATTCAATTCTTATCAAAGATAGCGAAGCAGGAGGAACGGTTCGCACATGGTTGGCGTGCTGAACGTTTGCTTCGGCTGAGGTGGTTAAGCAATATTCTTTTATCGAAAATACTATGTTTTGAATACGCTTATACAGAATCGTGCATTATGAGTTTGATTTCATGGAAAGCCCGCGAACTAAAGTGATAACACCATAAATAATAGGTCCGTACATAACAAAGTAGGTTCCTCCGCCTTCAGATGCAGATGCATATGTGATACCTGTTATAAGTATCCCCCCAACAAGAAACAGTAACCCTTTTGTTATCATACTGTTTGCTTCCTCTTGAGTATTTACAGTTTGAGCATTACTTACTATTGGCATTGCATTTTGTTTGTTTGTTGCCCATGGGGTTGAACATACCGGGCATGTAAATGATACGTTGTTTCTTTCTTGTTCGGAGAGTTCTATCATGCTGTTGCATTTGCCGCAGGATACTTGTTCTTCCAACGTAGTGTTTTGCTTGGGGTCAAGCCAACCGCTTTTACATACCGGACATACATACGAATGATTCTTACGCTCGTTGAAATCAAGTTCTAACTCGTTGTTGCAGTTATAGCAATGTACTTTTGATGGAAGCATCAGAATTCCTATTATGTTGTGAGAAGGATGTTAGTTGATTGAACTTATACTAAAAATTTAATGACACACCTGCAGGACGTATAACATCCAGCAGGTTTTGAAATATCCTTGTAACTTTTGTTGCAACAGTACGCCCACCATCGCTATCAACCTTTTCAATTTCGTTGTCGGTATTATAGATTACTTTTATAGTACCAACACCAATAACAGTGATTGATATCGGTTTATTGATTTGGTTGTATTCGAATGTAATTGTTTGATTGTTTTCCTCATCTAACAGGGTAGTAATGTGCCCCTTGTTATCATATTTTAATGACAGTAATTTTCCATCTGAATTTTTTGCCATAGTTAGGTTGCAGAGTGAATCGTATTCAAATGTACTCCATGTTGTATCGGGTTTTCTGCTATACTTTTCTGTTTCCTTAACTCGGCTTACTTTATTACACGAAGAATAATCAATCCACTTTATTGAATAAGAGGTTTCTTTATATGTTACATCCCCCTTGGGTGTATAATCGAATTTTGTTGTATCGCCATGCTTCGCAATAAACACAGGTAGCCCTGTTTTCTCGTGGTAACGGGTTTCGGTAGTATCACCATCAATAATTGATTTCAGGGAGTAAGTCCATTCTCTGCCTGAGCTTGAAGTTCTGTAAATATATAGATATGTACTATTGGAAATTTCATTTGTTTTTGTAGTATCCAAATAAACACTTACTGTTACGGTATAGTTTTGGTTGATTTCATCAACTTTCTTACGTAGTATATAATCATATTCGTAGTATCTTCCATCACGTTCTTTGGCTGATTTTACATTTACAAACTTTTCGGCACCCCAATATCCTATTTGCATTGTGGTATTATCTTGATACAAAATTTGAACAAGATTATGATACCCATCTTTTGAATATGAGTATTTGAATATATTATTACCAGCATCATTTGATTCAATCAACTCGTACTGTAAAGTATCATACGTATATGAGGATTGTTTGAATGCTCCCGATTTAGTAGTACTATTACTAATAATCTTTGATACCAGTCCGATACTGTTATAATGAAATTTTAAGGTATTCATTTTATCATTGCTCATACGGGATATACGACCATTTGCATCGTACTCTAATACGATATAGGAGCCATCCTTTACAATACGCTTTACAAACTGACCTTTTTTATTAAACACTTCAGTAATGTCTCCATTTATTCTGTTATAGGATGTATCTGTTACTAAAATTTTTTGGGCTGAAAAATCATACGATGTTAATACTGTACCCGTTGCTATTTCGAACCATTTAACACCCTTTTTGAGTAGTGCTTTCCACGCATCGGTTCGCCTGTTTGAATTATCCTGTAAGCTACTCATTCTATTAAGTCGTTGTTCGGGTTGCGTGATACCATATTGTATTTCAAGTTCAACTATGTTGTTGACTGCATTTGTAACTGAAATAGGCGAGTAACCACGTGGTTTGAAGATATTTTCTGCTCCACCTCCGTATTCGTGCAGCATAATAGTACCATCGGGAAGTGTAGTCAGATACATTTCGTATTCGCATCCCCAACCCCTACCAAACATTCCTTTAAAATCAGTTTTAGAATTATACACACGCTCAATTTTAAAGTTATCGTTAAAATATACGTCAACATATCCTATAAAAAAGTTGCCGTTTTTAACATTTACATTGGAATGTAATATCGCCACGCACAGTATAAAAGTGGAGATGTACTGGAGTATTTTTATCATAGTTTTTAACCTTTTTTTAAAAATAACTTATTCGTTTAAATGATATTGCTCGTCATTCTCAAAGAGTATTCTTCGCGTGTTATTATTCAACAGGAAGCCATCTTCAAGTAAGGATTGTTCAAATTCACCTTTTATGGCTTGAATATTTTTTGATTTTATCTTAACAATCGAAAAAAAGTTATTTTGAGAAAGTGATTGTCCTGTTTTCATATCAACATTCATTTCGCTACTGAGTACTATTCCATTATTTGCAATGTGTTTGAATTGTTGTTTTGTATTTCCAGTTGTTAATGAAGCTATATCTAACAATCTTTTTATGTGTTGTAACCAAGGTATTTCATCAAATCTATCATCACCATCCTTTGAATTTAGATAGTTTAAACACTTCCTTACTTTTAAAGTGTCGTTATTTTGAATAGCAACGAGTAATTGTAGTTTACTATACATAATCTTCTGATCCGCATCAAAAATATTCTCATTATTTATTTTTATTGAAGTGATTATTTCATACAATTTATGCCTATCATTCATCATGTAATATAATTTTGCCAGTTGCAATATCGCATTTGTGTTATTTTGATTTAATTCGAACGAAACCTCTGCATATCTCAAACATTCTCCAAATCGTTTTAAACGCCATGACCTCACTGATTCTGCCAATAATAAATCAGATAAAGATCTTTCTACATTTCTGTTATTCTCAATTTCATTTTTTGCAACATTTAATGATTCCCTTTGATTATTGGACGGTGTAAACACATCAGATTTATGTTTCATGTACGTTTTGCAGTATTCTAAGGTTTTTTCTACATCATTTGCCATAGATAGTATGGCTAAATTTGGATATACCTTAAAGTATGATGAGTCTAAGACAATACAATTTTTATAGTTTCGCATGGCTGAATCTTGTTTACCAATTCTTTCATAATACATAGCAAGTTCATGGCTTGTAACTGGTGAACAATTAGTACTATCTGCCATATAATACATTTGTAGTATTGCTGAGTCATACTTGCTATAAATTTCTTCAAGTTTTCTTATTGGTGAATAGTATCCTGGCTCAAGTTGTAGTGCTTTCTTGTAGTATTCAATTGCTTTTGTAGTGTCAGCTTTCTTCCAAAAGTAGTAGTAACCAATTGCATATTGTATCTCAGATACATGGTTTTTTGAAAGGGTATCAATTTTTGAAATCACCTGAAATGCGTCTGCATCATTCTTATTGATAAACCTTTTATCGTTTAGATAGTATGCGTAATATGAGTAATCCCAATAAGTCCAAAATAGTTTTTTATATGCATCAACATTAAAGGTGTCAAGGTCAATACTTTGCACCAGATAGCGTTTAGCGGTGTCAAGGAGCATATAACGTTTTATGCTATCTCCTTTATCATTCGGAATTTTACCTGCACACCATTGATTAAAACTCCCAAGCACATAATACTTTTCAGCAGTTTCCGGTAAACTCAATATCTTTTTGTAGTACGTATTCCATGTATGAATGCCATGATAAACACTTGTATCCTGACTGCTTAACTCAGCTAAATTCTGTAATGTAAAAATGTAAGTTGAATCTGCCTCAAATGATTCTTTGAGGTATTTGCGGTATGTTGTGTTTGCTTCACGTTCACGATAACAAATTCCCAGATTGCGCTTAATTCGCGCCGTTATATTGTTATTACGGTTGTTATTGAGTTGTAGGGCTTTGTTGTATGCTTCTTCTGCTTGCTTGTAATGCCCCAGATCCAATAAACAGTTTGCTTTGGTTATGTATGGGTTCGGGTTTACAGAGTCTCTTTTTATTGCCGTGTCTGCCAATGCAAGGCCTTGCTTAAAGTAGTGCCTGTCTCTATACATTTGTGCCAAGCTATTATACGGTCTCATCCACTCGGGTGATAATGCTATACATTTTCTAAATAACTTCTCTGCGGTATCATATAGGCAACGTTCCTCATTTAACACGGCTAAACCGTAATATGGGTAGGTGAACTGCGGTTTACGCTTTACACACTCTTTAAATAGTGAATCTGATTTATAGTATAACCTGCTATCAGAGTTATATACAATTGCATAGCCATACATAAAATCACGAAGGTCAATTAAATCTTCTGTTGTTTCGGGAAGAAGTTTCATAGCAGAGTCAAGGTATGCACTACCTTGTTTAAATTCAGTACCGTAATCTCGGGTTATATCACCGTGGAAGAAGGCATTGATTGAATTTTCAGCATAGCGTTGGTATTGGTTTTGTAAAAAATTTCTTGCACTGAGCTTTTGATATTCACTACTTGCGTGTTCTAAAACATAATCATACCTCACCTGTGAGGCAGACAATATTTTATTATCTGATTCTAGTAACGTAAGAACAGAATCAACAGATTTTTTCAAATTTTTATCATCGTTATCGCCTTTATTGATAACAACAATTGAAGGATTATTTTCTTTCCCAAGATTCAGAACAAAATCTTTTACCAAACTCTTTACGGGGCTTTTACTTATTACTAGTTCATCACCATCTTCTGTATTATTTGTAAGGATACTTGGCTTTTGAATCTTACCATTACCAATTTGATTTAAACATTTATCTGATTTGAATGAGTTGTTTAAGTATTTTTTTAATTCTGATAATTGAATTACTCCGTTTTTATCTTCGTCTGCCTCTCCTACAATTCCTCGGGCAAGATAGTATGTGAAAACACCGTGTCCACCTCCCCAACATTTATCTTCGAAAGACGATGAAGTGTCTTTTGTGGAAATAATAAAAGTACATTGTGGTTTCTTATCTTCGCCATTAATAGATGCTTTATGTACGCCACCTGAATGGCATGCATCAATCACTACATTCACTACAGTATTACAACTTTTTGCAAATTTATTTAACCTGCCCCAAAGAGTTTTTAATTCCCAAACTGCCGTTGTTCCAGTTTTTTCTGCGTTGTAACCACACAAGTAATACAAATCGTTTTCTTCATCGAAAAAACCATGACCTGAAAAGTAAAAAAATAAAGTGTCGGGTGGGTGATTTAGTTTATTTGGATTTTGCGCAATTTGGTTCCCAATTTGTTTTAACGCTGTCGAAAAATTGCTTGGTGTAACATTCGTGTCCAAATAAAAGTAACAGTGTTTATTGTAAGTATCGCTTTTCGTCTCACCTATTCCTATTATGCTGTCGTCTTCTATTATTTTTTTTATTAATCTGGCATCTTCTTCTGCATAGTTTAAAGTACGAAAAGCAATATATCTATTTGTAGCCATCACTATCGCATACTTCTCACCTTTTGGGGTGGATGGTGGAGTTTGTGGTTGATCAGGTTGCGCTTTACTTGTATAAGTATTACATAGTGTGAATATAACACAACAAATAAACAGTATGTGAAGTTGAGTTTTCATATCATTGTAACCAAATGTATATCAATCTTTTTGTACTTACTTATTTACCAGTTGCGCCATTGGCAAACTTCTTCGATACATTGATTATCATTATTCACAACAACTATTAGTGTATTATGGTGTTCGTTATTTGGCAATGTATAAGCAATCATTGTTCTTCCGTTAGTAATTGTTGCCATATCGCTATCACCAAACTTTTTTCGAAATTCGGCATACTCATAATCGCCATTACTATTAGGTTGTAGCCCTTCAACCATACTCGGTTTATATTTCATTGTTTCAAATACTTTTGGTTTAGGACTATGTATTGTGCAATAGGTACATCGAACATCTTTGTTGCCGGAAAGCAGATATGAACGTATGAGCAATGTATCCATCTTATTCCTTACAGTATGGATGTTAGTATCAAGGAAAATTTTTATGGTATCCGGTTTATCCCAGTTGAGAAATGTTTGCGTTGGTACTTTTTTGTTAGAAAGAGCAGTGTGTGGAATTGATGTAGTAGTTAATAACCTGACGTTGTTTTCAGCAACAACAGGTAACGTAAATTTTGCTTGCTTGAACAAATTCAATGCAGTTTCAATATCGGTTTTGTTAACCTGTAATGCGTAAATGCCACGGGCAATATGCAGTGCGGCAAGTTGTTCATCGGGTATGGAAGCAAGGTGTACATCCTGTAACCAACGCTTTGCCTTTTGTAGGTTATTCTGCAATACGGCAATTAACCCCATATTGATATAAGCGGCAGTGTAAGTTGAATCTGAATTTTTTATAGCCGTAGAACAATGATGCTCAGCTGAGTCTAACAATGCTGTGATTTCTTCCGCAGAACCTTTACTGGTAGATAAAGATGGTTGTTGCATTGTAAACGGGAAGCAATATGCATAATGAAGATGCGATGCAAATCCATTTTTACTCATCTCTGTTAATGCCCACTGTGCCAACATTACACCCCACATATTTTCTATTTCGGGGGTACGCAACCATGCTTGTTCATATTTATCAAGATACTTGAATAGCATTTGTGCTGTACTCCAATCTTGCACAGCAACTGCGTACTCAATAAACGATAACAAATGCGCAGCTTGTTGAGCCATTTTCAGAATATCCTCGCTAAATCCTTTTTTCCGAATACGTAACGGAAGGTATCCATATTTAACCAAATCATTGTCTGGCAAATTATACGTACTGTAAATGTATTCCATCTCGTTACTTACTTTTTTAAGGTTAAACCCCGCACGGTAACACCACATTGCGGCAGTTGCATCAGCATCGTGTTCAGCAACAATCAACCTGCTGTTGTTTGTATCATTGACTGCCACTCCTTGCATATCAGTCAAATGTGCAGTTGCAAAACCAAATGATAGTTTTAGGGTCAGTTTGCCGTTTATCCACTTGCTTGTGTTGTGATTATGGAAGTAGTGTGCTAACTCGTGAGCTATAACATAGGCAAAAGCATCTCTAGCAGTTGTACCAAATTTTTGTTTTACTTCGTTGTATAATTTTTCATAAATCACAATAGATCTATCGCCATCGTAGTATGCGCCAGGTACTTCTTTACCATTCCTATCTGAATATTTATCTGGTTCTGGTCTGAAACAAAATGTAGGCAAAGGAACATCACCATAGCCCGAATAGTAATGTATTGTTCGTAACAGTTCCTCTATTTCCTTCTTGTTTTTGGTACTCGATTCGGATAATAGTGTTGTAGGGCATTGGCAACACGCCCCCATACTAAGTATATGCAAGCAAACAATCAGAAGTGCGAGCTTATATGGTTTCATACGTCCCTCAAAATGTAATGGTTATTGATATATAAATTTCAACAATATCAACTTTCTCTCCCACACAGTAAGAAACTATTATACATATACAATCGGTGCGGTCTTGCGATAGCAGTTAGGGACAATCGCAAGACCACAACCAAGGGTATACGTTAATAGTAAATTGTTGGGAAGTTGATTTTGTATGTGTAGAACACGGGGCTATCGTACGATGCAATGCTTTTTGGTTTAAAGAATCCCATATACACTGGTACGTCTCTACCATATCTATCTTGATTCCAAACATTTGCCATAATCCTGAATGCTTTTCCAATATCAGCTTTGTTTTTCACTATGTACGGCGTACCAACTATATCGCCGTCGTAACTATCATAATACCCCATACCCTTTACTGTGTATTCAACTTTAGTCGCTACTGATTTTTTTGGTTGTTCGGTTTTATTCTTTTTGCCGGAACCTGCTGTAGTGTATAACGATTTACCTTCTTCCATTTCGTTAACAACCATTGTAAGTATATCCTGATTCTTCTTTATGGCTACTGTTGTATCATTGGCTAATGCTAAATCCGCTACTTGCTCTAATGCCGTTTCGGTTAACGTTGTTGTTGTAATAGTAACTGTATCTCTTTTACGGTTTGAATTAATAACTACTAATGTTATGGGTTTCCCGGGAGCTACTTTCTCAAATGCAATTGTACATTCTAAAAGATTATGGACATCGGAAGAGTTGATTGATAAGAGCAGTGTATTCTTTAGTCGTTCCTTATATTCACCTGCAGGTGAATTGTTGTGAACTCCTGTTATCACAACAAACCGGGAATCGGAATATACATCGCTTATTGCTGAGACAGCAATACCGGAATACATTCGTTGATACCTGTGGTCGGGGCTAATAACAATATCGTTCACAACTTTTTGAACAACATCGGTATTGATTGCAAAATTGATTGATGCTATAACTCCATCACGTCCGTCGTAATGACCTTGAGAATTTATACCACAGATGTTGCCTTGTGCATCGAGCAAAGCACCCCCACTGTTACCATGGTATATACCTGCTGTATGCTGAACAAAACCATAACCGCCCATCCCTCTATCGGTAGCTACTGAATTTGTTGTAAGGCGATTTAAACCACTAACAGTACCTTGTGTTACCGTATTAGAATACCCAGAAGGAGCCCCAATTGCAAATACTGTTTGTCCTATACGTAATGGTTTTGTTCTGAAAGTAAGAGGTTTGATTGCGGTGTTATCAAGAAACTCTAATACTGCTATATCATAAAATCTATCTGCACCAAGCAGTTTCATTTTATATGTTGTGTTATCGGCCCCAATACATTCTATTTCCTTATCAAGGATTGCTTCGGCAACGTGAGCATTGGTTATAATATATTTCTTGCCATTAATTTCTACGGCAAAGCCACTACCAATCACATCGAACTTATACCCCAATGTATAAGCGGCTTCGTACAACTTGGTGCGCTCGACGGTTTCGGGGTTATCGCTCTCACCTACACCTGCAAAACCAAATGGTATTGAAGCATTTACACGCTCTTTAACTGTTACCGTTACCGTGCTTGGCAATACACGTTCAATCATATCGCTTGCATCTTGTTGGGAAAATACTGTTCCTGTACATAATAGTACTAAGAGAAGAGTTGTTTGAAAATACTTCATAAAAGTCCTTAGATAGTTATTATAAATTGTTTCCGATTTTTAGAATGGTAAAACATTCCTAAAAATTATCTGGAGATACAGAAATTGTAAACATATCTCCTGAACCTATTGGTATTATTGTATCTGGAGCCCAAGTGTGAGTATATTGAAGGTCAATTTTATAGTATTTAATGAGCACGGATAAAGTAGCCATTTTTATGTTATCAAAATTATAGTTGGTTGAGTATTTATCAATGAATTGATTGTTTGCAACATTCCATAATGCTTTTCCCCTTATACCAATACTCACATTAGTTTTTTTACCATTAAAATCCTGAGCTTCTACAGATAATAATCGTAGATCTGTTTCTATACTTCCTTGTAGCCCTCTTGCCGGTCTTGATTCTTTCGAGTTAAGTACCTTTACATCTGTAAAACCAGACAGATTAATGCCCCAATAAAACATTGGAATTAAAGAGCGATCTTTATTGAAATATGTTGCAGGATATAAAGAGATATTCAGGACTATGTTTCCACCGCCATTTAACATTTTTTTTAATGCTAACAGTTTTGCTGTAAATTCATTTGGCAATGAATCGTTTTTAATGGCTCCTTGTGCGCCGACACTAAAACGGAATGGTGATTTTGTATTTATTCCAAGAATCTCAACATACCCCCCCGTGGCTGACAAACTGTCGAAAGCTGGTATGCTGGCAGAAGCATTGTTAATCAATTGGAAATGATTATTGTTAGCTAGTGAGTATGTATTGGATATCCACCCTTTTCTTTTTACATCTGTATCTACACCGCCTATTCCCAATACCTTAACTGAATCATCAAACCGCGTCTCATCAATCGTAGATGCAAACGTTGCCTGTGCCTGCATAGTTGTTGTTTGTATGCTTATGGCAAGTACGTAAACAACGGTAAACCAAAAATACTTCATGTTATACCCCTTAGTATAATTGAAAAAGCATGACCAAATTAGATAATTTAGTCCAATTAAGTTTGCTACGAAAATAATGCTAACTGCCGCTAATGCAGCCATTTAGTACACACTGAAAAACTATTCAAGAAATAACACTACGAATTTATACACAGAAACATGTCATCCGTTACTCTATTTCTACTCTATTTTAAAGAAGGTTTCTCGATTTCGAACTATTAACAACAACATCCTGCTATCAATCGTTACGGTAAAAACCACTCCTTATACACGCCGCGTTCAAAAAAGAACTGCGTTGTAATAAATACCAACATCATTGCAACACAATAAACATGAAAAAGCGTATAAGATAATAATAGTCCCCAACGACTCCGAAACTTAAACAGCGATGGTTTGATAAAATTGTAGATAAGAAAAATTGAACTTGTAAAAAGCATTGTCAACCATAACAATACAAGCGTAGTAAGAAACCCACCCTCTTTTACAAAAGCCGATAGAGCCATCTGTCCCGTTGAGGGCATGTTATATTCATTGTAAGATTCAACTCTGGGTATTGCGGGTTCATCGGAACGATGATACCAGTAAAAAAGTCCTGCGCTAATTGCAGGCATAAACAGCGTGAATACAACCAATGTAACTATCATCATAGTTGCACTAAAAGATGAGGTGAGTGATTTGGCTGCATTAACGGTTGTCATGAAACGCATTATCGTAAGTATGGCAACAGCCACGCATACTAACCAAAGTAAAGTTCCTATCAGTATCATAATATCTCTTCGTGTTAACGTGTACGTATCTATTGATTATTGATTCAAAGCAGATTGTACATTATCCGAACAAGTACATAGTAAAAATAAAGTGATTTTCACCACATCCGTTACTCTATTGTTACTCTATTTTAAATTCTTTTTTGGTCTCCGCCCGTCTGCCGAAGCGACCCGTAGTGCGCCGACACACAGGCGGAGCCAACCTTAACTGTGTCGCCCTGTTGATATTCTTTTACCACATAATGCACCTTGTCTATCGTATATGTTATACTTGTATTCTGCCTATCAATAACTACGTGCACCGCCATAGATACAAAAGAGATAAAGCGCAACAGGTTTCACGATACACTATGTTACAATCTTATCAATCACTTTTTTTGACCACTAGGCTTCCACTTACTTAGGTACTTGAATATCTTGGGGTACTCATCTCTTGGACAAAATGCTAAGGACACTTCAATATTATCTAGTACAGATTCAGTTAGGCATATAAAATCACCCTCATTTTTGAGCTTTTCAAAAACATCATTACTTGCTGAACATACTACTTTTCTAAAAACACCATTTATCCATCTTATCATCCTCTCATCATCTTTAAATTGTAGATAACACGCCAATGAAGCATGAGCTGCAATTACGGGGATAAGTTCATCCGGGATCTCATTTTTTACAACAATGTACATTTTCATTTTCTACCTTATTATTACTGATATAATAACATTCAGGATTACATAGTTAATATTTTATGAAGTTATTGTAACCTGCGTTGCTGTACCGTTGTGTCCCGCCCGTGTGCCGGCGTACGAGGTTTGCTTCGGCAGAGGAGGGAACCACTATCTATGTGCTTGCGTTTCTGATTAACGAAAAATATACAGCATTACTTTTTTACCTTTCTGACTTTCAATGAACTGATGCAACTCTGCAAAAAATTTCTCCGATACTATTGGACATCCCTGACTTTGCATTAGTGGTTCATCTTGTTCTTCGTTGGGTATAAAACTGCTTGTGTGAATAATAATATGTCGCTTCTGTGCCTTGGAGTTTGAAGTATCGAGTCCAATAAGCGAATACCGCAAACCACCCTGACCGTAATAACTGTTACCAATAATGTATTTACCCAACGGCGTACAGTTAGAGTTCTCGGCATTACTGAATTCGATATAGTGTTCGGTGTTATGTCCGCTACCAACACCATGCGTAGTTAAACCTTGGCTAAGTATGGTGCGTGTAGTTGTATTATAGATAAAGAACCTATATTTACCCGAGGGGACAGACATATCAATGAGCAGTATTACCGGAGATATGTGTAAATGTTTTTGGGCAGTATACTGCATAACCTCCTGAGATTTTATGTTGAGAATGGAATCCTCGTTGCGTTGTTGTTGAAGTAGTGCCTGTGCTTGTTGTGGTTGTTTGGTTGTTACTGTAGTGGTGGTGGTATCTTTTGTACAAACCATACTTACCACAGCAATTACTATTGTAGCGACGCCTGCAAGAAGTCCATATAACGCTCGTGATTTCATTAGTATATCCTCTGGTAAGAGAACTTAGAATAACGTCAGAACTGTATGTACAAGCAGTAACATGCCGACTGTATAAAACGTACAAAGTATATACGAAGTTATTAGTTCTTTATATCCTCGGAACAGCAGATAGGCCGGACGAACTAACCCTATCAAGAAACCGATAGTAGTAAAAAATGTTAGTACTGTCCACATCATTCCACATATCAATACAATATCAAAGTAGTATTCGTCCCAATGCACCGGAGTTATAGTGACAGTTACTTTTGCCCACTGAAACAGCAACCATGATACTGCCGGAACTAACACAATGCTACTAATAACTAATTGCTCCAACTTTTGTATCGGAATAATTGTTTGCAGCCATTTACGAATACTGCATCTGTTATACCGTGCTATCATGAGTGCAAAACAAACCACAATGCTTCCACACCATAACAGTACAGAGCCGATAACTGCAATACGAAGAATAATCATAACAATCCGATATTGTTGCGTAAAACTGTAGAAGAAGCGTCTAACTCTAACAAGCACTAGAACCGCTTATCAGCACTTCCTGTATTTAAAAGGAATAGCCAACTTTATATGTGGTTGACAAATATTTTTATTTGTTTGTGAGGATGAAGGTTACAATACCAACGGAGGTTTCTTATGAAGTATCACTCTATTAATCTATATAGCTGTTTCTTCTGTGCCGAATCAACACGCACATTGTAGTACTCCAACGTAGTAGTTACATCCTGTTGCACTAACGCAGTATAACCCGAATCATTCAGCATACTTTTTTGTTGGTAGTATATAGTTGTTGTATCCTTTACCAATTCTTTACCAGCAAGTAATGCACTCACACCATACAAAATATAGCAGTAATCTTTCTCCTTGCAAACATCGTTAATATGCTCTTGCAATGCAACTGCATCCTGCGACTCGGCAAACGAGCGCGATGGATAATAATACGATTGCAGTTTCCCAATTTCGTAGCGTTGTCGTTCTGCGTCATCATTATATAATGCCGCAAGTGCATACGCATTGTTGTATTGTTTCAAATTCAACAAGCATGAAATTCTATAATTTCTAATTGATAACCTAGGAGAAAACGGCGGTTGATACAATAGTGTATATAACTGCTCGGCGTGAGAATAATCATAATCGGAAAACCTTGCTAACGCCGCACGTTCAATAATATCCTGAATCACTGCTGCGGCAAAGCAATCGTTTTTTATGGCACGCATATTCAGCGTAAGCGTAGAATCTAGTTCAACACGAAAACACGAATTCAAATTCCATTCATACTGCTTAATATCTGCGATGGTCAGTGCCGTATGAACCTGCTCGTGGCTTACAAACCAGAACCACGCACAAAGAGTTACAGCTACAAAACAACCTGCCAGTATCAATCTCTTTTTCATAAAAAAATGAATTTGTTATTACGTATTTTGCTATCGCCCGATGGCACCGAACCTTATACAACCAACTAACGCCTCCTAGCCGGAAAGAACAGTATTAAAGAAACATATTCTATTTACAATGTACCGTATGTTACTTTGTAAATAATACTTAACTTCCTGTATTGTCAAACCCTAAGAATGCACCATTGTCAACCTATACTATACTGATATACTTCATTAACATGCGGTTTTAATAAACACGTGTAGCATAAGCATTCGAACTTGTTATGAGTATACAGCATTGGCACATCAGTAAACACAAGCATACGATATATTTCATACGAACCTTTCAAGGCTTATTGCACAAAAAACTTAATTTCCACATAAGAGTTTTTCTTTTCTGGCGCAAAGTGCCACATGCCAAGTATCCGGCGCAATGTTACTGCATTTAATGAGTCTGTTTCTGTTTGTACTGTAACACGTTGAACTCTGCCCGAAGGTAATACCATTAACTGCGATTGAATTGAAGAATGTTGTTTACCAAACAACTGCGGCAAGGAATCAATACGGACCCACGCTCTTGCCTGTGAATTTTGTAGCCATCGCATTTCCATACGAGTAATTGTTAATGGTTTCTCTGTTGCAAAACCGAATACTCCCGAAGATTGATTTCGTAATAAACGTGTTTCGTCCTCAATGTGGGACATATTACCATTGGATGCCAGTGCATAGTAGCTTTCCCCTTGCGGCATATTGTTATGTTGCTTTTTGGGAAGTGTATTTGTTGTTGTATCAATGTTAGTCAGGTTTCTATCGGGAACTTGTTGTTGTTTAATAGTTGTGTCTTTTCCAGTGGAGTCTTTCCCGTTGTGCTTGGTAATAAGTTGTGGCGGTTTAATGCTATTTACATAAACAACAACAGCTAAACATACTGCAACAGCATATCCAATAATTTGATAGGGATGTAATACAATAACATTTTTTATTTTTTGCCAACGCGATGTTTGTGCTTTTTGCTGAACAAGATTTTGCAATGGAGTAGCTTGCTGTTGTTGTTGTGCTTCCTGTTTAATGGCAGAAAGCATACTTGCAAAATCATATTCGTTCTCGGCTATTTCACCTTTATTAATAAAGTTCAATGTTGCGGCGAACTCAATGTATTCTTGATGCAAATCAGGATGCTGTTTAAATATCTCTTCTAATTCTTTACGGGAATCATTGGATAGTTCGTTAGTATAATACTCCGAGAATAATAAACGGTATGTGTCAAGTTCTCTCATATCTTCTCCTCCCCTGCAATGTAATGTTTTAACTGCTTTTGTAATTTCCTTACGGCTCTGAAGTGCAGGGTCTTAATCGTTCCGTCTGTTACACCAAGTTGCTCAGCAATTTCTTTAATTGATAATTCTCCGTCTTGACGCATAACAAATACCGTGCGTTCAGAATCAGTAAGGAATTGCAGTGCATCCCTGACCAACATTTCAATTTCTTTGCCTTGCAATACTAAATCAGGCGATGGGCTATCGTCTTCTATCTTTGATTCGGCACTTTCATCGCCTTCGTCATACAGAACATCCGAAGTTTGTGTAACCCCGGCAATTAACTTCCGCTTACTCACAGTAAAGGTTTGCAGGATGATTTTGTACATCCATGTTTTCAGTTTAGCTTCCCCCCGGAAACTGCATACATATCGGTAAATACGAATCCAGACTTCCTGAAATAAATCATCGGCAACATCATCTTCGCGGGTAATGCGCTTAGCACAGCGTAACACATATTTGCTACAGTGGTTATAGAATTTATCGAACCCCGACACATCGCCCTCTTTACAATAGAGAGCTATATACTGTAATGCTACTTCTTCATTAAACATACTCAACAACTTTAGAAGGTGGAACCCACCATAAAATACCACACAATGCCAAGAAAACAAAGCTACCTACAAAACAGATGATGCTTTATAGGTAGCCGAGTACAGAAAACACATTACAACCCGATTTTTCCATTCACCGTACTTACCATACTTTTTACGACATCAACCGAGGGAATATCCTCAAGAAGTACATTTGTTGATTCAGGGGTTAACTGCATTACTGTAGTATATTGTTTGTATTTGTTTAACTCCGATTTTGATTCCGCTTCTTTATGAGCCAACGAATACGCTATAGCTTTTCTGATGGCAAGCCTAGCTTTCTCCCACAAACTTGCTGCAACTTCATCGGCTAAGGAATACATTCTAATTGCTTCAAAATAATTGTTAGTATTCTGCATATATGCATCTCCTATGTTGTTCATAACACACAATGAATCGTTGCTACTGTATAAACCTAACTGAAGTGATTTTTGCCAACATGATATTGCTTCTGTATATCGGGTGGGAGAGTTTATCTCAGAACCTAAATCGCCCCATGCGTCTGCATTTTCGGGGTTTCGTGAAACAATGTTTCGTAAGATGAATTCTCTGTACGTTGAGGCAATATTCCCGTTCTTAACTGAAAACTCTAAAGCATTCTGAAGCTCATTTGATACATCATTGCCTTTCAATATAGCTTTTACTTCATTTTTCTCGTTAATGAGAATGACAGATGGTTGTACGTCCATTAAAAACCTCCTATTTAACAATGACAATGCTTCGCTTTTTCCTTGATACTGTACCAATTCAACAGAGCCTGAAACCGATGCACAGGAATCAATGATAATCTCATTGGCTTGAGATAACACTCTATCCCCTATAATACTATATACTTTCCTTAGCACTTGTTCACGTTTATATGCGCTTTGGGCAACTACTAATACACGAATTGACTTTGTTGCGGTATAAGTACACTGCTCCGTACTTTTACACTGTAGTTGCGATGAACATTGTACAGTTATAAGTATCGTAAAGCACAGCATCTGTACTGTTCCGATAGTTTTCATAAAAACACCTTAATAAATTGATTATTCATTTTTATTGTTGGTTTTTATCCTGCCTGATTTGGTACCTTTCTCAGTTAGAAAAAGAAAGAATGGTTCTTGTTGCACACCTCTCAGAGGATTTTATGTATGCATTTTGGCTGTGCTGTCCGAACCATTCTTACCCTGTATTTAACCAACGACTCTACAGTAATGAATAGAAAAGTTTATGGTTGGTTGACAAAAGAATAAAATATTCTATTGTTATACTGACAACAGAATATAACTTAGATTTACATACACCTCTATGTACTCATCAATTTGATGGATTCTTTATGAATTACTTACTATGTCTGTTTATTGTATTTAACTGTTGTTTGTATTCAACTGTAATTTCAGGAACAAACAATACTTTGTCCAAAGTGCTTACTATATCTACAGAACAATTAGCATCCAATAATAACAGTGATATTGATGCTATAAATGACTTGATTCATCACCACCTATCTGGTGAACCAAAATCATCTACACATAAACTATTTGAAATACTTAGAACTGATTCTTCTGTTCGGGAGGTACTACATACAATTCAAACAATGAACCGCAACAGTAACAAAAAAGGTTATGTGGCTTTTATAAATGAAGGAACAGGATATTCGCTGGTATATAATATTGATGATGTTTTGAGTAACACCCCTCCGGTACAACAACTAGTTAAAGGTGAAGTGCTGTATTGTTTATATTTACATAATTCATTATTAGACTCTGCATCAGCACGTAAAAAACCCTACATGGTAAAGTATAAGAACATTGAGCAGAAGCAGAGTAATGAGTTAGCGGTAACTTCTATGTATAGTCTGTTGTCACCTCAACATTTACTCTCAAAACTTCCCAAGATATTTGGATTAGGACTTGCAGGAAGTGATTCTGTAGATACTAAAAACATTATCCACATAACCTGTTATATAGAGGATATAGGAAGTTACATAGGCAATAATTATCCATATCAACTATTGGTTACGAATAGAGTGAAATTAGCAAATACTGATGCGTTATTATATCAAGATTATGAAAAAACCGTAGAGCTACCAACATTATTAAAAATCAATAATGTAGAGCCAAAGGAACTTGACTTATGCATAGGAGTTTCATTCAGAAATATTACTATACGAGATGCACTGTTAGTTTCGGATACAACAATACAAAGTACAACATCCGAGAAAATCCCATTATCTCTTTTAATTGCCTACTCTCCATTTGGGAAAATCCCCGACAACTCACCATATACCAATATACCTTGGTATTATTTTGTAAAAGAAGTATCAATTATGGGTGGGGTTGAGTTAAGTACTAATCCTTTTCAACAGTTTTTTGTGGCGGTTGGTTTTCCACTAACCAAGAGTATCGATTTAATAGGTGGCTACACATTCTTCTCTGAGTTTGCCACCACCGAAGTATCTCTTAGCACAACTAAAGTATCAAATACTAAGGACATAATCCCTAAAGTAATGTCATCTGAACTTTTCTTTGGTATCTCATACCGCATTTTCAATTCGCTAACTGAAGTACAGAAGTAGAATTGGGTTTTACATCGTAGGGAAGTATCTTAAATGTGTCAAAAATTAATGTCAAATGGTGTACTCTCCGGCAAGGTAATGGTTTGATTTGCTTGTTATTCGGTGCCGTCTTGCGATAGCACATAATAATGTTCACCTACTATTACACTTTATGATACAAAACGATTAGTATAGGATGATATCCTAAAAATTTCTTCAAATTTTTATTACTTATACCGCTGTCTATTATGTTTATCTCAATGTATCATCTTGTATATACATTTTTGCGGTTCAAACACTACCGTAATCTTCCTAAAAAGCCACGTTTTCACAATAAAAGTCAACATTTGAACTCGTTTTAGTTGCGAAAAAAAGGCAATAAAAGGCAATAAAACGCAAAAAAAATACAAAATGACGAAAACTATCGCACAAACACCCGCTTTGCAGTACATTATCTATCTGATAAATAGTTTTTTGCTTACGCGGGACGGCACCAAGCGGTATAGCAAACTACAACAGCTCTATGCCGGAGAGAAGCCAAGTGAAATTACTACAGTTCTACGGAAATACTACAGCACACCTTTAATAGGAGCCATATATGCTTAGACCACCACCGTAATATTGTTGGCGCAAATGTTCGTATACAAGATTTGTCTTTAAATCAATTTCATCATTTTGGAATGCCGGATACGGTAGTGTTTCAAATAATGTCTTGCTGATTGTATTAAATACCGCGGCGGCGGTAACGGATTTATCATACCACTGTTCAATTTTTAATTTATCTCGCTTAAGCTCTTCTAACAGTTCGATAGATATTTTCTTGATTTCATTTTTCTCTTTTTCTTCTAACTTTTTACCGTGTCTGAGAATGTCGAATATAGCTTTTTGCTCGTCTGTAAGTCCTTCTCGTTTTGTGGTGGCTTCTTCTTCGGAATATGAGTTTACAAGTTCGATGAGTTTTCTGAAGGTTTCTTTGATTACCACCTCATCTTTTCCTCTGTTATATTCTTCAATGATTTCCTGATAGCGTTTGTAATAGTCAATCGTCAGTGGGTTGCGTTCTACCATTTGTTTCAATTGTTTTTCAACTTTGTCTTTGAGCGATTGAACTGCTGTATTTTTATTTTTAGTCTTTAAGAAGTATTGCTCCAACAAATTAAAATCAAGTCCGCTAAGATCAATGATTTTTTCTTCGTTGCGTCCGGGTTCTGCTATCATATTTTCTATGGATTCATCAACCACATTTTGAATTTTTCGCATTATATCGGCTACATCTGCACTTTCAATATTGTCTTCAATGGCGGTGTAGATTACATCAATCGCATTTTTCCTTGTTGCATAAGTATTCAACATTTTGTCGGGTTGCAGGGCTTTATACTTCTTAAATACTTCTCTTGCCAAAACCTGATACTTACGTTTGGTTTCGTCATTGGTGTAAACGGCATTCACGGCTTTTTCCATTGCAGCCAATTTGTGCAAACCGTCTGCATTGATGAGTTCCTGTAAATTGAAGTTCACTTCATCCTTCAGAAAGGTTTCTGTAGCTTCTAATGCTTCTTCCAACAGATTAATGAGTTCTTCTTTAGGCTTTACAGGTGCTTCGGGCTTTTCTCCTCCGCCGTTATCTTCACCGCCAGAACCATAAATTGCTAAAGCATCCAACAACGCTGTGTACGTTTCAATATAATCCACAATCAAACCATTGTTTTTACCTTCGCTGATTCTATTAGCACGTGCAATTGCTTGCATGAGAGTATGCGACTTTAACGGCTTATCTAAATATAACGTAGAAAGTGTAGGAACATCAAAACCTGTAATCCACATAGCACAAACTATCACAAAACGGAAATGGTCATTCTCATCTTTAAACCTTGTTTCTAGGTCTTGTGTGTTCATCTTCTCTCTATGTGGTTCAATATCCAAATCCCATTTCTTAAACTTCTGAATTTCGTTTTGCTCTGAACTTACAACCACACAAATCTCGGTTTCCTTAATCCATATCAGCTCTCGGCTTTTCTCCAACAATTCCTGGTCGCCATATTTTCCTTTGGAAACTTCCTTCTCCAATTGCTCTACATACTTTTTCCAGTGCTCTGTAATCAGGTCATACATTCTTACAGCTGTAAGTTTATCCAACGCGATAAACATTCCTTTTCCTTTGTAGCCACGGTTACAAAAATGCCACACAGCATCTTTAGCAATATCGTTCAATCTTTTCTTTGCTGTTAGGATTGGATACTCCTTTGCAATTAATTTTTCAACTTTGCTACGTTCGTCGCTTTCTAGCTCTTCCCTTTCTAAAAGAGTCCTGATATGTTCATTGATTTTGGGATTGTTCAATTTTAGATACTCACCTCTGTTCTCGTAATACAACGGAACAGTTGCACCATCATCTACACTACGTTTGAAATCGTAACGTGAAACATAATCACCAAAAATCCGCTTGGTAATTTCATCGTCCTTAAAAAGTGGTGTTCCGGTAAAACCAATAAATGAAGCATTGGGTAAAGCATTACGCAGATTCATTGCTAAGTTACCACCTTGGGTTCGGTGTGCTTCGTCTGAAATAACAATGATATTATCTCGCTTGGTTATTTCTTCCTCAAAGTTGAATTTATGAATAAGCGTAAACAGATAGCGATGTTCTGAACCCAGTAGTTCTTTAAGATGTTTACCACTATTCGCTTTTAGTGAATCTTTTGCACCTGCTTTTACTTGTGGTACTGCACCTACTCCGCTAAATGTGCCGTAAATCTGTGTGTCTAATTCGTTACGGTCGGTTACAATTAAAAAGGTATAACTACCTGTAAACTTGTGGTGAATCTTTTGGCAGAAGAAAACCATTGAGTACGATTTTCCGCTTCCTTGTGTATGCCAGAACACACCGAGTTTTTGTTTTTCTTCCAAACTGATTTTTCCCAGTTTATAGAGTTGCTCTTTATGTTGAATGTTTTCTAATGCCTTGTTTACACCAATAAACTGATGGTTACGGGCAATCAGCTTTACCACTTTGCCTAATGAGTTATCAAACAGAATAAAGTTCTCAAACAAATCCAAAAAGCGTTTCTTCTGGCAAACACCTACAATAATTCTATCTAACGCAACAATGCCTTCGTCTTCTTCTGTTATACGTTTCCATTCGTGGAAATGCTGATACTTACCTGTAATGCTTCCAATACGGCTTTCGATGCCGTTGCTCAATACTACAAAGGCATTGTAATAAAATAGTTTTGGAATAACATCTTTGTAGTCGGTGAAATTATCGTTGTAGGCGTTTTCTAATTTTCGGTGAGCAGCTTTTAGTTCAATAAACAGAAGGGGAATACCATTTACAAAACCGATAATGTCTGGTCTGCGTTCGCGGTTGCTTTTTCCCTGAATCCACAATTGCTGTACAGCTAAAAAGTTGTTGTTGTCAGCATTATCAAAATCAAAAACCCTGAGTGTTTTGTTTTTTACCTGCTCGCCTTTTTCGTTGATAAAGTCAACAGGAATACCATTGCGGAGTAGTTGGTGTTTTTCGTAATTGATTTCTGCTAATGACTTTGTTATGCTTTCTTCAATGAGTTTTTCGTATGCCTGAGTGTATGCCTGTTCAGGCAAGTTGGGATTGAACTGTTTCAGCTTATCAAAGAATATCTTTTTGAGCACAACTTCTTTTTTGTTCAGTCTGCCCAAGGTACTACCTTCGCCAAAGCTCTCGGTGTTGTAGGCATATTGTATATCCCAGCCAAGTTGTTTGTAAAACAACTCCATGGCTGTTCGCTCAATGAGATTATCTTCCGAATATTCGTAACTCATGTATTTCGATTAAGAATACTAATGATAAATTGCTTTACAATGTTCATTTCTTCGGGCTTACTTGTAGCCACAAACAGTGTAAGTGCCGCTAACGCCTGATTGCTTAAGTTTTTATTTTGTGGCTCTGTGTTTAGCTTACTATTCTTCTCTAAGAAGTACAGAAAACACGCAGCACCTATGCGCTTATTACCATCTACAAACGAGTGGTTTTTTACAATAAGGTATAAAAGCGTTGCAGCTTTTTCCTCGATAGTGGGATAGAGGTCTGCATCACCAAAACTCTGTTCAATTTGCCGTACTGAACTTTCAAAGCTGCCGTCTTTGGGTTTGGCAAATACACCGGAGGCAAAGTTTGATTGCATGGAGGCAATAAGGGAAAGATAATCCTCAACCGTGGGATATACTGCTTGCCGAATTGTACTGCCGTGTTCGTCCAATTGCTCGTGGTCATAGTCATCAAGCAATGCTAATCCCATAGCAAAGGTGCGCAGAATCTCGCTTTCCTGAACAGATGCTTGTTGTGTAATAGCACGATTGAGAATACGAATACCGGATTTCAGGTATTCTACTTCCTGCTGTTTTTCTGCAAGACGTTTTTCGTTAATGGCGTAGCCCTGCACCAAGTAATCCTTTAGCCGTTGGGTAGCCCATTGGCGGAATTGGGTGCCACGCTTGGAGTTAATTCGATAACCTACCGAAATTATGACATCTAAGTTGTAATGATCAATTTTCCTTTCAACAGTTCTTTTACCCTCTTTTTGAACTTGTCGGAATTTCCGACAAGTTGAATTTTCATCAAGTTCAGACGTTTTGTAAATATTCTTTATATGCTCTACAATGTTTGTTCTACTTCCCTGAAATAGCTCGGCTAATTGATATTGAGTTAACCAAACAGTTTCTCCATCAAACTTAACTTCAAGTTCGGTTTTATTGTCGGGGGTTTGATATATAACTATTTCGCTCATTTTATGCGATAAGGTTTTTAATGCTTGGTCTTAACTCGATAACCAACAGAGAAAATAACATCAAGATTGTAATGTTCTACCTGATAAACTTTACCGTCATCGGCAGTTGTCGCAAATTTTGCGACAACTGAACTTTGTTGTAATTCGCCTTCCGAAAACACATTATTAATGTGTTTGCCGATAGTTTTGATGTCTCTATCAAACAACAAAGCCAGTTGATAGCGATTTAGCCAAAAAGTTTCCCCTTCAAACTGCACTTCTACCTGCGTTTGATTGTCGGGGGTCTGGTATATAACTATTTCGCTCATACTTCTATCTGTCCGTTCATCAGTTTAGGTAATAAAAATATCCCCCTACCTGGGTACACATGTTAATGCTTTCTTTCAGCTTGGTATTTATTGTTACTTGAAGAATTAAACACTTCTAACATATTTTCATTATGGACTAAAAATGTTGCTGTCTTGATGTTTGAGCCAGATATTGTAACATATAGATTCCCACGCTTAATATCCTTTACTTTTATACCTAGGTCTAAACGTGCGTAACCATCCCCACTTTCACTTGCAGAAAGAAAGCCGTAGCTCTCATCAATTATAATTAGTGAATCTCCATGTGTGAATTGAGTGTGCCCACCCGAGTTAACTTGATAACTATCACTCAAGGTTTTGGGCATACGTACTCTATACATAAAGTCGTTAACTGGTTCAGAACTTTGATTGATTATTTGTAATACAAGCGTGCATCGTTGCTCGTCATCATCAGTATTTATCTTATTTTTAGTCCATAACTCAACAGTTCCCTTAAACTCAGGGACTTTCTTATCTGATAATCCCAACGCTACACCAGCAACAACAAGGGCAACCCCACTTAAAAGAATACTTGCCCAATTTTCGCTTGTATAACACATGCAGATTGCCGTAAGTATAAATAGAGTTAGTATAATGAACCAATACATTTTTTTTATATTTCTCATACCTCTATCTCCCCATTCATCAATCGCGGTAATAATATATCCCGTGCCTCGCGGAGTTTGGTGTTCTGTTCGCCAAGGGTACTGATTAAGGTAAAAATGGGTTTTACCTTTTCAGTAAATGCCCTCAGTTCGGATTCTTTTGGAATGGTGATTTTTTGTTCACCGATAAATTCCTCAAAGCCATAATTGACAATATTGCTGGCACTGTGTTTTTCGTATTGGGCAATTACTCCGTTTTCGTGGCTTGCCAATAAATACAAGTAGAAAAACTCAGGTGTAACATTTTCGTTTGGACGAAGCATTTTACAGAAGCTGGCACACATTACTGGTTTGCCGAATTGCTGTAACATTTTTTCAGTTATCAAAATGCTTCTGCCAACGGGTTGACCTTTACTTCCTCCCGAAACTTCAAATACAATATCACCGGCTTGCATACTGCGTGAAGCCAAATTAGATTCTTTGTGATAACGAAACGGAACGCCTTTCACTTCTCCTTTTTTTGCATCAGGAATATCTGTGCCCCGAATGACAAATGCAGGTTGCGTAAATCCTTCTTTGTAATCTTCTTCGCCCCAACCACCACCAATGTAAAAGGCAAGGCAGTCTTTAATGTATTCTTCCCGTTTGGTTTTGGAGTAACTCATTTCCTGCATCAATTCTTTGTAATGCAGTTGCGCCTTCTCCTCCAGTAACTTTATGCGCTTTATATTATTCTCTATCAAATCATCATACGCCGATAAAATGGATGCGATGCGGCGTTGGGTGGGGAGAGGGGGAATTGGAACTTCAATATCCTTGATTTTGTATAGCCCTAACTTACCTTGTGCCGAACCAGCTGCAACTTGCTCTAATTGCTTCTTTTTGCCAGGCAATAAAAAGTAATAAAGTAGATATTTAAAATGGCAATTTTCATTAAATGATGTGAGTTTGACAGCATTCTCTGTTAGATTAGCACCATCTAAATGCTTTGGAATTATCCCAACATCGCCAATGTTTGCTCCAACTATCGTCATTACTATATCATCTGCCTTTACAGTATATCTTGAAATAAAATTGAATGTGTTTTCTTGCAAATAAACTGGTTTACTGAAATCAATAATTCCATTTCCAATATCTCTGGCTCTTATGTAAGGATGATTTGTTTCAACCTCGATTAATTCGTGATTTTTAGGAAGTCTCTTTCCTCCTTTTATTTCACACAAGTCATTAATCGTTTTTCTTTCCCATTTCATATCGCCAGCTCTTTATAGTTTTCAGAAATACTTTTTGCCAATGCAATGGCTTCTTCGTTCAATCCCTCTAACTCAATATGTAGTTCGTTCAGGCGTTCTTCGTAATCAACATCATCATTGGTGGTGGTGTCCACGCCTACATACCTGCCCGGGCTTAAGCTCCAATCCTTGGCTTCTATTTCTTGTTGGGTTACTACGTTGCACAGTCCTTCCACATCGGTATAAACCCCATTGGGGAAGCGGCTTGTTAGCCAGTGGGCTTGTTTGTAATAGTATTCGGTATCGTGCAATAAGCCGGGTTCTTCGTCATTGGGGTTGCCACTTAGTTGCTGTTGCAGAACTTTGAGTTGGTCGAGTTGTTCTTTTATTCCAAGTTCTTTCCACTCTTTGTTTTTGCTTAGTTGGTATTCTTTGGTGGCTGTGCTTATGGCATCGAGCAATTGCTTTATGAGTCTGTCTTGTGGCTTGCGGAGGGCTTTGCACAAGTGGGCAAATTCTTCGAGTATTTCTATACTGGGGCAAACACGCAGGTTTGCACGTACAAGGGCGTTTTGTTGTTCATAAATGCTTGTGGTTTCTTCAATGTTCAAAGCATTTACCAATGCTTTGGCTTCTTTGTTTTCTTTGGCATAGTTAGTAGCAAAGTCACTTACCGTTTTCAATATTTTCTGCAAATGCGTTTGCAGTTGGGCGGTTGCTTCGGCTGTTTCTTTGGCTACATCAGCAGAGGTTTGCAAATAGTGTTGCACCGTGCTTTCAAACTTTTGGGTGTTGCCACGATACAGGTTTACAATACAAATAAGATTTTGTAATTGCTCGGGGCTAAAGTCGTTCACCTTGCTCGTTACCTTGCGGTAAATTTTTCGTGCATCCAGCATGAGCACAGTATTGCTTGACCTTACCCCAACTATCTCCGAAGAAGATGGAGCAATGGTCTCTTTGGCTCGGTCGAAAAACCAAAGTGTACAAGGCAATGAACGAGTATAGAAAAAGTTGTTGCCAATCGCCATCATCACATCAACAGCGCCTGTTTGCACCAACTTCTGGCGTATATCTTTTTCGCTGTGTCCGGCATCGCTTGCAGATGATGCCATTACAAAACCTGCTCTGCCTGTAGGCTTCAGGTAATTATAGAAATACTGAATCCACAAATAATTGGCGTTGTCGTTTTTGGGCAGGTTTACGTTGCCGTCCAATACAAGGCGTGGGTCGCGTTTAACGGCATCTTTGGCTTTGTCCACACCATCTACATTAAAGGGTGGATTTGCCATTACAAAATCGGCACCGCCAACAAGGTCGTGTTTGTCTTCGTAAAATGTATTGCCTTCAAGTATCTTTCCTTCCAACCCATGCACCGCAAGGTTCATCTTGGCAAGTTTGGTATTCAGCTCGGCTTTTTCCTGACCGTAAAAGGTAACTTTCTCGGCAGGTTTTAATCCTTCGCTTTCTATAAAGTATCCTGTTTGCACAAACATACCGGCACTTCCGCAGGCGGGGTCGAACACAATGCCGTGGTCGGGTTCTATTACGTTTACAATAGTTTGCACCAAACTCATAGGCGTAAAAAACTCTCCGCCTTCCTGTGCACCGGTCATGGCAAATTTGTTCAGGAAGTATTCGTAGATTTTCCCGAACAAATCGCCTTCTGCTTTTTGCAAAACCTCTTTGTTAAAAATGCGGAGCAGTTCGCGCAATAAGTCTTGGCTGAATATGGAGAAGTTCTTTGGCAAAACTCCTTTAAGGCTATCGTACTCATCTTCAATAAGTTTCATTGCGTTGTCAATGGCTTCGCCTATCGCCGCACTTTCGGGCAATGAAACCAGATAATCAAATTGCGATTGCTCGGGAAGGAACATTGCATTGCGTTCTTCAAAATCTTTTTTTGTAATGGGTCGTCTGCCACGTTGCGGATGCACAGGTAAATCCTTTTCCACTTCAACTTTTGCTTTTTGAAAGCGGTTAAAAGCATGGCGCAAAAATATAAGACCTAACACCGGCATGGAGTATTCCGATGCGGTTAGCTTACTGTTAGCGCGAAGTTGGTCGGCCGCTCTCCAAAGTTCTGCTTCTAACTGGCGTAGTTGTTTTCCTTGCATATTGTTGAGATGAAGTCGAATGTAATCAATTGATATAACCACTTAAACTGAATAAACAAATGGAAGTACTTCTGTTAAGTGACTGCTAATCTTTTATTTAGATTTCCTTACGGAGTCCGTGTGAAATGGGGCGGGTCTGTGCAAGGAAATTAATACTGCTCCAAACATACAACACCTGCATGTTATACACAACATATCACGATAAAGGTTGTTTGCAGCGCAAAGGATTTTTCCCGCAGACAGATGTTTTTTTTACTTGCACTACCGGTTTGGAGCGGTTTGCGATAGCAACTTATGTACTTAATAGTTTTTCAATATCATCTCTGTGTACATATACCATTCTTCCAATTCGTTTATACGGTAATGCACCGCTCTTGCGCCATTGATAGAGTGTGGTGCGGGATATGGAATACTCGCTTATCACTTCTTCGATTCGTAGCAGAGTAGTTTGTTTTTTTGTTGATTCTGTAGCAGTTGGCGTTGAGCGTTTGTTAATGTACTTATCAGTTTTCAGGTTGTGAGCCTGCTCGGGATGTTTATTAATTTCTTGTTGTAGAGTAGCCAGTATTTTGTCTATGTTTTGGTGGGCAAGTTCTACTGCTTTTTGAAAATCGCCGGGTATATATTCAAAGCCAAATTCAAGAACATTGTTCTCATCAATTACCATAAAATTAGAACCGTCAAACAGATACGATGTGACTTCGTAATCGGTAGGTAGTTTGTCCTTATCCAAAGAGTATTTTTCGATTGCAGCACGAAGGTACTGTACTGCGTTAGCACTATGCTTTTTATCAAGTTCAACAGTGAGCTGTTTTTCCCACGTTGCAACACGTAACCGCGCATACTTAAATATTAACTGTGCTGTATGTTTGGGAAGCGTAGTTCCGGAAAAGTTTTCAGATTCCATATCAATGTGTATGAAATGCGTATGTAAGAAATTAAAAAGTCCTGTAAATCTATGAATTAACAGGACTTAAAGATAAGAAAAGTGCGGAAGGCGGGACTTGAACCCGCACGCCTCTCGGCGCCACCCCCTCAAGATGGTGCGTCTGCCATTTCGCCACTTCCGCATGAGGTGTTATATGTGATATTTTTCAAGGGGACGCAAAAATACGGCGGTCAACCCGATGGGCAAAGGTTTTTTTATAGAGAAAAGTGAATATAATTTCACTTGCCCGATGCCATTACTATTGCTATGTTCGTATCAACAATTCGTATTATTTGTTCTATCTACAAAGGATTTACAATGAAAAGTTTTCTCGCAGTATTGATGTGCTTGTTTGTAGCAACATCATTCTCCTATGCACAAGGCAAGAAAGAAGCAGCCAAGGATATGAAAGAGGCTAAAAAGGACATGAAAGATGCAAAGAAAGAAGCTAAGGATGCAGCAAAAGATATGAAAGAAGCTAAAAAAGAAGGCGATAAAGCTGCTGCAAAAGAAGCTAAAAAAGAAATGAAAGAAGCTAAAGCTGATGCTAAAGAAGCAAAAAAGGACATGAAAGATGCTAAAAAAGATATGAAGGATGCAAAGGACAAAGTTGTTGGCAAAACTGCTGATGGAAAAGACATCTACGAAGGCCCTAAAGGCGGACGCTACACTTTGAGTGCTACTGGTAAAAAGAATTATTTACCAAAAGACGCTAAGTAATAGTATAGGTACTTAAACTTTAAACGCCCGATACAATATACTGTATTGGGCGTTTGTATTTTTACCACTATGAATACACAAAACAATATAGAACATAGAACAGCTATACTTCTTTTACTTATTACAGCAGTGCTGTGGAGTCTGGGTGGTGTACTTATAAAGTCGGTAACGTGGCACCCACTTGCAATTGCCGGAGGCAGAAGTATAGTGGCATCGGCTGTTATATGGCTTTACTTTGCTGTTATACTTAAACGTGCCCCACAGTTTAAGTTCTCGTTTAACCAGATTGGTGGCGCGTTATGTTACATGCTTACCGTAACATTATATGTAACAGCAAATAAACTTACCACCAATGCAAATGCCATTGTGTTACAATATACAGCACCAATATATGTAGCATTATTTGGTGCGTGGTTTCTTAAGGAGCGTTTACGTACTATTGATATACTTACAACACTTGTGGTGCTTGGCGGGATTGCATTGTTCTTTTTAGATAAACTAACTAATGATAGCTTGCTTGGAATTATTGTTGCATTACTATCCGGGCTTACCATGGGCTGGATGGCTTTGTTTGTGCGTAAACAAAAGGATGGCTCGTCGTTGGAATCTTTACTGCTTGGTAATCTGCTAACTGCATGTATCGGTATTCCGTTTATGGTTACAAACACCGTTCCCGATTCCACCGGACTGCTCTACATAGCTATACTTGGTGCCGTACAAATTGGTGTGCCTTATATTTTGTATTCCATTGCTCTTAAAAAAGCCACGGCGTTAGAAGGCGTGCTTATGACTATGCTTGAACCCATTCTTAGCCCGTTGTGGGTATTACTTGCGCTAAACGAGCTTCCCGGAACGATGTCGTTTATTGGTGGCGCTATTGTAATTATAGCAGTGTTGATACGCGGTGTACTTGGTGTACGGCGGTAAGAAATTCTCGTTACATTCTCTTTACAAAATCAACAACCGTATCTCCAAAATTACGCGAGGAAAAACACTCTAAATCATCTGCAAGTAAGAGTGTCTCGAACGAAGCGTGTTCGGCAACAATTACCCCGCCTTCATCTATCATGGCATTAGTATCAAGTCCATGAATTATCTGGTTGCATATCCGCTCGGCATACGGCGGGTCGGCAAACACTACCCCATACACACCACGATGTTGTTGCACGAACTGCACAGCATCAGAATGTACAATAGTAAAACGGTCGGACTCTACTCCTAAGCTTTTTGCATTAGCTTGTAGCACAGCAATAACCCTTTTATTCTTTTCAACAAAGGTAACGTGCGCTGCGCCCCTACTTAATGCCTCAAACCCAAGAGCTCCGCTTCCTGCGCAAATATCACACACTGAAGCCCCCTCAAACTCAACATGATTATTCAGTATGTTAAAAATGGTTTCCCGTGCAGCATCTAATGTAGGGCGCACACCTGCCGGCAACACTGCAGGCAACTTCTTTCCTTTCCACTCTCCGGAGATTATTCGCATATCAATTAAAAAACAAAGGTTCTTTTAGCACGCTCAGATACAAACATATATGGTACCCATATCATAATTGCTATTACCGTTCTCCCGGTATCTTTCGTACTATATTCTTGCTCTAAACCAAAAATTGCATTAGCCAATACAACATCTAAAATTGGGATCACTAACGATGCAACCAAAAGAATAGTAAATACTATGGGGAAATATTTTCTTCTTGTAAAAAAGGCATACAACAAGAATATCGAAACACCGAAGAATCCAATGTTTACCAATGTTTCCCATAAAATAAATAATGCCAAATCGAAACTGGAATTGTTTCTGGCTTGTTCGTACATTATTTTCAAGTAGTCATTTTCAATAATATCAGATATGTATGTGATAATCGTATACAAATAAATAAGCGGACGTCCAATTAACCCAATTGCAACTAAAATTAACCAGCCACCAATTTGCCAAGCATACCGCTGTTCAAATTCAACTTCGGGTATAACATCATTTGTTTCCATATAATACCTGCTTTAATATATGATAACAAATATCGTAAGAAGTTTTGTTTTCTTACTACTTACTTTGCTATCGCCGGACGGCACCGTACCTGCGCGCCGCATAGAACCTTGCTTTGCCGGACAGAGCCTTCGGACTTATTACACCAATCCACGATAACCGTGAGTACTACAGATGCGGTTCTCTCTGTGCAGCGCATTGTTTGGTTGATGTGTGTTGTTCGGAGCAGGGAAACAATACCTATAAAGAAGCTATATGCGTAACTAAATTGACGGATTTATCCAATCCCATTTTTTTGCGTATGCGTTTGCGATAAACCTCAATAGTATTTTCTTCAAAACCAAGTATGTTGGCAATATCTTTTGTTGAAAGATTTATTTTTAGCAACGCACACATACGTTGTTCTGTTTGGCTAAGGTTTGGGTATTGCTGTTGAAGTGTTGCAAGGAACGTTTTATGTAGTGAGGTAAACTTTTCGCTAAACTCACTCCACGATTTTTCAGTGTCGAGTTCAGATAATAGTTCATTCATTATTTGTTGAAGAGCATTGCGAGATTCACTTCCCTTAATCATGTTCATTGTTTCTTGCAATTGCACAAACAATGTTAACAACATCTCATTTTTTTGGGCAATGGTTAAGGCCAGTGTTGTGAGCTCTTTGTTCTTTATACGAAGTCTTTGACGTAAACTTTCAGCTATAAGATATTCTTGTTGAATAATAAACTCAGCTTGTTGAAATTTAAAAGTAGTTGTATAGCTATCTACTTTCCTCTGAGTTTGCATTCCTCGTATCTCCTTTTCTGTGGTATGATAAAGTTTAGCAAAATGCAGGGAAGACTTAAAATCTCCTTTTAACTCATCTAATTTCATCATACATCGGTAATATCTATATAAGCCCTCAGGATTATTCTGTTGCTTTAGCTCGTAGTTTAATTGCTTCGCCACTAGGATTCCGCTAGCGATGTCATTCAACCCAATATAACTTTGGCACATTATATCTAAAGCGTTACACCTAGATAAAAATAGTGGGGACGTACTTTCCTGTTCAAGCACTAACTTAGCATAGTTGATGCTCTGTTGGTAACGTTTAGAGTCAACATTAATTTGTGCTTTGAGTTGATAAACGCTAAGTTTACCCATTATAGATGATTTCTCCTGTGCTAATAATAATGCCCTATCAAGATATTCTTCTGCAGCCTGATAATTCATTTTAGTGATGTTGAAACTCGCTAATTGTATAAATGACTTTTCTAAATGTATAGTATCCCCACTATCCAATATTACTTGCAGTGCTTCTTCTCCAATTTTTATGGCTTCATCTGTATTATTTAGCATAGCATTGATGCCGGCAATTTGCATCATAGCTGTTATAACGCCGCGAATATGATTTTTTTCTCGAAAATAGTTGTAAAAACGTGTTGTGTACTCAATTGCTTTATCAAAACGAAACATACTATAATACAATTTAGAGAACACTATATTATTTCGAGCTATTAATTCTTCGTCTTTTTCTTCTTGTGCTATCAGTAATGCAGACATTGCATACTTAAAACAATTTTCAATGTCTCCAGAATGAATATATGTACTTGCAAGCCCGTCATAACTTAGAAATACCAACCTCTGATTTTTTATTTTGGTTGATAGTTCCAATGAGATAGTAAATTTCACTAGTGCGTCATCAATCAAGCCCCTATTCACATAAGTAACCGCTTCTTCTAAGAACTTTCCTATACGTTGGATTGTAACATCTTTATTAGATTTTTTTTTGTTTGCCATTTTTACGAACAAGTTAATCAAGAAATATAGTACCTAGAAAATTACTGAGATTTATCGTTGTACTCAACGCAATCTTCTTCCGTATTCTAAATCTATACATCTCCACCGACTTTGTTTCCACACAAAGAATATCTGCAATCTCCTTAGAGTTTAAGTTTACCTTCAGTAATGCACACACACGTAACTCAATGGGGGATAGCTGCGGATATTTCGCCGATAGCTTCTGCACAAAATCATGGTGAATGGTCTTAAACTGTTGGTCGAACATATACCACGATTTCTCCGACGATAAAAACGAGGTGATTTGTGTTTTCAATTGTTCCAACGCTTCCTTCTCACTCTTTCTGCGCACTGTTTCCTGTGCTACCAATAATTGTGTTTGCATACGTGCAAGTAACTCATTCTTCTGTGCTAAGGCAAGTGCAAGTGTAGAAAGCTCGTTATTCTTACTTTCCAGTTCTAACTGCAATTCTTCTGTTTTTAACTTCTCTAATTCCATATTGTGTTGTAACTCAGTCAGGTTTAATTCTTTTTCTAACTCTTTTATCTTTACTTCTGCTTCTTCCCTTTGCAATTGTGCTTCTGCATCGTAATATGGTTTGCAATACTCAAGTGCTTTCTCATAATCTTCAATTGCCTCGTATGTTTCCATAGCACATTTATACCCACGCAGTTGTACATTCAAGTTCGTACTGTTTTTTGCCATTTCTATAATCTTCTCCAGAAGTACCTGTAGCCCTCGCTTACTTTTTAGCGTTACGGTATGCTCCGCCGCTTCACATAGTGATTGCATTTCTGTTATTTCACTATGGTGCTTGTTGTTCTTGTTCTTTGCGTTGTTCTTTACATTCTTCTTCATTGTACTCTCCGGTATTCAGTATCAGTTTATTACTACGTGGTTTTTTGTTTGCTTATTTTACTTTTTGTTCAATTAATATCTTTACCGTACGGCAGTAAAATCTGCCTTCAGGCAAATCATTGCTATACAACTCACTCGCACCTGTTCCCTTTATGTTTTGGTCGGGTATTCCTAATATCGTTGCTACAGACTGTGCTCTTCGTAACGCAAGCTGTTTATTAATGTCGGTTTCTCCTACCCGGTCGGTTAATCCTTCTATCATTACGGAGTTCTTATCTTGAATACGTGTCTTGATAAAATCAACGGTCGCGCGGTTTATACCGGTAATACTCGACTGACCAAAGTCAAACAATATTAAGTTATACAATTCGCGCTGAAGATCGGTTCTTTTCGTTATCTGTACCTGAATTGATTGACTCCGAGCCATACTTGTAGTTCCATCATTATCCGTTACCACTACTTCAATATCAAGTGGAGCTGATACTCTTGGCACTAATTTACTGTCTTCGTCTAACAAATACACAAAGCTGCTTGGCATTTCGCCTGAGCCCTGATAGATTTTCTTTATAGTGCCTTTCTGTTTCACCGTCACTCTCCACGATAGCACTCCCGCCTCCGATTTCACATCGGGGTGTATTACAATACTCTGCACACCATTGGCTGTTGTATAAATTGTATCGTAGGTAATAATTGGTTTAACTATGTCCGCAATATTGGAACTAAACTCAACACGTCGGTCTTCATCGGCACCATCAAGCACGGTATTACGCGATGGTTTCTCCGGCAAGTCTCGTGCTTGCACTATAATTCGCTCTTTTGCAATACCCCACACATTCTGTAAGTACTCTGCAATACGTTGTGCCCGTGCTTTGGATAACTCCATAGCATTCAACTCCGAATAAATATCCGCATTACATCCTGTTAATGTAATGTTCGCTTTTGGTGTATCGCGCAACCGTTTACCAATAATGTTTAATATCTGGCTGTATGTTTCCATCGTACCAACATTATTAAACTGCTTAAAGTCAAACAATAGTGTTTGCGATGAATCCAGTGCAACATAGCGTTGGTGCAACATACTTTGTGTACTATCAAAAAATACATAGTTCAACAACGGATGCGTAGTAACCTGCACAATCTCATAAATCTCTAACTTATCCGCTTGTACTTCGTTGCCCCTCGTGTCAATCGTTTTCGATGTAACACCCACGTTTAATGCACGCTTTGGTGCTTTCAATTCAATTGGTTTTGTAACGACAACAACCGGCGCAACAGGAACATTCTTCAACTCCGGTAGTGGCGGTGGTGGAGGTGGTGGCGGGTAATACAACGATGCAAACGACCACTGCAAACCAACCGATACAACATTTGTTTTCCATGGGTCGGGAGTAGCAACGTTATTATTTATGCCATACGAATACATCACCAAAGGTGTGATACTATAGGCACCATCCACCGAGAGAGGGAACTCGTACCCAAGTGTAACCTGTGCCGATGCAAACAATGCCGAGAGCGATGCTATATTTCCTTCCGAAACATTCCGCGTGCGTAGGTTATTCTCAAACAATACGTTACTTGGCGTAATCAATGCCTCGCTGGTTGTGTACGAACTCTGCAATGTGCGCGCAACGTTCATCCCAACACGTACAAACACATTATCAATAGGGTACCATTGCACCGAGGGTGTAATACCAACTTGCAACAACGTAGTGTTCAAGCGGTGTTCATCGGTTGCAACGGCAAGTCCATCGTTGTCAATCACAATGTTTTCTGTGCGGGTGAATGCAGAACTTACACGCTGAATATCCACACCAAGCGTAAACAACCAACGGTGTTTGCAATACGAATCCAATATCATCGAGTAAAAACCACCGGCACGCAAACCCGAACCATTACCACCCTCAAACCCGGGGTTACAACTAAACATACCGGGCAAAGCCGAAAACGCTACATTGTGCATGGCACGTACATATCCTGCCTCTGCGCCTGCCTTCCAACGCACCTCGGGGTAACACGCAGCCGAATCACCGTTTTGCGCAACAAGAACATTAAAGAATGTAACAAAACAACTTATATATAATAGAATCTTCATGAGTGTCTATCGTAAATGTACGATTAGTAAATTATATATGGAACCCACACCTGCCGCAGCAACGCATACTGCGCCGTCACACGGGCGGGAACAATCCGTTCCTGCGCCGCAGAAATGCACGGCTCGCACCGGGTTTGCGCGCTGTACGGCTTGCTTCGGCGCGCAACCGAATCACAACCATCTTTCTTCTACCCAACAATGATGTACTTAACAAGAACTTTACACCTTTGCATACTCCACATCAGTCAACACGTTTTAACACACCAGAACGACTTAGCAACGTTGCTTACTCTGCGCCTTTGCGTGTTAGCGATTAACCACACACTTGGTGCTAAACAACTCCGATGGCGTTCGTACATTCAAAAAATACGCTCCGTTTGCAAGTGTTTCGGGAAGCTCCAACGTAAGTGTGTACTCGCCGGTAACTGCGTTGATAGTTGTAAGCGGTAGTTGCAGTTTACCGGTTACATCAACCAACGTGATTTCTGTTTCGCCGTGCTCGCTTAACAAACACGAAAGCGTTATGAACTCACGTGCAGGGTTGGGATATGTTTTGATGATGCCTGCGGTAATGCCACGCTTAATAAGGCGCACGGTATCACCATTGCGGCAATATCCATCCAGTGCAACCTCGCCATGAACGGTGTTGATATTTACGCGCGATGTTTCCAACCATCTGAACGATACTATTTCCATTGCCGTTGTTTCTGCATTGCCAAGCTTTGCAGTAAAGTTCATGGTGGCAAGCACACCGGCAGAGTCCTGGGTTGCTCCGGTAACGGTAAGTTCGCCTATGTCGCCTGTACGCTTGTAACCCTGTGTTTGTGAGGGTTCCAGCATGGTGGCATTAAACCGCACAACTGCCTCGAAGTTCCGTGCTGATGTTTGCAACAGGTTTTTGGACTGTTGCAGAATAAGCGGCACCGAAACCGTATTGCCAATACTTCCTGTTACTTTTGGGATAACAATTAGTGCGGCAAAGTTGTTGTTGCTAAACCAGCTTTGCACGCCATACCAAAATCCGGCATTGTGTTGTGTGTTTGATGGTGCTATTCTGCCAATAGCAGTTTGGCTTACCGTACCACGAATTGTTGTTTGCGCTGATGTTGAAGTACCGCCTGCATTTGCTATTACTTGCCTGCGTATTACCGCTTGCGAGTAACTTGTTGCTGAACAGAACAACATCAAACTAATAACTGCAGTATATACCAACCACCATCTCCCCTTTAGGTGCAAAAGGGGAGTGGATGATGGTTTTGGGGATTGGGGAATCTTTTGCATGGTTGTGTTCCTGTTCATATTAGTGCATAACCCTGAACAACCGTGTAGTCGAGGTATTCTCAACGCGTACATCTGCCACGTACCATCCGTTGGTATAATCCTGAACATTCACTTCAAGTTCGTAATCACCTTTGTTCATTGGTACGTTATCTAATACAACTGTATGTGTTTCGCCTGTTGAACTTGCAATGCGAAGTGTTACGTTACCACGTAATTCGGTATGGAACTTTACAACTATACTTGATGATGCCGGGTCTGGAACAATTGAAGTGATACGTACAAGTTGTTCGCCAACTATTGTTGCTTGCGCTTGAGTTGTAGGTGCTACACCTTCTTTGCTTTCCAAACGGGCTAAACGTTCTTTCAACTCATTGATTTCGTTCGCTTGTGCTTCGTTTTGTTTGATAAGTTGTTGAGTAGCATATAATGCCACACCGGAGACATCTAAAGAAGCAAGTGTTTTGTTGTTTTCGGGATTATCCAAAGTACCGGTTCCGAATGCCGTTTGGAAATCTTCAGCAAAAGGACCAATGTGATACTCGTTTAATCCTTTGTAATACCAGCCGCGTAAATCCATAGCGCGTATCTTGCTTAATATACTTGCTGAATCTAAACTTGTAAAGCGGTCTTTTAAGGTGCGGGAGGATGAGTTTGTCCATGTACCACCGGTAGTAAGGCGCGCACCATTACCCATGTTTCCACCTGCCATACCCACCGTCCATACATCAGTTGAAGGTACAAACTCACGGTTAAATGCCATCTTCCCTGCATAGGTAGAGTCAAATAAATAAACGCGTCTATCCTCGGTAACTGTTGGATCTACAGAATTACCAAAGACAAGGTTAAGAGAACCGTTGGCGGTATTATCCACGCCCCCTAGTATAGTTGAGTTAGTACCACTTGCTGTATTATTAGAACCACCTAAAACAGCCGAGCCAGTAGCACTTGCAACATTAATGGTTCCTCCCAAAACAGCCGATTGATTGCCACTTGCTGTATTAATGTTTCCTCCTGATACCGTTGAGTGAAGACCACTTGCTGTATTAGCGTTTCCTCCTGATATCGTTGAGTAAGCACCACTTGCTACTTGTACCTGGGCATTACGACTTGTCTGCCAATCCACGGCATTTACTCCGCGTTTATTACCACCGGGATGTGAGCCGTCGGCAACCTGTGCTGTTAATGCACCAGTACCTTTTGGTGAAAGAGCAATATCAATATTGGTAGCCGAATTAGTTGCAAGTAAGCGTACAACTGGTACGGTTGTATTAGGTGCCGAGGTATTCACTGATTCGGTAAAGTTGGTTAAACCACCGCCTGCCGTAGTCCAGCTCATATTACCACTTGCATCCGAGCTAAGAACTTGTCCTGCTGTTGGGGCGGTAGTTGGCAAGGTGTAAGTAATATCTGCAGATTGAACTCCTGCTCTGAAGGCAGTGAAGTTTATACCACTTGGAGGGAATACACCGCTTGCCGTTGAGTTTGCCTCGTAGAAACGTAGTTGACTTGCTGAGTTGTCGTTGTTTGCAAGCCATACGTCGGTATTGCCAAAAGTTGCCGTGTTAGCGGTGTTGATGGTCATGTTGTTTGAACCAAACGAATTATTCCCGAGGAATCCGAAGGAGCCATCTGCATTTGCGTCCAATGTTAGCCCGCGACCACCAGCTACAGTAGCATTATCACCGTTTACCAGATTAAAAAAGCCTCCAGATACTGTTGAACTTTGACCGCTTGCTGTGTTTAAATACCCACCAGGTACGATAGAGTATACGCCACTAGCCGTATTGGCATAGCCACCGGATACGGTTGAGTTATTACCACTAGCCGTATTGGCATAGCCACCAGATACGGTAGAGTTATTACCACTAGCCGTGTTATCAAAACCGCCAGAAATAGTTCCGGAAATTCCGCTTGCCACGTGGCTTGCTGAAGTCCGACCCAATTGCCAATCTACTGCATATTGCCCACGTTTATTACCACCTGTTGATGTAGTGTCTGCCACATGTGCTGTTAGCGCACCTGCTCCTTTAGGCGTAAGCGCTATGTCAACGTCTGTCGCCGCATTCGTTGCTATCAATCGAACAACTGGAACAGTTGTATTTGGTGCAGAGGTATTGACAGACTCGGTGAAGTTGGTTAGACCGCCTGCCGTAGTCCAGCTCATATTACCACTTGCATCGGAGCTTAGAACCTGTCCTGCTGTTGGTGCTGTGGTTGGCAATGTGTAGGTGATATCTGCAGATTGCACCCCTGCTCTGAAGGCAGTGAAGTTTATAGCACTTGGAGGGAATACACCGCTTGCCGTTGAGTTTGCTTCGTAAAAGCGTAGTTGACTTGCTGAGTTATCGTTGTTTGCAAGCCATAAGTCGGTATTGCCAAAAGTTGCCGTGTTAGCGGTGTTGATGGTCATGTTGTTTGAGCCAGCATTGCCACCAAGGAAACCGAAGGAGCCAGTTGCACTTACATCCAAAAAAAGCCCGCGTCCGCCAGCCACGGTGGCATGATCACCACTTACTGTATTTTGATACCCACCAGATACGGTTGCGTAAGTACCATTTGCCGTATTACTATTCCCGCCAAGAACGGCAGACCAATTGCCACTTGCAATATTACCTGCTCCTCCCGAAACAACCGAAAAGCTACCACTTGCCGTATTACCGTTACCACCTGAGACATTTGAATACATTCCACTTGAAGTGTTTAGATGTCCACCAGCTACGGTAGTTCCACTGTTACTTGCTACGTTGTATTCTCCACCGGATATCACTGAATGCGTCCCACTTGCTACATGTGTATTTGCCGCACGATTTGTCTGCCAGTCCACTGCATTTGTTCCGCGTTTATTACCACCTGTAGCGGTGTTGTCTGCCACATGTGCGGTCAGTGCACCTGTACCTTTAGGGCTAAGGGCAACATCCACATTCGTTGCTGCATTAGTAGCAAGTAAGCGTACAACAGGTACGGTTGTATTAGGTGCCGAGGTATTCACTGATTCGGTAAAATTGGTTAAGCCACCGCCTGCCGTAGTCCAGCTCATATTACCACTTGCATCCGAGCTTAGAACCTGTCCAGCTGTTGGAGCCGTCGTTGGAAGTGTGTAGGTGATGTCCGCCGATTGTACTCCTGCTCTGAATGCCGTAAAGTTTATACCAGTCGGAGGGAATGTACCCGTTGTAGTATTTGCCTCGTAGAAACGTAACTGGCTTGCTGAGTTGTCGTTGTTTGCTAACCATAAGTCGGTATTGCCAAAGGTTGCCGTGTTAGCGGTGTTGATGGTCATAGGGTCAAGAGCACTTACGGTTGCAAGAAAGCCAAACGAGTTATTGGCACCTAAGGTCAGTCCAATACCACCGGGAATTGCAGAATTATTGCTACTTATTGTATTGCTTACTCCACCAGAAATAGTAGAATATTGACCAGTTACGTTGTTAAGCGAACCACCACCCACGGTTGAATAGTTTGAAGATGCATAGTTAGTATTTCCTCCGGTAACAGTCGCATAATTACCGTTTGCCCTGTTACCTGAGCCACCACCTACAGTTGATACCTCACCAAATGCCGTGTTATTTTGACCGCCAACAATCACGGAGTTGGTTCCACTTGCAACTTGTGTATTTCCGGTACGAACCGTTTGCCAGTCCACTGCACCTGCACCACGTTTATTCCCACCTGTTGCGGTATTATCTGCCACATGTGCGGTCAGTGCACCTGTACCTTTAGGGCTAAGGGCAACATCCACATTGGTAGCCGCATTGGTTGCAAGTAAGCGTACAACTGGTACGGTTGTATTAGGTGCTGAGGTATTCACTGATTCAGTAAAGTTAGTTAAGCCACCGCCTGCCGTCGTCCAGCTCATATTTCCACTTGCATCGGAGCTAAGAACTTGTCCGGCCGTTGGGGCGGTAGTTGGCAAGGTATAAGTGATATTAGTGGTTTGCGCTCCAGCTTGGAATGCTGTAAAGTTGATGCCTGCCGGAGGGAATGCACCACTATCCGTTGAGTTTGGCTCGAAGAAAAGCAACTGGCTTGCCGTGCTTGTGTTGTTTGCTAACCAAAGATCTACATTTCCAAATGTTGCAGTGTTCGAACTACTGATGGTCATATTATTACTACCAGAACTGTTTCCAAGGAAACCGAAGGAGTTACTTGCATTTACGCCCAATGTCAATCCCTTACCACCCGGAATGGCTGAGTTTTCACCAGCCGCTGTATTTCCAAAGCCACCAGATACCGTTGAACTCGTACCACTCGCTGTGTTAGTGTATCCACCCGAGACTACTGAGTTTGAAGCACTCGCTGTATTGAAGTTTCCGCCGGAAACAGTTGAGAAGGAACCACTTGCTGTATTTGTAGATCCACCGGATGTTGTTGAGCCAGTACCACTTGCTATATTGCCCGATCCACCAGATACAGTTGAAAAATCACCAGAGGCACGGCTAGCACCTCCGCCGGAGATAGTTGAGTACTGACCACTTGCCACTTGATTTGCTGATGTCCGATAAGCCTGCCAATCCACCGCATTTGTTCCGCGTTTGTTACCACCTGTAGCGGTGTTATCAGCAACTTGTGCAGTCAATGCGCCTGTACCTTTAGGCGTAAGGGCAACATCCACATTGGTAGCCGCATTGGTTGCCAACAAGCGTACAACAGGAGTTGTTGTATTAGGTGCTGATGTGTTTACTGATTCGGTAAAGTTGGTTAGACCACCGCCTGCCGTAGTCCAGCTCATATTACCGCTTGCGTCGGAGCTGAGGATTTGTCCGGCAGTAGGAGCTGTGCTTGGTAATGTGTAGGTTATATCTGCCGTTTGCGCAGCAGCTTTAAATGCTGTAAAGTTTGTACCCGTTGCAGGGAAAGCCCCATCTGCTGTTTGTGCCTCGTAGAAACGCAATTGCCTTGCGGTGCCATCTGTATTTCCAAGCCACATATCCACATTACCAAAGTATGCAGTTCTATCTGCGCTGATAAATGCTGAGTCGGCAAAACCATTCACTCCATTGAACCCCCACGATCCTAAACCTGATAAACGCAAACCATATCCGCCGCTTATAGCTGAATAAACATTACTTATGTTATTTTTCGCGCCACCGCTAATTACACCGTATTGTCCGCTTGTAACATTTAAATAACCACTACAAACTGTTGAGTAGCCATTAGAAGCTGTATTATTTGCTCCACCTGATACCGTTGAGTATAGACCACTCGCTGTATTAGCATATCCGCCAGATACTATTGAATTATCTCCACTTGCCACTTGTGTATTTGCCCAACGATCTCTTTGTAAATCCGTTGCATACTGTCCACGTTTGTTACCACCTGTAATTGCGTTATCTGCCACGTGAGCTGTGAGCGCACCTGTACCTTTGGGCGAGAGAGCGATATCTATATTGGTTTCAGTTCCCGTTGCAATGAATTGATGAACCGGAACAGTTGCATTGGGTGCTGTGGTGTTACGGTTTTCGGTGAAGTTGGTTAAACCACCACTATTATCCGCCGCTGGTGCCCACGCAGTTCCATTCCATTTTAATACTTGTCCAGATGTGGCTGACATTTGATTGAGGTCAGCCGCCGCAATAGTTCCATCTGTTATCTCGCTCGATGTTACAGTATTCAAAGTTGATAATGTACCAAGCCCTAAGTTGCTTCGCGCAGCCGATGCTGTGGTTGCACCTGTCCCACCGTTTGCTACGGCGAGAGTTCCGCCAAGGGTTATACTACCGCTTCCCGTGACGGGACCTCCGCTCGTTGTGAGTCCTGTTGTACCGCCAGATACATCTACACTTGTTACTGTTCCTGTACCACCTGCTGCTGCCGGTGCCCATGTTGTGCCATTCCATGCAAGAACCTGACCTGAGGTGGCAGACATTTGATTGAGTTTGGCTGCTGTCACTGAGCCATCAGCTATCTTGGTTGTTGTTACGGCATTTGCTGCAATGGTAGGATTAGGATAGGTTCCAGATAAGTCACCGCCTGCGCTAGTAGTATTAGTGATGTCGTTGCTGGCATCGGTATCGCCTGTGTTTGTTACTACGCCTGCGACAATGCTAATGCCCGTGCCTGCAGTGTAGGTTTGCCCATTGTCAGCCGCTGGTGCCCATGCCGAACCATTCCATTTTATTACTTGTCCAGTTGTAGCAGACATTTGATTGAGGTCAGCGGCGGTGATAGAGCCATCGGTGATTTCTGTAGAGCCAACAGTATTGAGCGTAGCAAGCGTACCCAGCCCAAGATTAGTGCGTGCACCTGCTGCCGTGGTCGAACCTGTTCCACCATTGGCAAGAGCCAGTGTTCCTGCAAGAGTTATCGTACCACTACCTGTTACCGGTCCACCGCTTGCTGTTAAGCCCGTCGTTCCCCCGGAAACATTCACCGAGGTTACCGTTCCTGTGCCGCCTGCTGCCGCTGGTACCCATGATGTACCATTCCATGCTAACACCTGTCCACTCGTGGCGCCCATTTGATTGAGTTTGGATGCAGTTACTGATGCATCTTGGATATTCGTTGTGCCAACGGCGTTAGTTGCAAGTTTTGCATTCGTGATTGCTCCACTTGCTACCGTTGGATTAGGATATGTTCCTGTTAAATCACCACCTGCTGATGTAGTGTTTGTGATGTCGTTTGAGGCATCGGTATCACCCGTGTTAGATACAGTGTTTCCAACAATGCTGATACCAGCTCCGGCAGTGTAGGTATCGCCATTATCATTGCTTGCAACCCATACAGTTCCGTTCCACTTTAGCACTTGTCCAGTTGCAGCACCGTTTTGCGCGATTTTAGAAGCGGTAACACTTGCATCTTGAATATTGGTTGTACCAACGGCGTTTGTTGAAAGCTTGGTGTTTGTAATCGCCCCAGTAGCAACAGTTGGATTTGGATATGTACCAGTTAAATCACCGCCTGCTGATGTAGTGTTTGTAATGTCGTTTGAGGCATCGGTATCACCCGTGTTAGAAACAGTGTTGCCAACAATACTGATACCAGTTCCGGCGGTGTAGGTATCGCCGTTGTCGTTACTTGCAACCCATGCAGTTCCATTCCATTTAAGAACCTGTCCGGTTGTAGCACCGTTTTGTGCGATTTTAGAGGCGGTTACACTTGCATCCTGAATGTTCGATGTTCCTATTGCATTACTAGCAATCTTTGTATTTGTAATAGCACCATTAGCAACAGTAGGATTAGGATATGTACCAGTTAAGTCGCCTCCTGCTGTACCGCTTGGTGGAAGTGAAGTTGGAATTACACCAGTCGCTAACTTCGCACTCGTTACCGATGCATCTGCGAGCTTTGGAGTTGTTACACTTGCATCCTGAATGTTCGATGTTCCTATTGCATTACTAGCAATCTTTCCATTTGTAATAGCACCATTAGCAACAGTAGGATTAGGATATGTACCAGTTAAATCACCGCCTGCTGTACCACTTGGTGGAAGTGTAGTTGGAATAACACCAGTCGCTAACTTCGCACTCGTTACACTAGCATCTGCAAGCTTTGGAGTTGTTACACTTGCATCTTGAATGTTTGTTGTACCAACTGCGTTCGTTGCAAGCTTGCTATTGGTTATTGCTCCGTTTCCTACTGTTGGATTTGGATAACTTCCTGTTAAGTCACCACCTGCTATGCCACTTGGGGGAAGTGTCGTTGGGATTACACCCGCAGCTAACTTTGCACTTGTTACACTTGCATCTTGAATGTTGGTTGTACCTACTGCGTTTGTCGCAAGCTTGGTATTGGTTATTGCACCATTAACAACAGTTGGGTTTGGATAACTTCCTGTTAAGTCACCGCCTGCCGCGCCACTTGGTGGTAATGATGTTGGAATTACACCCGCTGCTAACTTTGTGCTTGTTACACTTGCATCTTGAATGTTCGTTGTACCAACGGCGTTACTAGCAATCTTTGTATTTGTAATAGCACCATTAGCAACATTAGGATTAGGATATATTCCTGTTAAATCGCCACCTGCTGTGCCGCTTGGTGGTAATGATGTTGGAATTATACCTGCCGCTAACTTTGTACTTGTTACCGATGCATCCTGAATGTTCGTTGTACCTACTGCGTTTGTAGCAAGCTTGGTATTTGTTATTGCACCATTACCAACAGTTGGGTTTGGATAGGTTCCTGTTAAATCGCCACCTGCTGTGCCGCTTGGTGGTAATGATGTTGGAATTATACCTGCCGCTAACTTTGTGCTTGTTACACTAGCATCTTGAATGTTCGTTGTACCAACTGCGTTACTAGCAATCTTCCCATTTGTAATAGCACCATTTGCAACAGTAGGATTAGGATATGTACCTGTTAAATCACCTCCTGCTGCACCGCTTGGTGGAAGTGTAGTTGGAATTACACCAGCTGCTAACTTTGTGCTTGTTACACTTGCATCCTGAATGTTCGTTGTGCCAACTGCGTTTGTTGCAAGCTTGGTATTGGTAATTGCACCATTACCAACTGTTGGGTTTGGATATGTACCAGTTAAATCACCACCTGCTGTACCACTTGGTGGAAGTGTTGTAGGAATTACACCTGCCGCTAACTTTGTACTTGTTACCGATGCATCTGCGAGCTTTGGAGTTGTTACACTTGCATCTTGAATGTTCGATGTTCCTATTGCATTACTAGCAATCTTTCCATTTGTAATAGCACCATTAGCAACAGTAGGATTAGGATATGTACCACTTAAATCACCTCCTGCTGTACCACTTGGTGGAAGTGAAGTTGGGATTACACCCGCTGCTAACTTCGTACTTGTTACACTTGCATCTTGAATGTTTGTTGTGCCAACGGCGTTTGTTGCAAGCTTGCTATTGGTTATTGCTCCGTTTCCTACTGTTGGATTTGGATAGGTCCCTGTTAAGTCACCACCTGCCGTGCCACTTGGTGGAAGTGTTGTTGGAATAACACCAGTCGCTAACTTCGCACTCGTTACACTCGCATCCGCAAGCTTTGGAGTTGTTACACTTGCATCTTGAATGTTCGTTGTGCCAACTGCGTTTGTTGCAAGCTTGGTATTGGTAATTGCACCATTACCAACTGTTGGGTTTGGATAGGTTCCTGTTAAATCACCGCCTGCTGTACCACTTGGTGGAAGTGTAGTTGGAATAACACCAGTCGCTAACTTCGCACTCGTTACACTAGCATCTGCAAGCTTTGGAGTTGTTACACTTGCATCTTGAATGTTCGTTGTACCAACTGCGTTTGTTGCAAGCTTTGCATTGGTTATTGCGCCTGCCGCAACTGTTGGCGCAGGATATGTACCAGTTAAATCTCCACCTGCTGTGCCACTTGGTGGAAGTGTAGTTGGAATTACACCTGCCGCTAACTTTGCACTTGTTACACTTGCATCCTGAATGTTCGTTGTGCCAACTGCGTTTGTTGCAAGCTTGGTATTGGTAATTGCACCATTACCAACTGTTGGGTTTGGATATGTACCAGTTAAATCACCACCTGCTGTACCACTTGGTGGAAGTGTTGTAGGAATTACACCTGCCGCTAACTTTGTACTTGTTACCGATGCATCTGCGAGCTTTGGAGTTGTTACACTTGCATCTTGAATGTTCGATGTTCCTATTGCATTACTAGCAATCTTTCCATTTGTAATAGCACCATTAGCAACAGTAGGATTAGGATATGTACCACTTAAATCACCTCCTGCTGTACCACTTGGTGGAAGTGAAGTTGGGATTACACCCGCTGCTAACTTCGTACTTGTTACACTTGCATCTTGAATGTTTGTTGTGCCAACGGCGTTTGTTGCAAGCTTGCTATTGGTTATTGCTCCGTTTCCTACTGTTGGATTTGGATAACTTCCTGTTAAGTCACCGCCTGCCGCGCCACTTGGTGGAAGTGAAGTTGGAATAACACCTGCCGCTAACTTTGCACTTGTTACACTTGCATCCTGAATGTTCGTTGTGCCAACTGCATTTGCTGCAAGTTTGGTATTAGTTATTGCTCCGTTTCCTACTGTTGGGTTTGGGTACGTTCCGGTTAAATCACCACCTGCCGCGCCGCTGGGCGGAAGTGAAGTTGGAATAACACCTGCCGCTAACTTTGCATTTGTTACACTTGCATCTTGAATGTTCGTTGTACCAACGGCGTTTGTTCCCAGTTTACTATTTGTTATTGCTCCGTTTCCTACTGTTGGATTTGGATAACTTCCTGTTAAATCTCCGCCTGCTGTGCCAGATATTGATGGTGTTTGTGGAACCCACGCCGTCCCGTTCCATACTAACGTTTGACCTGTTGTTGCACCACCCTGCGCAATCTTTGTTCCTGTTACACTTGCATCTTGAATATTAGTAGTACCAACTGCATTAACTGCAAGTTTGCTATTATCAACAGCACCATTTGCAAGCTTTGTGTTTGTAATTGCGCCCGCTGCAACTGTTGGGTTTGGGTACGTTCCGGTTAAATCACCGCCTGCCGCGCCGCTTGGTGGTAATGATATTGGAATAACACCTGCTGCTAACTTTGTGCTTGTTACCGATGCATCTGCAAGCTTTGGGGTTGTTACCGATGCATCTTGAATGTTCGTTGTGCCAACGGCGTTTGTTGCAAGCTTGGTATTGGTTATTGCACCATTACCAACAGTTGGGTTTGGATAGGTTCCTGTTAAATCGCCACCTGCTGTGCCACTTGGTGGAAGTGTTGTTGGGATAACGCCAGCTGCTATTTTATTACTTGTTATTGCGCTGTCTTTTAATGAGAGTGTTGTGGTTGGACCATCGGGATTTGTAACAACAAGTGCGTTGTCTACGCTCTCGATACGTTGTACGCCAAGCTGAAGTGTTTTTATAGTAATGGTATTGCCACTTTGAGTAACGGTAGTAGTTCCATCGCCAACTATTGTCAGGTTACCGCTCATACCATTTAACTGACGCACCACTCCACCGGCAGTAGGCGATACTGAATCAGCTACAGTAGCACGAACGGAGTTAAAAGAATATGGCGATGACACCAACGCAAGTCGCGGACTCAATTCTTGTTGTCCCTGAACTGTTATACCAAGCCAGTATGGTTTATCAAACAATAAATCTATTGGAGTTTTAACACCAAGCATAGCATCAAACACACCAAGTTTGGTCTGAACAGACTGCGTTTCGCTCCACAACACTGTTCCACCGGTGTTTGCATCATATACCGAGAATGTAATAGTATAAGAGCCATCGGGGTATGGTTCATCGAGATTGTTTGTAAGCACACCCTGATAAGAAAGGGTGTTAGGTATCCCCGATACTACTACCTGTGTAGTGCATAGTAAGCAAAAAATTAATACAACAGTATATGTAAACAGACGCTGCATGGTAAGCTCCAAGTAGAATAATTTTGTTTTTTATTACCGCTACGAAGTTGCTGTATTTAAAACACTCTGTACCACTACAAAAACGGTACACTAACGGTACAACTGTTTTTAGTTGAGTTAATGGTTTGCACTCTGTTATTTGCTATCGCCGGACGGCACCGTACCTGCGCGCCGCATAGAACCTTGCATTGCCGAAGAGAACCTCCAGCGTTTTCACAACATCTTCGGTTGATTATTACTCAAATCCACGGTAACCGTGAGTACTACAGATGCGGTTCTTTCTATGCAACGCATTGTTTTGTTGGTGTGTGTTGTTCGGAGCAGAAAAACAAAAAACAGACTAACTGAAACAAGAGTATTAAATGATTGTCAGTAGCGGTAGTTCAACTGATTCTATATTATTATTTGGGGAATACCATGAATAAAGTCCTTGCTTCTGTTGTTGTTTGTTGTTGCATGCTTTTAATATTGCAATCGTGCGATAATTATGGCAGTATGTATAGCACCTCTGTTAACCCGGAATACTCTGATAACATTACGGGCGAGAAATATGATACCATTGTAGAGAATCCTTTTGTTGATGTGCGAGAGCAGCCAGTCTCTACGTTTTCTATTGATTGCGATGGTGGCTCGTACAGTAACATGCGTCGCTTTTTAAATAGTGGCTCGGCTGTTCCTGCTAATGCTATCCGTACCGAAGAACTTGTAAACTACTTCCAATACAATTACCCGGAACCAGTTGGCGCGCCCGTTGGTGTTAGTGGCGAGCTTTGTATTTGCCCGTGGAATACAGAACACAAACTGATTCGTATTGGAATAAAAGGTCGGAGCATTGCGCGTGAACAAATGCCAAATTCTAACATTGTATTGTTGATTGATGTTTCGGGCTCGATGAGTGATGACGACAAACTACCGCTTATCAAAAAAGCACTTACCACGTACTTTGTACCACAAATGCGTGAGCGTGATAAACTTGCCATTGTTACTTACGCAGGTGCCGATAAACTTGCACTTGGCTCTACAAGTGGAAGCAACAAACAAGCAATTATTAATGCGATTAATGGTTTAGGCGCGGGCGGCGGTACAGCAGGTGCTAAGGGAATTACATCGGCATATGATATTGCCCGCCAGAATTTTATTGAAGGCGGTAATAACCGTGTTATCCTGTTAACCGATGGTGACTTCAATATCGGCATCAACTCAACCGATGACCTTGTAAAGTTGATTGAAGAGAAACGTAAAACAGGAATCTTCCTTTCTACCATTGGCGTTGGAACGGGGAATTACAACGATGCTATGATGGAACAAATAGCCGACCACGGCAATGGCATCTACGAATACATGGATGACATGTATCAGGCAAAGAAAATGTTTGCAGATGAATACAGTAAATACTACACCGTAGCCAAAGATGTAAAAGTACAGGTGGTGTTTAATCCACAGATTGTTAAACAATACCGCTTAATTGGGTATGAGAACAGAATACTAAGCAAAGAACAATTTACCGACGATAGTACCGATGCCGGTGATATAAGTGCAGGGCAAACGGTAACAGCATTGTACGAAATTGAAACAGTTCCATACCGTACCGATCTTAGTGTGGAAACAACATTTACCATCGATTTCCGCTATAAAGAACCAAACTCTACTACAAGCGTTCCATTATCGTTGGATATTCACGATTACAACGTTCCGTTTGCTTCAGCAAGCGAGGATACACGTTTTGCATCAAGTGTTGCGGCACTTGGGTTAATACTCCGCGACTCTAAATACAAAGGCACTGCAACAAAAGCCGATGTACAAAAATGGGCAACTGCCGCCAGAACATTCGACCCCAATAATTATCGCAGTGATTTTATTTCTCTGCTTGCCAAGGTAAATAAATAGTGTGTTATATTGTGTACACCACTGTATAAAACACAACCATCATGGCATCTACAACAGTACAAATACATGGTGCGGATATAACCATCCGCACCTATCAACCAACCGATGATATCGAATACCTAACAGAACTTCTGCACAGGGCGTATGCAGGGCTGGCGGCAATGGGATTTCGCTATCACGCAACACATCAGGATTCCACTGTTACAGCCGAACGCCTAAATGGCGACCTTAGCTTTATTGCCGAACGTAACGGCATCATTGTTGGAACTGTTACGTTATACAAAACCTTGCCCGAGGATTCATGCGAGTGGTACGCAAGCAATGGCGTTTGGCACTTCGGTCAGTTTGGAATAGAACCGGAATTACAACGTAGCGGTCTGGGCAATGCAATGATGGATATCATCGAACTACACGCAAAGCAACTTGGTGCAACAGAACTTGCCTGCGATACCGCCGAAGGCGCAACACACTTAGTTAACTGGTACAACAAACGCGGATACCGGTTTATACAACATGTGCAATGGGGAGTAACTAATTACCGAAGTGTTGTATTAAGTAAAACGTTGTAAAGTTACCCTAACATAAAAACAGAGTTGGGTTGTAGTACAAAATCGTAGCGGCGCGATGCTTCGCGTCGGAACAAGTACAAAGTTTAAACCATTGTACTTCTGTGTTGTATAATAGTATTCCCGACATTCATCACTACAGTACAATCTGATTTTAGGCTGTATATTACAGCATTGTTGTAGAGAATATATCCTTATGTCCATAAAATCGTGCGCATTAATTATCTCCACTTATAACCGTAGCAATGCTTTGCAACGAGTGTTGGAAAGTGTTTTGCAACAAAGCGTACAACCTACCAACATCATCATTGCCGACGACGGCTCCGATAACAATACACGCAACCTTATTGATAGTTTTAAAAATGGTTGCAAGCCACAGCAGTTGATTCATGTCTGGCAGCCCGATGAAGGTTTCCGCGTAGCGCGAATTCGCAACAAGGCATTGCGGGCTGTGCGCGGCGTAGAATATATTATTCAGATAGACGGCGATATGGTATTACACCCACTATTTATTGCCGACCATCTTGCTGTTGCACAACAAGGATACTTTATTCGGGGTAACAAGTATATGCTTTCTGCCCAGGAAACACAGCAGGTTCTTACTCACGGTAACGATAGTATACATACGTTTAGTATTCCTTTGGGCAAAGCACAAAAGGCAAAACGAATTCCGCAGTTACGTAATATCTACAATGCGCTGAACATTGATATAAAAGGCGTGTTTGGCAGTAACATGGGCTACTGGTTACACGATGCCGAGGCAATTAACGGTTACGATAATTCTTTTAGCGGATGGGGCAGCGAAGACGATGACTTTGCCGACCGCTTGCGTATGCTTGGAGTTAAAAGCAAGAGTATCAAGTTTGGTGCAATAGCGTATCATTTGCATCACCCAAACGCCGATAGAAGTTCCGTTGAGTATAATCATCAGTTACGTACACAACACACATCACAAAAAATAACTCGCACAATAAACGGTATTACCGAGACTCCGGATAACGAAGAGTAGTTTTGTTCCCCACCTCAGCCGAAGCAAGCCGCCAGCGCGCCAACCCGGTGCGAACCGCACCACCTGCTTCGCATTTAATTACGAATGACGAATCCTCAGTATTTCAATAACTCCGTTGCTTTAGCGCGGAGAAGAAACCTCTAACGTAGGCATGGGCTTTAGCCCTGCAACCACTCACAACTAAAGTCCGAGAGCATGTTGTTATGTTTGATTTCCCCACGCTAAAGCATGGGGTTATGTTCTGCATTCTTACATTTGTCATTCTGAGCAACGCGAAGAATCTTTACTTCCATAGATGCTTCACTCTGTTCAGCATGACAAAGAATAGGCTTCGGTTTGTCATTCTGAGCAACGCGAAGAATCTGTCTCCACTGCTTTGTCATTCTGAGCAAAGCGAAGAATCTATCTCCTTGTTGTATTATCGTAGTATTTCGTAGCGACGCGATGCCTCGCGTCGGAAAAAAAACAGGCATTGTGTACTCTGTAAAAACTCCTTTTTCAATCACCACCAAAAAAAACAAGTTTGCAGGTTGAAATCAACTACGCTATGTTTGGCGCAACAGAAATTCCTAACAAAAGAAATTACCCTGCAATGCTTGTTATAAAAGCTACAATAGTTGTACTTGCGCTACTGTGTTTGCCACACACAACCCACGCACAAGACTACTCCAAACTTCCCGAACTACCTGTGTGGTATGAATTGGAGAATACCAGCTTTGGTAAGAACATGACATACCTTCCAAACTTTGATACTGCACGTGGTGGGATTAATGCTTTTATACCTTACACTAGTTCTAATACTCCAACAATCTATAACAGATATAAAGGCGACACCGAAAGTATGTTTAACTGGGGAAGTGGTTTGTTAGGAACAGGAGGAGGTGCAAGTACAATGGCTGATTTTGATGGCGATGGAATTTTAGATTTTTTTGAAATAGGTGTAATAGGTTTTTATAAAGGAAAAGGCAATGGCATACCACCTGACACAAATGGCGTAAAATCATACTTTACAGAGGTATCTAAAAACAATTATGGAACTCAATATTATGTTTCTGATTATGACAATGATGGTAAGCAAGATGTTATTATTTCTTATGGGACACCTTCGAAAGAAAAACAACTAGGCAGTATCATTTTCGGTAATACAGATTTAAGTAAAATGCAAGTAGTTGCCTTACCCCACACCAACGACGCAGGATTTTATCAGGAGTGTATTCTCGATGCCTACACCAACAACGGCAAAGCACGTATGATAACTCTTGCTGTGAACGAAACCACTAAAACATCAAAGCTTGTATTATGGGAAATAGTATTCATTACCGCGGGCACTAATATCAGTGCAAAATATAACAGTATATCGACACAATATATTCCTTACACGGTTGGAGTGAATGCACCATTAAGACTATTGGGAATAAATAATGGTAAAAGAGTTATAGTCTTATTAGATGACGTGTACCAATTTGAAGATAATTTAATTGAGCATAAAAGAGCCTTATCAAATAGACCTTATAGAATATTGCATCACTATATCAATAATGAGGAACATTATGAGTATATGGCAATATCCGATATTAATAATCCTGTTGTTAATGATCGACTTGGACTAATTATTAATGGCAATCCATTTACAGATTCTATACCCTATGCCCGAATAAACAAAGGTTATTACAATAGTATAGATGATTATTTAATTTTAAGAGATGCAATTTCCATTGGTGATATAAATAATGATGGTTTCAATGATGTGGCTGTTTTTTATGAGGGTTTCAAGGTGAATTATGAGTTTAATAAATTTGCTATATATCTTGGTATAGATAACAACGTAAGTGTTAACGAAGAACCTCAAAACATAACTACAAAGCACATAGCAATTTCTGTAGGTAATGCAGTGGTTACCAAAGGCAGTTCTTTAGATGTTCATGCAACGGCAGAGCATAGTGGCACCTACACCATTGATCTCTATGCAATGGATGGTAAAAAGATAACATCACTTTGGAGTGGTGCCTTACACCAAGGAGAAACAGATATACCATTACCACCATTCCCACCAACACTTGCCGCAGGGCGTTACAACCTTATGATTGATAACGGCACACAGTTTAATGTGTGTGGTGTTATTGTGCAGTAACTTTCCCATGAGAAGAACACACAGTATTTCAATAACTCCGCCGCTTTAGCGCGGAGTAGAAACCTCTAACGCAGGCATGGGCTTTAGCCCTGCAACCACTCACAACTAAAGTCCGAGAGCATGTTGTTATGTTTGATTTCCCCACGCTAAAGCATGGGGTTATGTTCTACATTCTCACATCATATCCGTAA
>JAIBAE010000154.1 GCA_019695345.1 Bacteroidota bacterium | reverse complement strand
ATTAGAACTGCAGCACAACATCAAACCGAATTTGAATTAAACAACGATTGGAATAATCTTCTGGATATCTGGAATGATATTGAGCGTAAAGTTAAAACCATGAGCCGCCCGGGATTATTATACAAAGATGTATCAATTGCAAATAGTGTTATTCGAGACCTGTTCACTAGAGATGTAAATAGAGTAGTTTTTGATAATAAGCGCATGCATAATGAGATAGCTCAATATCTTATTGAAAACGCTCCGCCTTTACGTAACAAACTTCAACTTTATACTTCGCAAGAACCAATTTATGAGTGCTTTGATTTACAACGAGAAATTGATAATATTTTTTCGAAACGGGTAGCATTACCAAGTGGCGGTTATATCATTTTTGACCACACTGAGGCAATGTTAGTTATTGATGTAAACACCGGAAGAGCGACATTTGATGCTGACCAAGAAACCAATGCACTAAAAACAAATAGCGAAGCCGCATATGAAATAGCCCGTCAGTTACGGTTACGTGATGTTGGTGGAATGATAGTTGTAGATTTTATTGATATGATGGATGACCGTAACAGGTATAAGTTGGTGCAGGATATGAAATATGACTTGGGAAATGACAGAGCAAAAACAGTTGTATATCCTTTAACACAACTTGGCTTAATGCAAATAACCAGACAGCGTATCCGCCAAAACATCTCTGAATGGGTTAGTGATGACTGCCCAACGTGCAAAGGCACAGGAAGAGTTTTATCGAAGGCTTTATTAATGAATGCTATTGACCGCTGGCTGTTGAATTTTAGAAGCAAATCAAGAGAATTCAGATTGCTGTTAATGGTACATCCTACAGTTGCATCGTATTTAAGCGAAGGTACGTTTAGCAAACTAACCAAGTTAATGCTGAGATATTTTGTAAAGATTTCTTTGCAACCAAATGAAACGATACCAGTAAATGAATTCAGGTTCTATTCAATTAGAATGCAAAAAGATATTACAAAAGAATACAAATAAGTACGGATCGGTTCGCACCGGGTTGGCGCGCTGAACGTTGTGTAATACAGTGAGAGCAACATACTTTCTTCTATGCAGAAAACAATCACGATATTAGGTTCTACCGGTTCTATAGGCACACAGTCCATAGATGTTTTGCGTGATTACCATGAAGATGTAAGAGTTGGTTTTTTAACTACAAACAAACGTGTAGAGTTATTAGCTGAGCAAGTAAAGATTGTTAACCCTTACGGAGTGGCTATAGCAGATGAACAGGCTTATAAACGGTTTAAAGAAATAAGTGACTTTTCCGGAAAGATACTGTGTGGTACCGAAGGTGTTTGCGAAGCAGCTGCATGGAGTGAAAATACAATAGTTTTATCGGCTTTGGTTGGGTTCAGTGGCGTATTACCAACATTATCGGCTATTGAGCAAGGTACAACCATTGCTCTGGCTAACAAGGAAACATTGGTTAGTGCCGGAAGTGTAATCTGTAAGCGAGCCAATGAAAAAGGCGTACAAATTATAGCAGTTGACAGCGAACACAGTGCTATATTACAATGTATTGTTGGAGAGCATCACAACTCAATTGAAAAACTTATATTAACGGCATCGGGTGGACCGTTCAGAACATGGTTGCTGGAGGATATGAAATCCATCACTCCGGAACAAGCTTTGAAACATCCGAACTGGGACATGGGTGCAAAAATCACGATTGATTCTGCAACCTTAATGAATAAAGGTTTTGAAATTATAGAAGCAAAGTGGTTGTTTGATATTGCAGTAGAATCAATTGATGTTGTTGTTCATCCGCAAAGTATTATACATTCGATGGTACAGTTTTGCGATGGTTCTGTAAAAGCGCAACTTGGATTACCGGATATGAAGTTACCAATACATTATGCGCTGACGTTTCCCAATAGAGCCGTTACCAATTTTGAACGGTTGGATATTACTACATTTAGTAACTTAACATTTGAGAAACCGGATTACCAAAAGTTCCCATGTTTACAACTTGCATACACAGCATTAGAGCAAGGTGGAACTGCAACCGCAATTGTTAATGCCGCAAATGAGGTGGCTGTTCAAAGATTTTTGAAAAAAGAAATTTCGTTTTTAGATATCCCGGTTTGTATTGAACAGACCTTACAAACAATGAACGCAGTTTCTCATCCGTCGTTGGATGAAATAATACAGGCAGATTCACAAGCTAGAGCGCTTGCATCTGACTTTACACATGTTGAAATTTATTCGTAAAGGTCTATGGATTTTTTAATTACCGTATTCTCGTTTATTCTGTTAATCTTTCCATTGGTTGTAATCCATGAGTTAGGACATTTTTTAGCAGCACGCTTAACCGGTACAAGAGCCGATGTATTTGCTGTTGGTATGGGTCCGCGTTTATTTGGATGGAATAAAATTACAGGGTTCACCTTTGGTAACTTACCCGAAACCTGGGATGGCGGCGGTCATACCGATTACCGTTTATGTGCTTTCCCTGTTGGGGGCTATGTAAAAATTGTTGGAATGATTGATGAGAGTATGGACACAGCGCATGTATCGGGTCCTGCTCAACCTTGGGAATTCAGAGCTAAAAATGCATGGCAAAAAGCTTTTATGATTTCCGCCGGGGTAATTATGAATGTTATTTTAGCACTGGCAATATTCATTGGATTAGGTGTAAGTGGACAAGAGGTAATTCCTGCAAAAGAGATTGCATACATTGAGGATGGTAGCATAGCACAGTTAGCTGGATTGAAACAAGGTGATATTATTACCAAAGTAAATGGTATTGATGTAAGGAATCTGGCAGATGCTTTAAACAGAATACAATTTATTGATTCATTTTCAGATAAAACTCTAACTGTTGATAGACATGGTGATATTAAGAACATTAATTTAGATTCTTACACAATTTCAAAATCACATATTGATGGGTTTGGGATTTATCCAATTGCAAAAGTATTGTTTAATTCTGTGCTCACTTTAGAACCAGCAGGTAAAGCTGGAATAGCCGTTGGGGATACAGTTGTAAGCATTGATAGTATTCCTATGTATTCTGTGATACAATTCCAGAAATATGTAAAAGCGAATAGCACAAAGGAACTACATATACGAATCAGAAGAGCATCAGGTGAAAAAGACTTCAGTATTGTTCCAAACAGCTCAGGTAAAATTGGAGTAGGTTTAGACCAAGCATTTGGTGGAGAGAAAACAACGATTCAATATGGATTGATGGATGGTATATCCATGGGGTTCACCAAAATACGTGTTATGGGGAACGGATTCATTCATTGGTTCCAACAGTTATTCAGTGGCGGTGTATCTGTAAAAGAATCAACTGGCGGAGTAATTACCATAGCACAAACAGCAAAATCCGGATTAATGGCAGGTGCATATTCTTTCTTTAGTTTAATGGCTTTATTATCGTTAAACCTTGCCGTGTTAAATATTTTACCCATTCCGGTATTAGATGGCGGACACTTAGTGATTATTATAGTAGAAGGCATTTTACGTAGGGAAATTTCC
>JAIBAE010000153.1 GCA_019695345.1 Bacteroidota bacterium | reverse complement strand
AAATTATTCACAGGATTTGTGTGGCTATGCACATAAACGGTGTTTATGATAAAGAAAGCGACAGAATAGTTCCTGTCGCTTTCTAAAAATATCTCTTGTTTTAACCAGAGAAATCGGGCGATAGCAAAAAAATTATTCTACGGGTGTTTCTACCACAATGTTTACTGTGCGGTTGTACATGCGCCCTTCGGGCAGGTTGTTGTCGTAGAGTTCTTGTTCTTTGCCATATCCTTTGGAAACGGTTACGGGTAACTCTAACGCTTTGGCTGTGTACTCGGCGCGCTTGGTGCTTAACTGCATGTTGTACTCGGCACTGCCTGAGCGGTCGGTGTGGCCTGTGATATAAAACGTTGATGTTGGTTTGGAGTGTTCGCGTATGTATTTAATCATGGCAAGGTGTGCAGGCGTATGCACGTATTGCCCAAACTCGTAGAGTATAAGTGAGTATTTATCTACATACTTGTTGTTAACTTTTTCGCGGTCTTGTTTGGTTATCATTTGTACGGGCAATGCTACTTGCACTTGCGCGGAGCTATCGAGTTTATCGCGCATAGTTAGACGCACGGCAATTTCTTTCATATCGTGTGGCGCGTGTTTAAGCTCGTTGTTGATGTTCCAATCCATTTGTTCCGATGGTGTACCGTTGCCTTGCAGTACCTTGGTTATAGAATCACTCATAACACTATGGATGCTCCAGTCTTTTATACCTGACGATGTTTTTACTTTGGGATAAAACCGTAGTGATGAAATAGACTCGGTGCGGAGTATAGTATCGAGTAAGATTACGTTACGCATTACATCGGGGTGCGTGCAAGTAATTTCTACACGGCGGTTTTCTTCCATGCCATCGGGACTTGTTTTATTGGATGGAACTGCCGGAAGATTCTGCGATTTGATTTTGATGCGTTTAGAATCGAGATTCCAGTTTTTTACAAAGTAATCTCGCACTGCTTCGGCGCGGCGTTTAGAGAGATCTGTTGAACCCATTTCGGTTCCGGTGTTTTGGTTACATCCGGTTAAGGTTAATACTGCTGTTGGGTTTTCCAGCATACGTCTACCAATAATATTCAACACGTGGTGATAGATATCCAATGCTTCACTTCGGCGTAAGTTGTTTACTTCAAACTTTTGGCATTGTTCCGGTAATAGTTGCACATACCGTGTTGGCACTGTATCGGAATTTTCGGCAAAGAAGATGTACGGTAGTAATGGTTGTATTGAGTAACCAACCACTTCTTCTATGTTTACAGTAGCTACATTTTTTTCAAAGCCATCTGCCTCCAACCCTTTTACGGTTATTGATGGCTGTAAATAGTGCGGACGTTTTTCGGGTAGGGTTTTCTTGGTTGTAAACCAACGCTCGGTTGTCCGCAATACGGTATTATAGCCAACTTCTTCTTCGATAACATTGGTGGAGTCTCGTACTATATCATATTGTATGGCAGTGATGTCGTAGGATTTATCGAGTATTGTATCACGATAAATGATAGTATCGTATTTCATAACCGGAGGAATCAAGGGCGAATATCTGAATGATAACCCAGCCTGTACAGAAGATACTTTCCATTCTACAGCACTGCTGATATTACCAAATACATACACATACTTGGCTTCGGGGGAAAGCAAAATAGTGTTGTGTTTTGTTAACGGTACTTCAAAGCGTACACCCACTGCGGCCGATAACAATAACGAGTTAGCTTGCGGTAATGGTTGGTTTGTAAATTCGTTCCGAGTGCGGAGCCCGTTAGTAAAGATACCTTCCTGGTTATCGTCGAGTTTTTCTACTTGGTCGAATGTTCGTTGTATGCCAATGTAGATTGGTGCCGATACGTAAAAGTGAATATTACTGATTGGTTCCACTCCAACCATTGGCTCGGCTGTTAACGAACCAATGTGTGCAGTAATGGTGTGATTAATGCGCGCTTGCTCTACACCGGTTGATGTTGTTACGGTTGTTAAAGAGCTTTGCTCTAATGCGGTAAGAGTTCCTCCTAACGATGAATATCCTGCACGCCCTGCAACCCACAGCCAATTGCTCATGTTGTATTGCAGATGTCCGCCAATGTTTATTCCATATCCTAAACCGTTTTCAAAGTGCGGACAGCAGTTTGGGTAATTAGGCAGCTTCTGGAAATTTGCTGTGTGTTTGTTAGAACCAAACAATCCGTATCCGCCATAGCTATAGGGTTCGTGCGGTTTTTCCTGCGCACTACAAACAACAGCTAACAACATTACAACCAAAACGTATTTACTCATCGAATAATCTCCAGCCGTTGGGTGCGTACATCGGAATACGTTTGCAGAACAACCTGATACACTCCGTTTGGTACATCCGTAACCAACGTAGAGTAATTCCATTCGTCACCTGCGGGCATTCCTTTGTACAATGTGCGCACAGTTTTTCCTAATGCATCAACAAGTGTTATGCTGATGGGCGCACGTTCGGGTGTGGATATATCAAATGTTACAAATCCATTGCTTGGGTTTGGGTATACAGCACGTAATGCTGTTACTTTCTTTCTGTCTAATAAGCGGATACCGCCTTCGGTACACTGTCCGGTAACGTACACAACGCCCGACCTTGTTCCAATATCCGATGAACCGAAATCAGTAGTTACTTCGGTAAACTCAACTTTGGTTAACGTATCATTGCCAAGTGCCGCAATACATTCCAGCAATGCAATTGCACTATCGGCAGTTGGAATTGCCGATGCCGTAAACGTGCAGTAACGGTAATCACCGTCTTCGTGAGTTTCAATCAATGTTCCTTTTGGGATACTCTTTAATGCCATAAGGGTTGTATTCCACCGCACAGTTGTGGTAATATTGCGCACACCACTTTGAATTACATACTGCGACTCCGATAAACGGATTGGAATGCGTGCTATCTCGCCAATAGTTGCGGTAACTGTATCGGCATAAAGCAAACCGCGCCCACGAACGTATAACGCCAAAACAATATCGTGCGTACTGTTGCAATTATCAGATACCTTTAGTGTTTCAAACAACGCTCCGGCTGTATCAACAACCAACGAGCGCGCATAGGCAACAGCTGTATCGCCGGGTAGCAGTGGGTTTGGCACAACAGAGTCAATCACAAACAAACCACCACGAATTGGCGTTTGTATTGTTTGCGGTACCGAACCGATGTTCATAATCTTTACAGTCTTGGTTACATCTTTTCCTAAATCAACATTACCCATATCAAGCAACGGAATAAACCACGCAAGTCCGCTTGAATCTTTTCGTACAGCAAGCGTAGCCGAAATCTCGTTGTTCACCGCGTTGCTTGCATTTGTTACCAATACAAGTTCCGCCGAGCGAGGTCCTGAAACAGGAGTTTGCAAATGTCGCACATGGATATCATGTGTTTCATCGGCAAGTAACCAGAACGCAGTATCATTATCAATCTTAAATTCATTAGCATTAGTTCCGCGCAAAAACAGACGGGATACAGAAAGCGGTTCTCCGCCATCGTTGGTTATGGTGATTATGGTATCCCAAACGGCACCGCA
>JAIBAE010000080.1 GCA_019695345.1 Bacteroidota bacterium | reverse complement strand
TGATTACATGATTAAAGTAAAACCTAAAGCTAAAGCTTCCGGTAAAGGAAAAACAAAGGCAGCATCTGGTAAAAAAGGTAAAGGTAAAAGAGGAAGAGCTGCTCGTGTACCAAAATGTTCCGTATCAAGTTATATGACTGCCGACGGTGTTCAACGTTTTTCTGTTTCAGGAACACCACCTGCAAACAGTACACGTTCTTTCACTTTCGAGATTAAGAACCCACCACTAATTGTTGCCGGCGTTTTGTACAGAAGTCTTAAAGCTAATGGAATACAAATTCGAGGTGGCGTTAAAACAGGGACAAAACCACAAAATGCAAAACAGTTAACAGAATTCTCCAGACCGTTGTTTGATTTGGTATCAATTGTAAACAAGAATAGCGATAACTACATAGCCGAACACGTTATGAAAATAGTTGGAGCCAACTGTTGCGGTAATGATAAATGTAATATCAACGCTTATAAAACTGTTAGTTCTATTATGGATTCAGCCAACATACCGTTGGATGGCTGTATGCTATACGATGGCTCAGGACTTTCCCGTAAAAACAAAACATCCGCAGCTACTCAAGTTAATTTGTTACGGAACATCAACTCACAACCATATAATGGTGTATTCTATAATACTATGGCAATTGCCGGAGTGGATGGAACATTACACCGCCGTATGAAAAACACTAACGCTGCAGGCAACGTTCACGCTAAAACAGGAACGCACTCTAATGTGAGTGCGTTAAGTGGTTATGTGCGTACAAAAGATGGAGAGCGTATTGCGTTCTCTATGATTTGGAATGGCTGGAGTGTTGGTGTGTACAAACAACTCGAAAACCTCATTGCCATACAACTTGCTGAGTTTTCGTACACAGGTGGAACAGTTCCAGCCCCAGTGCTTAAGTATTAATTTACAACACCCGCAACAATATCGTTACGAACATCAATGTGCGAAGCACGTAATCGTGCGCCATGTTGTGCAACAACTTTCGATGACGCATACGATGCTAACTTCCCTGCTTTTTCAGGTGTTAGTCCGTGAGTAATTCCGTATAAGAATCCACCTGCAAACATATCACCGGCACCATTAGTATTTATAACAGTTGTGGGGTACGATGGTATCTCAACTATTGAACTTCCTACTTTAATTTTTGCTCCTTTATCACCTAACGTAATAGCAACGTTGGGCATGTTGGAAGCCAACATAGCAAAAGCTTCATCCATGTTTTCTGTTTCCGCATACGCCTTGGCTTCAAACTCGTTTGCAAAAATTAAATCAGCTTCTGCAGCCGCTTTGTTCAACACATCACGGAATCCCATTACAATAAATGTATCACTAAAGGTAACGGCAACTTTTGTATCGTATTTCTTTGCATAGAAAATTGCTTCCTCAATTGCTTCGGCACCTTTATCATCGGTAAACTTATAACCCTCTACATACAACCATTCAGCACGTTTAATTGAGTCTTCAACAAGTTGGTGTTTATCAAACAATGAATTAACTCCTAACGATGTTTGCATGGTTCGCTCTGCATCGGGTGTAATTAACACAACACAGGTTCCGGTTGGGTGGTCGCTGTTTTTATCGGCAAACAATTCCAATCCAAGTTCCGAAAATTCATTGGCGTAAAAATGTCCTAACTCATCGTTACCCAAAACCGATTTATACGCACCGCGACCGCCAAACTGACCAAACGCAATAATTGAATTAGCAGCCGAGCCACCACTACTCATATAACCTTTTTTATCTGCTAAGGTTTGTAACAATGCTTGCTGCTCATCTGCCGATGCTAACGTCATGCCGCCTTTGCGTAGGCCTGTTTGCTCTAATTCTTCGTTACTTATCTGATATTCAACATCAACAAGTGCATTGCCTAATGCAACTACATGTAAATCTTTCATCTTCATTCTATAAAGTTAATAATCATTATTTGCTATCGCAGACCGCACCATATCTTGTGCTAATACCATTCCATCTCTGCGGGAAGTATCCACTACTTTCAAACAGTATTTATCATGGTATAGTAAATCACGATAAACATATTGTTTTGCTTAACCTTCTGTTCCGCACACTTAAGATTGTTTCTTTTACATCGTTTGGTGCGGACGAACCAAGAAAAATATCTTTACGAAAGTTCAATAATTCGTTCGCACAAATCAGCAAATTCAATTCCCGCTGCGGCTGCAGCTTTAGGAACCAAACTTGTTGCCGTCATACCTGGTAGTGTGTTCACTTCTAAACACCACGGGTGGTTCTCCTCATCCAAACGGAAATCAACGCGTGAGTAGCCGCTACATCCCAACACTTTGTGCGATGTTACCGCCAACTGCTGAACAAACGCAGCAACTTCTTCATCCATCTCCGCCGGACACATATACTCACTCATACCTTTAGTGTATTTGTGTTCGTAATCGTAAAAACCACCATCGGGAATTATCTCAACAATAGGAAGTGCCTCACTGCCAAGTACAGCAACAGTTAACTCTCTGCCCTCTATGTAGTTTTCTATCAAGGCAACACTGCTGTATTGCAACGCCAGACGTATAGCATTTTCAATGTCGTCAAGATTACCACTTTTTACAATGGTCATACCAACGGTAGAGCCTTGGTCGTTTGGTTTTACCACCATTCCCAACCGAAAGTCTGCACGAATTTCTTTAAGCAGGTCATCGGTTATCTCATGTGTTGCTCGCACTGTAGTCCACTCCGGCGTAGGAACTCCGGCAGCAAGCAACATAATTTTGGACATTACTTTATCCATTGCCAATGCGCTGGCTAACACTTTACTACCTGTGTATTTGATGCCACGTGCTTCAAGCAATGCTTGCATCATTCCGTCTTCGCCGGCAAAACCGTGTAAAACGCTAAACACAACATCAACACCATCTAAGCAATTAGAGCTTGCACACTCTAACAACTTTTTAGTTGAGAACGATGCAAGTTCTTCGGGCGTTGGTGGTGTTGATGGGATTTCCAACGTATCAATATCCAACATACACGCCGCACCGCGCGATGGGTCGTGCGCTGTTACATCATGACCACGTTCTTTCAGTGCATTAAACACAGCTTTACCACTGTTTAACGATACATTTCGTTCGGGTGAAATTCCACCCATCATTACTGCAATTTTCATAGTTGTTATAATTGGTTTCTATTATGTAGTTATTCTTATACCTCGGGTAAAATTCCTTTATTCAAATACTCATCATACGCTGCACGTAACATCTTTACATCTTCCCACGTATGTACTTTCCAATTGGGGTTACGTAGCAATGCCGCCGGATGATATGTAACAATCATACGTGCGCCATAGTAGTTCATAAACTTCCCGCGAATCTCCCCCATCTTGTTCGTTTGCTTTAGCAATGTATTTGCTGCTGTTAAGCCAACCGCAAGAATAAACTTCGGCTGTATCAAATCCAACTGCTTGTACAAATATGGCTCACATAGTTCTGTTTCGCTTGGGAATGGTGTGCGGTTATTTGGCGGACGGCATTTTAATATGTTACATATAAATACTTCTTCTCGTGTCAGGCCAATTGCCTCTAATATCTTTGTAAGTAATTGTCCTGCTCTGCCAACAAATGGTTCACCTTGTTCATCTTCATCTGCACCGGGTGCTTCGCCAATAATTACAATTTCTGCATTTGGGTTACCAACGCCAAACACAAAGTTCTTTCGGGTGTTCCCTAAATCACATTTGGTACATGTGCATATTTCTTTTTGAAGTACCGTTAACTCCGTTGCGTCAATCCATGAAGGCCTATCCTGAAACATATCAACCGATGTATATTCAGGTGGCGTAAAAATATGTGTTGTAGATTGTTGAGTTGCCTGTTTTTTCGATGCCATTGATTCTGTTTCTATTGCTTGTTCTTCTGCTACTTGTTCAAGTGCAATATCTTGAGTTATAAACACCGTATTCCCATATTGCTCGGAATATTGCTTCAGATAAAGTTCAATTTTCTGAGTTAATGGAATTTCCGATGTATTCATTTCTTCCATTACAACTGTTCCCTGTATTCAGCAACGTAATTCACATAGTTCTGTGCCGATTGCTCCAGTTTAGCACATTCTTCGTCGGTGAGTTCACGAACAACTTTTGCAGGAACGCCCGCTAACATCACTCGTCCCGGAGGTTCAAATCCTTCACGCAATACTGCACCGGCGGCAATTAATGTGTATGGTTTCACAACACATCTATCAAGTACTTTGGCTCCCATTCCAACCAGCACGTGGTCTTCAATAGTGCAGCCGTGTAACACAGCGCTATGCCCTACTGTTACATTATTCCCAATGTTCAATGGATGTTTTTTATGGGTAACATGTAACATTGCCAAATCCTGAATATTTGTTCGCTCGCCAATGCGTATATAATGCACATCGCCTCTAATCACTACATTATACCAAACGCTGGAATCCTTGCCAATATGCACATCCCCAAGTACAACCGAGCCCGCACACAAAAACACCGATGGATGAATTGTAGGCGTAACTCCTTTATATGTTATAACCAATCCGCTCTTTCCGTTTTCAACAACCATAAGTATTGTTTCCCTCTTATTCCGAGACAACCGTTCTGCGCCGTCACACGGGCGGAGCCAACCAACTGCCTGTCGCATTGTTTACATATATCACGATAAACATTATTTCTTTGAATTTACGTTCTGAGCGGCAATGGGAGGTTTTTGTATAACACAACGTACGGTGCCGCAATGCGTAAGCAAAAGAAAAAGTTTTCTACAAAGATACACAGTAGCCGTCTGCCTGCCATTCACGTTGTATTTTTGCTGACACTTTTTAACGAAAATTACCAGTAGAATAATAATGATTGTAGGTAGAACAAAGGAGATTCAGCAGATATTGGTGGAGTTGCACAAACCTGTAAACCCCGCCGATAAAACTGAGGATATAAAACGGATTATTGCCATTAACGGTTTGTTTGGGGTTGGGAAATCTACCTTATTACGGAACATTGTTGCACAAGTAGAAACTCTGAATTGTGCTGATGCTTTGATATCTTCTAACGAGGACGCACATGTAAAGTATTTACCGGAGTTTGTGTATCAGTTGATGAATAGCTTTAAGGCATGCAAACCCGGAACACCGCGTTTCCGAAGTGATGAAACTGATGCACGTTGGATGCGCTTCTCGGAAATTGCCGGCGAGTTGAAATCCCGCGACGAAAAAACATGGCAACGGATAGAAGAACGTGCATCATTACGTTCCGGTGCAGAAATGATGGAATACGAACCGCAACTAACCGGAGATAATAATTTTGATTCAACGATTCGGAGTCAATTCAAATCGTCCGACGACCAACGCCTTACACTTGACACCGGGAATGTAATTAGCGAAGCGTTGATAGTTGATTTGATGAATACATTCTTCCCACTCATTGGTGGAGTGCAATCGTTAGAGGATTACCTTGTTCATACCGAACCGGTGAAGATTGTAATACTGATTGACACGTACGAGAAAATCAGCGCAACCTTAAACCAATGGTTGTTAGAAAACTTTTTGCCGTATTGTTATTCAAAAAGGTTTGGCGATTTCAGGTCGTATAACTCACCGTATTTAACACCTGATTTATTTGTATCGCAGTTCTTTGATTTCAGGTTCATCATTGCAGGTCGCGAACCACTTTCGTTCACCGATTCAGAACGCAGATGGGACCGATGGCGTACAACCATGTTAGAACTTCACTTAGATGAATTTACGGATGAAGAAATCAAAACATTCCTTAAAAAAGAAGGAATACAGGACTCGGTAAACATTAAGGAGATTCGGGAAGTTACAACCGGACTTCCCTATTTGGTTACGTTGTGGGCAGATGTATTTAAAGCACGCCGTGCCGGTGCAGATAGTAGTTATCTAGCGGCATTAGCACAAGAACGCATTTTCTGGTATAAAACCGACCAACAAAAAGAGTGGATACGGGTTGCAGCATTTTGTGATTGGTTTGATGGCGATACGTTACGATGTTTCGAGGCAGCAAACACAACACACAGAGAGGCATACAACTACTTGCGTCATTCTGCCGAGTTAACTAGACCAAGCGAAAAGAAACAAGGTAAGATTAGTTTACATCCAATCATTGCAAAAAGTATAAAAGAAGCAACTGAACAGGAAAGCCGTGATGTTGCAAGACAATATTCAACAGTGGCAACAACATTCTATACTGCCAATGATTTGTTAGGAAAATACAATGCGCCAATTCGAGAGGCATTACGCAATCTTGCATACTTCAATAACTTTGATGTGGACTTTGCACTTCCCCGCTTCCTACCGGATGATACCTCGTTGATTAAGAACATCGTATTAGAAACAGATGACTTGATTGTAAAAAACAAACACACTTTCAAGTTAGACGACAAATACAAAACTGTTCTCGCTGACTACAACAAGTTAATTGATAGTACATCGAACGAAGACAAGTACATTCAAGTACGTGAAATCTGGAATAATCGTAAGCGTACATTAGAAGCTGATAAACAGAAAACTGAGCAAGAAGTGGAACAACTTAAACAACAAATGTTTGAGTATGAAGGTGAGTTGGACTTAAAGAAAAAATTAGCCGATGACGCTCAGACACGCGCTATTGAAGCGGAGAACGAATTAGTGTTACTTCGCCGACGTGGTCCGTACCGATTAGCCAGCAAAGATATAGCTGCATCGCGTCTTGCTTTTTTTATGGGGTTAATTCTTGGTGTGTTGGGCTATGTTTCTCCAGAACTAATAAAACTTATTGGTAATGTCCCACCGGATACGGGAGATTCTGTTCAACGAGCGCTATACACATTTGCAGTTGTGTTTGGGATGTTGTTCTTGTTCTTTATGTCTCGTGCATTCTATATAAACTCACAACGCAAAGAACAGGAACGCCAACGCGCAACAATAGAACAAGCAGAGCAAAAAAGTATAAGCGAACGAGAGCTATTCCAACGGTATGTTAAAGAGCGAGAAACCATATTAAAGAATATCGAGCAGCTTCAAAGTAGAACTCAAGAGTTAACTAACAACATTAAAATACATCAAGAAAAACTCAATGAATCATACATATAACCTTTACAGGATATTTGCTGTAGCAGTACTAAGCTCATCGCTAATCTTGTTATCATGCGCCACACAACAGATACTTCCCTTTAATTCGGAGTACATGGGTGAGGCAAAAAAACACATGAACTATCTTGCAAGCGATGACATGCGCGGGCGTAACACCCCAAGTCCAGAACTTGATAAGTCTGCCGAATACATAGCTCAGCAATTCAAACAATACGGTCTTGAACCAGTTAATGGGTCATCGTTTCACACCTATAATTTACAACGCACAAAACTTGGCGATAACAATTCGTTTAGCGTTAACCTAGGGTTGGAAACGATTTCATTTGCATTGAATCAGGATTTTACCTTGTTAAATCAATCTACAACTGTAGCCATAAAAAATGCAGATTTGGTTTTTGTAGGGTATGGCATTACCGCACCGGAGTATAAATGGGATGACTATGCAAATGTTGATGTAAAAAATAAAGTTGTAGTGATGGTATCAGGCGAGCCCGATAATGCAGATAGTACATTCTTTGCTGGTAAACGATTTACTCGATACACTTTTAATAACACCAAAGCACGTATTGCTCAAAAGAATGGAGCACTTGGAATGATTGTTTTAACAAATCCAAAAACCGATGCGCGTCTTCGCCGCAATACAGCAATGCACATTGATTCTAATGCCGGCGCAGGTGCTTTACGATATATTAGCCCTAACACAAAACCGTTTGCCGCTATAAGTGGTACAACTAAACTAATGGAAACACTTTTTTCTACAAATGATTCGTTGAAGAAAATTATTCTTACTATAGATAGTACTAAAACTTCCAACTCCTACTCATTACGTTACACAACATCTGTTACATTAAATTATAACAACGAAAAAGTACCTGTTAAAAATGTAATGGGTATGATTCGCGGAACGGATGATAATGGCGAGTACATTGTAATTGGTGGACATTACGACCATGTTGGAGTTCATCTTGATTCCCGTAAAGACTCAACAGCAACAACTCCACCAGATTCAATCTACAACGGAGCCGACGATAATGCCTCTGGTACAACAGGTGTTATGCTTGCGGCAAAAGCATTAGCAGGCATGAAACAAAAACCAAAACGGAGCATTGTGTTTGTTTGCTTTAGTGGTGAAGAAAAAGGATTACTTGGGTCCCAAGCATTTACAGCAGAATGTCCGTTGGATATAACTAAATGTGCGGCAATGTTAAACATGGATATGATTGGACGCAACAACCCCGATTCATTGTCCTTAGGCGGTGGCTCTCGTTCACCGGAGTTTATCACATTAACCACCGAGCTTAATAAATCAATCGAGCGACCATTTATTTTAGCTGAAAACATTGAGAGTTATTTCTTCCGCAGCGACCAGGCAAACTTTGCAAGCAAGAAAATTCCGGTAATATTTTATTTCTCCGGCGAGCATAAAGATTACCACCAACCCGGCGATGAGATTTCAAAGATTAACTTCGATAAGTTATTACGTACAACGCAATTATGTACTAGCACGGCTTGGAAAGTTGCCAATTTGGAGTATAAGCTCAAATACATTCCGCAAGGAACAGAAGAATAAGTATTTTTAGCAATTTACAGCCATGTAAAACACTTTAACGTGCTGTTAACACTCTGAAAAAGTTCTAATGTATATTTTGCATCAGAACATTAATGGAGATGGCATTATGAAACCACAAGCAGCATTCGATTTCCAAGAGCAACACCTACAAAGTGTAGTTGCAAAAGTTGCATCGCATAAAGTATCAACAGTTCTGTTAACGGTAGCCGTTGCATTTTGCTTTATGATAATTCATCAATCGCATGATAGTCACTATCAGCATGCAAAGAAATTCGTTTCAACTATAAAAGAAAAAATCCATAACATTGATTGATTTGCGCACGGCTTTTCAATCTATTCAGCCCGTTTGTTCTCCTTTGAGTAAACGGGTTTTCTTTTTCTGCTAACGCAAACCGCTCCAAATATTCCTCCGTACGTACATCCTTCACCTGCGGGACAGACCCACAACTACTATTCTTTCCCGCATGCTGACAGAACTTTGAAACACAAGGTTGGGTGCGGTCATGCGATAGCAAAAAAAAGGATAGCTACTATTAATAGCTACCCTTTACTGCCTAGTTTATACAGATTTATTTTGCTACAACAAAATGTGTTGATGAAACATGTCCGTTACGTTGAACACGAATTGTGTAAACGCCGGATGGTAAAATTTCGGAAGGAACTGTGTAGTATCCGTATCCATTAGTTACAGAACCGTTGATGATTGTTGTAACTTCCTGACCTAAAGAGTTAAGAACGGAGATACGAACAAATTGCTCACCGGAATTATTATCAACAGCAATCATAGCACTACCCGAAGATGGGTTTGGTGCAACACGAACAGAAAAATCTGTGTTAGTTGTTGCATCGTCATCAACCGATGTAGCACCCGATGGTAAAAGGCGTAATGTTACAGGGTAATGATCGCTAGTGGTTGATGTGTAGGAGCTAATGGATGAAGGTACAACAACTTTTGTACGGTGTACTTCGGCAACAACTTCATTTGAGATAATAAAGTTATCTAACATGGCACCATCAATTCCTGGATACGAAACAATGCCTTTATCGCTAAGTTCTTTTGTTAAAACCGAGAAGTTTGCAGCATCATCTACAAACACTTTATATGGTGATGGATTTGTGCCAACAACAGAACGGGAGACATCGTCGTTAAAATCACCAGTTACAATTACTTTATCGTTACCATAGAAGTTGATAAGATACTCACGGAATGTTTGAGCATCAGCCGCACGACGGTTGAGGTCGTTAATTGAATCCGCAGATGTAGCTTTAGCGTGAATCACAAACAACACATACTTACCACCTTTTCCATTGATGTCTGCATTGATAGTCATACGTAGTGGAAAACGACCGTTAGCCCACGCTTCTGAACCACCGTTTACAGCGAGGTCACTTTCAATTTTTTTCACAGTTGATTGTTTATATAAATATCCCATCTTCTGATCTTGAAGTATTGGTGCAATCAACGATGCATATTGTGCAGATGGATTTATCTGATTGAGAGTATCGCGTAAATGGTTAAGTGACTCTTCGGTTGTTACCTCTTGCAATGCAACAACATCATCATTAAACTGATTAAGAACAGTTGCTATATTTCTGAATTGTGTAGTTTTATTTTTGATACCTTTGGTTGTATCGGTAGTTCCAAACCAATACAAGTTCCAAGTAGTAATATCTAATGTATTTTGTGAAGGCACAGTATCCTTAATTACCTCTACGCCAATATCGGAACCGAAACGTGGTTGTAATTGATATGTACCTCTGAATTGTGATAACACACCAATAAGGTCAATGTCGTTCTGAGGTATTGGTGTGATAGTACCATTTTTAACCAACTCAGTTTCTCTATCAATAAACACCTGAACCGAATCACCATTTTGATTTGCTACATAATAAGTTTTACCAGCCTGGAAATTACCGGTTGTTGTAAAGTGAACATTACGTAAACGCAACAACTCAGATTCAACACTTTCGCCAATAGAGTTGATGGTAACATTTCTTGGGGTAGCGGCAACTCTGTTGTTAGGTATAATGGTAAATCTCAATTTATTGGCATCGGAAGTTAACTGTAAAAGTCCGGTGCCTTTTTTACCGGTGGTAGCATTAAACTCACCAAGATTTGCGCTATCAATTTCTACAGAATCACCTATTGAAATCTGATTTCTGAACTGATCTCTTAACGTAGTATTACCAATAAACAAAGCAATACCGCCCGAGGCATCCTGTAAAAATGTAGTGCTTGCAAATTGGTTGGAAACGGTAATTCTACCACCAATTTTAGGAACAAACTTGGTTGAAACACCAACAAGGGTAGTGTCTTTTATTTGTGCAATGGGTGTTTTTTGTGCTACTACACTTACACATGAATAAAGAAAAACAAGAAGAAACAAATGTTTCATAAATTCTCCGTGATTAAAATTGTTATAATGATTCTCGAGTTGAAAATACCGATAAACCAATGCCACCATTGTTTGGCTTATCGTATATGATGATATAGTAAACTTCTTTTTGCTGTAATGTTGCTGTAATAGTTGTTACAACTGAATCTTTGTTATCTGCATCAAGAGCGTTAATACTTACACTACCATATGCGGAAGGAACTAAATACTTTGTATAATCTGCACTTTCAAGTGAGCGGTTAAACATTTTTTTGCCATTTATTGAAATGTTACCACTTAACAGTTGTTCGCTTGTGTTAATTAAGCGAATAGCAGTACTATCATTAAATGGACTTGTAAGTGTATCAAGTATAGGTTTTAAATATCCAGTTCTATCAAATCCACGGGCAACAATTGTATAGTGAGCATCAATAGCAAATACATAACCTTGTCTGGCTAATGTACGGGTAAAACTATTGGTATCCTTATTATCTCGCATTTCTAAAATCTGCGTAATTCCAGCAGTTAACGTGACGTAAGACGTAGGCTTATTAAAGTCGGCATTAGATATAATTGCACTTTTATCCAAAAGTATATCTACATTTTGGCTTCTGGATACTTCGTTAATAAAACGAACCTTGGAGTCACCTCCGTTGAAAGTAACAACGCCTTCATTACATGATGACAGGAACATCACTATTAAAAATAATACTGGTAACTTATTCATTGCGTGTATATTAAAAGTTGAATCGTAAACCAAGTTGCATTCTCCAACGCGAAAAGAAATTATCAGTTAGATAAATCCCAGAACGACCGTTTGTAACAGGAGAATTAAAAGTCATTTTTAGTCTGCCTTGTGCATCGTATGGAGATTCACCTGTATTATTTCTGAGTACAAAAACTGTGTTGTTGCTTTGGAAATTTACATATTGCTGAAGTCCCCAATCGCTGTTAAGCAGGTTTAGGAGATTCTGGAAATCAACCGACACCTCTATATTTTGTTTTCCCTCTAAAGGGACTTTCTGAGACAACCGTAAATCAAGTTGATGTATAAATGGTTCACGCATCGCATTACGTTCAAGTACTTTACCCTGATACGATTTTAAAACCGGATTTGCATCTATAAACGTCATCATTTGTTGCCAAATCTGTTCAGCTGTTCTTAGTTCCGATGCATCTGAGGCAGGTACAATATGAATTTTAGTCTGAAAATCTTCAGGCTTAGGTATATACACAGCATCATTATGCGTAACTCCGTCACCATTGGCATCACCTAAATACGTAAAGCCATATGGTCTGCCACTGTTTCCGGAATAAAACAATCCTATTGTTGTTGTACCTTTTTCAATCAACTCAAACCGATAAGAAAGATTGGCTGTAAACTTATGTGGAACGTCAAAATTAGAACGAGCAATATTTACATTATTGGGGTCGTAGGAATCCGTGTTCTGCCAGTTGGTATTTGCTACAGCATTTGTTGCATCACTTAAATCATAAGAATGACCAAAAACATACGAGAACATACCACTTAAACCTTTTAGCAGTGGATTATTCTCACTTAGATTTAGTGTTCCCATGATGCTATATTGATACCCTTCATTTCTTGATGATAGATAGATAACTTGTGTAAACTCTTTAGCATTATTTGAATCTGTTGTACCTGCCGGATCCCAAGCATATAATGGTCTCCCGTCTACTTTACTGTTTGGCATAATGCCTGAGCGTTTTAGGTTTAGATTACGGTAATCAACTTGGTTACGTAAAGCCCCGTACATTCCTTCTACTGTAAAACTTATACCATCAGTTATCTTTATATCTGTTCCTAATGTAGAACGCCAAACCTGAGGATTCTTAAACTCCGGATCCATTACATTAATGCCGGTGGTTGTGGCAGCTGAACCCGTTAGTATGCCATCACCGGGTTTAAGTGTTTGCGATGCATTTAACGATGTTCGTAGTGGCTGACCGTTTGCGGCGGTAATGGGTGCAGATGTTGTATTATCTCTACCTATGCTGTATCGCAAAACATCAACGCCTGTATTACCATATTGATTTGAAATCCATACAGCCGCAACCTTACCGGTAAACAATCCTGTCCCTCCACGAATAACAAATGTTTTTTCTCCACTCACATCATAGTTAAAACCTACCCGTGGCGACCAAAGCAAAGCAGCATTCGGTAGTTTGCTGGTAGCCAATCCCATTGGTATTTGTGTTGAGATGCTTCTCATTGAATCAGTGAGATTATTATACCTGCTGTACAGTGAATCGTATCGAGATGCAAACGTTGGATTTTCTAGTGGTGTATCAAGATAAATAGGAACATCAACTCGTAAACCATAACTCAGTTTTAACTCTGGCGTTACTTTCCAATCATCCATTGCATAGAAAGCGGTTTGCATCATTCCCCAAATAGAATGAGGTTGAAGATTGCCGTTAGTAAACGCAGTGTTTGCATAGCTTACCTGATAAAATGTTGGCGTGCTATCTCTAAACGCACTTATGTCACGGAATGAGTATGTTCCGTAATAGTCTTGTATAAACAGATTGTCAAAATTATAGAGTTCGTTATGGGTTCCAATTGTTATTGCATGGTTATCAATGAAATATGAAAAATCATTCGTAAGTGCAATTTGAGATTGATCTAATGAGTTTGCTTGTGAACTTCGCTCTTGACCCATCAACACATAATCCGAGCCACCTAAATACACCTTAACTTGTGGGAACGGCGCATATACATTATATCGAACGTCATTTATAGTGTTATAAGATATTCTAAACTCATTTGCCATGTTATCACCAACTATGGAGTTTAACTGCAACACAGTTGAGTTATTCATACTTCTGAACTCATTCTGCTGGCTAGTAAGCGAGAATATCTGTGTAGTTCGTTGAACGTTTCTATCTAAGAAAGCATTTGTAAAGTTATGGCGTAACTGTAGCTTATTATCTTGGTTAATATTCCAGTCAAACCTGGCGAGTATATTTAGAGAGTTATTTCTGCTAACAAAGGGGTCAGATGTTCCCGCATCGTAACCATATCTATCTTTTGCAACTGCTATGATAGCATCAATCTCTTCTTTGTTATGCGCATAGTTGTTTAAAGCCGATGGGTCGTTCAACGCAAGTTCCAAAGGTCTGTTGCGTAATCGCATCTCTGTGGTAACATGGAAAAATAGTTCATTCTCAATAATTGGTCCACCAACACGGCCACCAAACTGAAAGTCCTTAAACTGAGAATACTTCTGGCGCAAAGCGTCCGGGCTTAAGCCAACCAAATCTTCATTTCTTCCATAAGAAAAAACAGAGCCTGACCAAGCATTAGTTCCACCTCTGGTTACTGCATTCACCAATCCACCTGTAAAACCACTTTGGCGTATGTCATAAGGGCTTACATTAACTTGTAATTCCTGAATGGCATCAAGTGATAACGTGTTTGCATTTGCTTGACTTCCGGGCGTACCTGCTGTACCTAATCCAAACATATCATTTGCAACGGCTCCATCAATCTGAACACTATTAAATCGTGAATTGACACCTGTTATACTAACACCTTGCAAACCATCATCCCCACCAAAAGTAGTACTTTGGTTTGCATACGGATTTACTCTTGCTATATCCGAGATTGAACGATTGATTGATGGCGATGCAGCAATCTCATTTTCTGTAACAGTAGAACCACTGCCAGTTTTGTTTTCATTAAATATTCTGTCTTTCTCTGCAGTTACCACAACTGCATCAGATACTTTATCTTTCTGCGATAATCCCAAATCCAACTCAACAGTTTCGCCTAATGAAATTGTAATTCCTTCTTTAATTGTTGCCTGATAACCAACAAACGTCGCGGTTACTTTATATGGTCCGCCAACACGCATACCACGAATTGTATATAATCCTCCTTTGCGGGCAATTGCGCCGTACTTACCTCCGGTAGGAACATGAATTGCAACTACAGTTGCACCCTGTAATGCTTGTTTAGTTTTTGCATCTGTTACTTTGCCGGTTAAAGAACCAGTAGTAACACCTTGCGAAAAAACATTTCCTAACATTGCAAGAAATACCAGAACTATACTAAGTTGTAACCGCATGCAACAATCCCAAATTCATTGTACGTTGACCGCAAAAATACGAACATCATTCCAACCCTAAGGTATAGGAAATCTATAAGTTATCGTTTGATAATTTTGCTACCGCAGACGGCACCGAACAACAATACAATACAACCCAATAACATGCCGCTCAGTATCGCAAACACGCTAAACCCACTATCATTATGGAAGGTACTGTCCGGCAAATGGAGGCACTTAGTAGTGGAGGTTCGTTGCCGCTTGGAACAGAAAATAATTTTTCCAATCAATTCTTATTCTTTCACATCGTCTCTAACACTATTCAAACGAATAAGGAGATTATAATGAACCTACAAAAACTTACTATTAAATCGCAAGAGGCATTGCAAAAAGCACAGGATATTGCCCAAGGTTATAATAATCAGGCGTTAGAGCCATTGCACATTCTTGCAGCATTGGTGCAGGATTCACAAGGCATAGTGCCAACGATGTTACAGAAAATTGGTGCTAACATCAATTACGTAAAACTCAAAATCAACGATGAATTAGAGAAGCTACCAAAAGTTGGTGGTGCATCGGGCTCAAGCTATGTTTCTAATGCATTATCTGCGGTGGTTGACCAAGCATTTAAGGAAGCAAACGCACTGAAAGATGAATACGTCAGCGTTGAGCATTTACTAATTGCGTTGGCTTCGCAGAAATCTTCCGCCCAACAACTTTTGTTAGACCAAGGTGTTACTAAAGATACCATCCTAAAGGTGTTACAGGAGATTCGCAAGAACACCCGTGTTACCGACCAAAATCCCGAAGATAAATATCAGGCATTACAACGTTACGGAAGAGTTCTTAACGATGCCGCACGCAAGGGTAAAATTGACCCTGTGATAGGCCGTGAGGATGAGATTCGCAGAGTGCTGCAAGTACTCTCACGCAGAACAAAAAACAATCCCGTTTTAATTGGCGAACCCGGAGTTGGTAAAACGGCCATTGTAGAAGGAATTGCTCAACGAATTGTTTCTGGTGATGTGCCCGAATCACTTGGCAGCAAAACTATAGTTTCATTGGATATGGGTGCATTGGTTGCTGGTACAAGCTTCCGAGGACAATTTGAAGAACGCCTTAAAGCGGTTGTAAAAGAAGTAGCAGATTCCGATGGCGAAATTATTCTTTTTATTGATGAACTACACACACTAATAGGCGCAGGTGCATCGCAAGGTAGTATGGATGCAGCTAACATTCTTAAGCCTGCCTTAGCACGAGGTGAGCTTCGCTGTATTGGTGCAACAACGCTTGATGAATACAGTAAGTATATCGAAAAAGACCCGGCCCTCGAGCGCCGCTTTCAGAAAGTGTTGGTAGAAGAGCCAAGTGTGGAGGACACTATTTCTATTCTTCGCGGATTGAAGGAACGTTATGAGGTTCATCATGGCATTCGCATTACAGATTCGGCAATTGTTGCAGCAGCACAACTTTCCAACCGATACATCACCGATAGATTTCTACCTGATAAAGCAATTGATTTGATTGACGAAGCCGCCTCCAAACTCCGAATTGAGATTGATTCTTTGCCTGAAGAATTAGATTCGGTTGAACGTAAGATTCGTCAGTTGGAAATTGAACGTCAGGCATTACTCAGAGAGTTGCAAAACGAAGTGTAGTTTCTTCTGCTAACGCATGACGGTACTGAACAATTGTAAAAAACAAAATCTCCACTTGCCGGAGAAAACCTCAGCGCCGCTGAAGGGTTGGTGCGGACAGGGTTGCCGCGCAAGCATGGTTGCTACGGTAATTGAGGCTTCACAAAGAATTTAAAACAAAAAAGGTGATGAATATTCTTCATCACCTTTCTCTTTTTAACTAAGTTCAGATTATACTCTGTCGTATGAACCGGAACTGTATTCTAATGTCTCGTGTAAATATGGATCGTTGTAGGCAATAACAGGATATTTTTTGTATTGCATAGAAGCAATGTACAAGAAAATTCCACCATTAAGTGCAACACCACATAGCCCTGCTAAAATAACTGAACCATTCAGGTGATATGCCGCACCATGTTCGCCACCGGATGCAGTAAACACCGGTAATATAATCCAACTTAAATCTACAAAGTGAGCAAACAAAATCCACAATGCTCCCATACGCACCATTTTAGGTGTCCGCTTAATATCCTGACGAATCAAGAATAAGAATGGAATAACAAAGTGAATGATTAATGATCCCCATCCGAATAATTGCCATCCGTTGTTCAAGCGCATATCATAAAAGAATGTTTCTTCGGGTATGTTTGCATACCAAATGATGAAGTATTGTGAGAAGTTCACATATGTCCAGAAAATGGTAAATGCAAACATTAGTTTTCCTAAATCATGGTAGTGCTCGCGTGAGAAGACTCCTTTTACATAACCACCTTGTTTCAGGGCATTCATTGTAATTAATACTAATGCACACGTAGAAATAAAGTTACCTGCAAATGCTGTAACTCCAAAAATTGTGCTAAACCACTTAGGCTCTAGCGACATTACTAAGTCAAAAGAAATAAACGTGATTGTTAAAGCATAAATGATGGTAAACAATGCGGCACGTTTCCAGTTTTTGGCTGTTGGAGTTATATCGGTTGCTGTATCTTGTTTAATCGAATTACCAACAATAAAGCGGTTCATAATAAACCATAGTGCTATGTAAAGCACCATTCTAACAATAAAAAAACCTTTTGCAAGATAAACTCCCTTAAAGCCATGCTCTAACATTTCTTTAAGGTGTGCATCCGTAGGGTTAACCCATGAATAAACCGGACTGTTACCGGTTAACACAGGAATAATTAGTGGTAACATGAGAACTGGCACTGCCCAGATTGCATGAAATGAATACAACTCAGCAATACGGCGTACAGCCACAGCCCAACCTGCATTTACCAGGTAACTTAAGGTTGAGAAGAACATCATGGTAACACTAATACCCATGAAGTAGATAAATCCTAATAGATACCCACCCCAAAATGAATGAGCATCCATTGCAAATGAAGCTCCTAAGCCTACCACACCAATAACTAACCCAATTAAACCATAGGTTTCCATTTCTTTCACAAACGGCTTGTCGTTTAATACTATCCGCTTCATATTATCTTCGTCCCCCTGCTGCAGGTTGTGTTGTATCTACACCCGGTCTTGGTTGTGCAGGCATTGATAGGCCTTCTTTAGCAGCGC
>JAIBAE010000079.1 GCA_019695345.1 Bacteroidota bacterium | reverse complement strand
TTCGGCACGTTGATATTATATAACAATCAGTTGTTTGGTGCCGTCCCGCGATAGCAGAATATTATGCTATAGTTACATCGTTACACAAGTACACATCCTGAATTGTATTGAGCAACTTCACACCTTCTGCCAACGGACGTTGAAACGCTTTACGACCTGAAATCAAGCCCATTCCACCTGCGCGCTTGTTAACTACAGCTGTTGCTGTTGCCTCGGCAAAATCATTATCACCCGAAGCACCGCCGCTGTTAATCAAACCAATGCGACCCATATAACAATTAGCAACTTGATAGCGGCAAAGGTCAATAGGGTGCTCGCTGGTAAGTTCGGAATATACACGCTTATCAATCTTTCCGTAGCTGGAGTTACCCATGTTTAACGCTGAGTATCCACCATTGTTTTCAGGAAGTTTTTGTTTGATAATATCTGCTTGAATTGTAACGCCAATGTGGTTTGCCTGACCAGTTAGGTCTGCACTTACGTGATAATCTTTGTCAGTTTTAAAAGCATTGTTACGCATATAACACCATAGGATTGTTGCCATGCCAAGTTCGTGTGCGTACGCAAACGCCTCGCTGATTTCGGTGATTTGTCTGGTTGATTCTTGCGAGCCAAAGTAAATGGTTGCACCAATTGCTGCCGCACCCATATCATAACATTGTTGAACTGTCCCGAACAGAACTTGGTCGAACTTGTTAGGATAGGTAAGTAATTCGTTGTGATTAATTTTTACAATGAATGGAATTTTGTGAGCGTACTTACGTGAGCACATTCCCAGTACACCAAATGTTGAAGCCACAGCGTTACATCCGCCTTCGATTGCCAGGTTGACAATATTATTGGGGTCGAAGTAATCTGGGTTCTTTGCAAAGCTTGCTCCGGCACTGTGTTCAATTCCTTGGTCAACCGGAAGAATGGATGTGTAACCAGTTCCGGCTAAACGCCCCGTGTTGGAAATCCATTGCAGGTTGCGTAACACGCGGTTGTTTCTATCACTCTGAGAAAAGCTACCGTCAACAAAATTGCCATTTGGCAAATGTAGTCGGTCTTTTGAAATGGTTTGAGAAGTGTGGTTTAACAGATAATCAGCTTTATCGCCTAAGTAGGCGCGAATTTGTTCAATCATGGTAGTAAGCGTTGAAGTGAAACCAATTGTTTGTGCGAATATAGAGATTCTTGCAGTTTATTTGAATCGTAAAGCAGCTATGGGTGAAATTTTTGCGGCAACCACTCCGGGAATAAGTGTTGCCAGAACAGACATTCCAAACGAGACTGCCAACACTACAACATAATGCCAAAAAGAAATAGTTATTGGTAAGGTGTCAACAAAATAGATTTCACCTTGTAAATGAATTATTCCATAGGTGGATTGTATCCAACAGATGGCAAAACCTACAAGGCAACCGGTTACTGTTCCCAGTAATCCTATAAATGCACCTTGGTTTAATATGACTCCAATCATACTCCCGGTAGAAAGACCAAGTGTGCGCAGTATTGAATATGAACGGGATTTTTCAACTACGGTAATCAATAAGGTTGTAACAATGTTAAACACTGCAACTATCGAGATAAGCCCAAGAACCAGAGGAATTGGCTGCTTCTGCATTTCAATCCATGCAAACATGGAGGAATGTAAATCGAAAATGGTTATTGTGTAATACGGATACCCCAAGTGCATTTCCATTCGGTTTGCAAAATGCTTTGCTTTGTTAATATCATTCAACCAAATATCAAACGAGTAACATGCATCCGTTGGTGTTTGGAATAATCGTTGTGCTGTTTGAAATGGGATATAAATGTAAAGGTCGTCGTATTGCGCCATTCCGGTTTCATATATTCCGGTTACTGCAAATTTCTTCACCACCGACTCTGTTGGTAAGGATTGTGAAGTTGGCGTAGTAATCAAGAATACCGAATCACCAATAGCTACATCAAGTTTTCTGGCAAGCTTTCTGCCTAATTCAACCTGATAAAAAGCTGCTGAAGTATTAACAGCACTTCCTTCAATAATTTTTCTGGATTCAAGTCCCAACGCGTGTTGCGGAGCCGATTTAATAACCACTCCATCCACCATTGAACGTTTTCGTATTAACGCCTCTCGCTGTAAAACAGGTTCAATAATCTGAATATCAGGAAACGTTTGTTGTAATTCCTTTTTTACTGCCTCGCAATGTTCAATTGGCGTACGGTTTAACGTTTGTACTTGAATATGCGATGTGAACTTAGCTGAGGCATTATGCAAAGCGTCGTCGAATCCATCCAAAACTGCTAGGGCAATAATTAAAGCCATACTGCCAAGAGCTACACTAACAAATGCAACCCCACGGGAAAATGACATAAAGCCATTCTTCTTTGTTGAACGGGTAAACCTGTTTGCAATAAGTCTGATAAGGCTTGAATACATTACTCAGTAGGTTTGTTGTAATCGTAGAAACCTTCACCGGATTTCTTGCCAAACAACCCGGCATCTACCGTTTGTTGCTGAAGTAGGGATGGCTGTAAACGTTCCTCATTAAAATACTGTGCATAAATAGACTTGGTTACATCTAAATTTACATCAACACCAATCAAATCCATAAGCTCAAACGGACCCATCTTAAATCCTGCTGATTTCATAATGTTATCAACCTGTTCTACTGTTGCTAACCCTTCCGTTACAATTCTCTGCGATTCATTATAATAATTCCTTGCTACCCGGTTTACAATGAATCCGGGAACGTCCTTCGCGATTGCAGGTTGTTTCCCAAGTTTTTTGGAAAGCTCAATTGAACGGGTTACAGTTTCTTCGGAGGTTTTTACCCCACGGATAATCTCCACCAACTTCATAATATGAGCTGGGTTAAAGAAGTGTAATCCTACAAACCGTTCAGGTTTTTGTAAGTATCTTGCAATAGAATTAACTGCTATAGATGAAGTGTTTGTGGCAAGGATAGTTGTTTCACCCATACATTCTTCTTCGGCACGCTTAAAGAATTCAACTTTTGCTTCTCTGCTTTCAATAATAGCTTCAATAATAAAATCACTACCTTTCATCGCTAAAAAGTCACTGGTAACTGTAAGCAATCCCAAAGCAACTTCAGATTGTTCAGGTGTCATCTTTTGTTTCTCAACAGCAACTTGAAGTTGTTTTTGAATGTAAGCTCGTGCTGTCTCTATGGCTTGGCTAAAGGAATCATACAAAACAGTATCTATTCCCGCCAGTATGCACGATAACGCTATTCCGCGCCCCATAGTGCCGGCACCACAAATTGAAATTTTCATAGTTGTCATCCTCAAAGTAAATGTGCTGCAAATATATTACGAACTCCGATGTATTTTGCAGAGTAATTTATTAATGGAGTTGGGTACCCCTCACAGGAAATCAGGCTGACCTGCGCGGCAACCCAGTCCGATCCAACCCTTTTTTTCATGAAGATACTTCAACTCACACCTCAGTTTATCATCCCACCAGATGATGGTGGTAGGATTGGAATTTACAATATTACACGTGAGTTACTGGAGTTGGGTGCCGAGGTAACAATGGTTTCACTCAATACATCTCAGCCTGAGTTTCAAACCATCTCGATTAGTGAAAAACAATTACCGGTATATTCAATACATCATTCAACCAAAAACAGTATTGCCAGAATTCTATATTCAGTGTTCGACACAGAGCCATTGTATTTACGAAAACACTATTCTAAGAAAATACTTGATAAACTTCTGTTGTTATTAAAAGGTAAGGCATTTGATATAATTCATGCAGATCATACCGCTATGATTCCTATAGCATTAGAATTAAGGAAGCATCTGCAGTTACCTGTTGGTGTAAGAATGCATAATGTAGAATGGAAGATTTGGCAACGGTATGCAGATGAGTTACCTAAAACCAATCCATCTCATTATTACATTCAATTACAAACTAACAGGCTACGCAAAAGGGAAACCGAGTTGCTGCGAATGGTAGATGTGGCTTTTCCTATTACCGAAGTGGATATGAACCTGTGTAAGGATATGGCTCCCTTAACACGGTTAGAATTGGTTGCAGCCGGTGTTGATAGTAAAGAATGGATTAAATCAGATGAAACTCAAAGAAATCCTTATGAACTGGTTTTAGCAACCCCTTGGTCATGGAAACACAATCTCACCGGTGCCCTTTGGTTTATAGAGGAAGTCCTTCCACTTATTAGGAAGGAAGTTCCGGAATGTACACTAACACTACTTGGTAAGAACGCACCGAGTGAACTATATACAATGAAAGACAAGGGAGTTGATTGTTTAGGATATGTAGATTCTGTTAAACCCTACTATCACAGAGCATCGCTGTATATAGCACCGTTGTTTGTTGGCAGTGGTGTTCGTATCAAAGTGTTAGAGGCAATGGCAGCTGGCTTACCGGTTGTAGCTACACCTATTGCGGCTGAAGGAATTAATGCTTCAGATAAAGAAGGTTTGTTACGATGTAACGATGCAGAAGTTTTTGCATCAACCATCTTAAATTTGTTACATAATCAGCAAAGACTTGTTGAACTTGGCTTGGCTGCATCTACCTTAATGGCAAGGCAATACCAATGGAAAGAAAGTATTCAACACATGTATAATACTTACCTCAATCTTACAAAGTTGAAAAGGTGATACAATTTCTGCAATATTAAAATGCCTTGAAAGTCGCATGAAATCTATATTGTTATATGCCTGTTGACCCGTAGACCGCATAAAATCTGACTTTTTTTGAAAAAGTTCTTGCACGCATTGCTAATGCTTGCTATGTTTGCGCCGCAATTAACTGTTTGTTGGTCTATCTTATGGGGATTCATCATGAACAAAGGTGATTTAGTAGATGCAATCGCAGCTGGCTCAGGCTTAAGCAAAGCACAAGCTGAAAGAGCATTGAACACAACTATTGACAGTATTACTGGAACACTTGCAAAAGGTAACAGTGTATCGTTGATTGGTTTCGGTACATTCAGTGTTTCACAACGTGGCGCTCGTAAAGGCAAAAACCCACGTACAGGTGAGGCAATTAAAATTGCTGCTCGTAAAGTTGCAAAATTCAAAGCTGGTAAAGGCCTTTCTGATACCGTTCGCGGTGTTAAGAAAGCAGCTAAAGCAGCTCCAAAGGCTGCTCCTAAAAAAGCAGCTAAAGCAGCTCCAAAAGCAGCAGCAAAAGGTAAGAAGAAATAATTCTGACTTTTTCAAAAGCCGCCTTGAGCGGCTTTTTTTTTGTCACATCTCAGAGAGATAATGTTAAATAGTGGAAAACGTTTCACTTTTGTTTACGGTAACATTGGTATTTTTGTATCTAACCTATACGCTAACCATTAAGTAGCCAGTGGAAAGAACACTACAGCACATCACTTCTATTGCTCATCTTACCCGTTCGGATGCGGAACACATTTTTCATTTAGCAAGGAAATTTCGCGAGGATTTTCATCAAGGTATCCATCAACATAGCTTAGAACAGAAGGTTGTGGTGAATGCCTTTTTTGAAAATAGCACTCGTACGAAGAATTCATTTGAAATTGCAGCCTTGCGTCTTGGTGCTAAGGTTGTTTCATTTAGTTCAACCGGCAGTAGTGTGGCGAAAGGAGAATCTCTGTTTGATACTTTGCAAACATTAGATGCTATGTTTCCTGATGTAATTGTGATGAGAAATTCACTGAGTGGTTCAGCTGAATATGCAACGAGATATGTTGGTGCTTCAATTCTTAATGCAGGCGATGGCAAACATGAACATCCTTCACAGGCGTTACTAGATGCCTTAACGTTACTTGATGTATATGAAACTTTAGAAGGCAAATGTATTGGTATAGTTGGTGACATTGTACATAGTAGAGTTGCACGCTCGAATGTGCTATTGTTACGGTTACTTGGTGCCAAAGTGTTTGTTTGTGGTCCACAAACGTTGATTCCAACAGATCTTTCAACATGGAACGTACAAACATGCACAACAGTGAATGAGTTGATAGAAGAATGCGATACTGTAATGGCTTTACGTATTCAGAAGGAGCGGATGGACGCAGGTTTAATTGGCTCTGCAGGCGAGTACAGAAAGTTTTATGGTATTCAAATGGAGCATATTGAAACGAAACCATCGCTATATGTAATGCACCCGGGTCCCGTTAATTATGGAGTTGAGATTGATTTTGATGTGGCTAACTCACATCGTTCTCTTATCCGTAAACAGGTTACTAATGGTGTGTTTATTAGGATGGCAATGTTATCGGTGTTAAAGGGTAGAGAATAGGAAGTTGTTCTTATCCGCAAAGCAAAGTACATAATAGAACGCAGACGTATGGTGCGGTCTGCGAAGCAAAAACAAATTATTATATAGTTAAAGAGAATGCCAAAGCGTACAGATATTAATACGATACTTGTAATTGGTTCCGGCCCGATTGTTATTGGGCAGGCATGTGAGTTTGATTATAGTGGAACTCAGGCCTGCAAGGTTCTAAAGAGCGAAGGATACAGAGTTGTTTTGATTAACTCTAACCCAGCTACTATTATGACTGACCCTGTGATTGCTGATGCTACGTATGTTGAGCCGCTTTCACTGCCGTATGTTGAGCAAGTAATTGCAAAAGAAAAACCAGACGCGATACTCCCAACTATGGGTGGGCAAACTGCCTTGAACATTGCGATGGATTTGCATGAAGCTGGTGTTCTTGAAAAGTACAACGTAGAGTTGATTGGGTCTAAGGTTGAATCCATCAAGATGGCAGAGGATAGAGAATTGTTCTTGGAGGCAATTAAACGGTGTGGGTTGGAAATGCCAAAAGGTGAGTTTATTACTGATTACGAAACAGGATTAAAAGCTGTTGAGCAAATTGGTTTTCCGGCAATTATTCGTCCATCGTTTACATTAGGTGGCACCGGTGGGGGAATTGCTTACAACATGGAAGATTATGCTGAGATGTTGCGAGCCGGGTTGGTTGCCTCACCTATCAACAGAGTGTTGGTTGAGGAATCGGTATTAGGTTGGAAAGAGTACGAGTTAGAAGTAATGCGGGATACAAAGGACAATGTAGTAATCGTATGTTCGATTGAAAACTTTGACCCGATGGGTGTACATACGGGGGATTCGATTACCGTTGCTCCTGCGCAGACTCTTACCGATAGAGAATACCAGAATATGCGCGATGCAGCATTGAAGATTATCCGCGCTATTGGCGTTGAAACAGGTGGTTCTAACATTCAGTTTGCCATGAATCCTAAAAATGGAAGGATGACAGTAATTGAGATGAATCCTCGTGTGTCTCGTTCTTCTGCCTTGGCTTCTAAGGCAACCGGATTCCCAATAGCTAAGATGGCTGCCAAACTTGCAATAGGTTATACGTTAGATGAGATTTTAAATGATATTACAAAGAAAACACCGGCATGTTTTGAGCCAACAATAGATTACGTTGTGGTTAAAATTCCACGGTGGGATTTTGAAAAATTCAGAGAAGTGGAAGACTCGCTTACAGTACAGATGAAATCGGTTGGAGAAGTGATGTCGTTTGGCAGAACATTTAAAGAAGGCATCCAAAAAGCATTGCGCTCACTAGAGCAAAACCGCCATGGCTTTGGCTTTGATAAACCCATGTATTTTGATGGTACTCAGCCGTCGGCAGCAGATTTGGACCACCTACGTACTCGTTTACGAAAACGTACATCATTATCCATTTTTGATGTCTGTGATGCATTACGTTATGGTATGTCTACTCAAGAGATTTATGATGTTACAGGTTACGACCCTTGGTTTTTAGAACAGTTGAGAGAGATTGTTCAGGAAGCTATTTCGTTTATGAATGATGTAGAAGGAACACAAGGGGAGTTATTCTTGCAGAATATAGATTCCGAGAGAATTCTTAGAATGAAACGGATGGGATTCTCTGATGTTCAGCTTGCAATGATGACCGGTACAACGCTATTACAGATTAGAAATTACAGAAAACAGCACAACATAATACCGGTTTATAAAACTGTTGATACTTGTGCTGCTGAGTTTGAATCTGAAACACCGTATCATTATTCCACCTATGGTAATGAGAATGAGTCAATAAGAACAGATAAGAAAAAAGTTATCATATTAGGTAGTGGTCCTAACAGAATTGGGCAGGGAATTGAGTTTGATTATTGTTGCGTACAAGCAGTATATGCTGCACGTGCAGCAGGTTGGGAAGCAATAATGATTAACTGTAATCCTGAAACTGTATCAACTGATTACGATACAACCAACAAACTTTACTTCGAGCCGTTAACGTTTGAAGACGTTATGAACGTTATTGATTTAGAACAACCAGATGGTGTAGTTGTTACCTTTGGTGGACAAACACCATTAAAATTAGCTCAGGATTTAGTTGCCTCCGGTGTTACGTTACTTGGTACATCTGTAGATGGAATTGATCTTGCAGAAGACCGCAAACGATTTGGAGAGTTGTTAGATTCGCTTAAGATTCCTGTTCCGCAATGGGGGACTACAATGAGCGAAGATGAAGCAGTAGAAATTGCTGGAAGAATTGGTTATCCTGTTTTGGTGCGCCCAAGTTATGTACTTGGCGGGCGAGCAATGGAGATTTGCTATCGCGAAGAGTCACTAAGAACATATGTACGAAAAGCACTTCAGAATTTCCCAGACAGGCCAATTTTGATTGACCACTTTTTAGAAAATGCTTTTGAGTTTGATGTTGATTGTGTTGCCGATGGAACCGACGTTGCTATTGTTGGAGTGATGCAGCACATTGAAGAAGCCGGTATTCACTCTGGTGATTCATCGTGTGTGTTGCCTCCATACAACATTAACAACGAGCAGTATAGTACCATTATGGAGTATTCTCGCCGAATGGCAAGAGCATTAAACGTAATTGGTTTGATGAATATACAGTTCGCAATGCAGTACGGAAAAATATATGTAATAGAAGTAAATCCTCGAGCTTCCCGAACGGTACCATTTGTTGCTAAAGCAACCGGAGTTCCGTTAGTAGAAATAGCACAGCGAGTTATGATGGGAGAAAAGTTATCCGATTTGAATGTGAAAGACTTCAATATCAGTGCCTCGCGTGTAGCCATTAAAGAACCGGTGTTCCCATTTACAAAATTCCCAAGGGTTAATATCTTTTTAGGGCCTGAAATGCGCTCTACAGGTGAAGTTATGGGCATGGATGTTAGTTTTGGTGATGCTATTATTAAGGCACATATTTCATCAGGCAACTCGTTACCAAAAGAAGGTTCGGTGTTTATTTCGTTAAGTCCGCACGATAAAACACAACGGGCAATAGATATCGCTCATGGTTATGAAGAATTAGGATTTACCGTGTATGCCACGAAGGGCACAGCACAGTTCCTCAACGAACATGGTGTAAAAGCTACAGTTGTGTTAAAGCATTACGAGGGCAGACCAAGTATCATTGATAATATCAAGAATGGCGAAGTCCAGATATTGATTAATACTCCGTTAGGAGAGAACGCTCGTTACGATGAGTTTGTTATGGGGCAAACAGCCATGCGGTATAAAATTCCGTTCTTTACAACCTTAGCAGCGGCAAGTGCATCATTGGAAGGTATTAAGGCATTACGTTCCGGTAAGATTTCTGTAACATCGTTACAAGAATATTACGCAATGGGATATTAGGTTTCTGTTCCAAGCTGCACCAAATGGTACATGTAACATTACCTCACGTTGCAGGACAGTACCTTTAGCTCTACAATACGGTTACCGTGATTTGATGTATGAGGGTCAATCCCACGAGTAAAGGTGGTTAAGTAAAATTGTTGTATGGAGTGGTTGCGTTAGCATAAAATTATGGATAAAGGTAAGTTGCAATTATGGACTGTGCTTGATGTTATCCGATGGGCAACCGAGCACTTTGAGAAACATGAAGTGGATAGTCCGAGACTTACCATAGAGCTAATGCTGTGTGAAGTTCTGAAGTGTGAACGTGTTCAGCTATACTTAAACTTTGAGCGATTGATGCACAAAGATGAGTTGGCTCAGGTTAGAGTAATGATTGAGCGTAGAGTGCGAGATAGAGAGCCATTACAATACATTTTAGGTCACACATATTTTTATGGATACCGCTTCACAGTCGGTCCGTCGGTGTTAATCCCTCGCCCTGAAACAGAATTACTGGTGGACTGGTCAATCAAGTATATAAAGTCGCAACCTCAATGTAAAACAGTTCTTGATATTGGAACAGGTAGTGGCTGCATTGGTATTGCAATAGCAAAACAATTACCATTAGTCTCGGTTACTGGGGTGGATAAATCAAATGATGCCTTAGAAACTGCTCTACTAAATGCCGCACGTAATTCGGTTACTAATATCCGTTTTGAACAGCGCGATATATTAGAACAGTACACGTTCGGCGAACGATTTGACGTTGTGGTGTCGAACCCTCCCTACATTTCGTTAGAAGTAATGAATGAGTTGACACCGGAGGTTAACCAACACGAACCATTAGAGGCTTTAACAGATAACCATGACGGGCTGTTATTTTACAGGCACTTTGCAAGGGTGTTACGGACAATACTTAAGCCGGGTGGTAAGTTCTTCTTGGAAATCGGGTTTGGTCAGGCAGAGGCTATGCGGTCGATTTTCTGCGACTATTACATAGATATTCTTGAGGACTTTTCTAAGATTCCAAGGATTGTTGTGGGTACAGTATAATTCTTAGGTTGTTTTGTAACTTATTTTCAATTTGACGCATCTGTGGCTTAGAAACCGGGAAAACGTATTTAATATTATCAAAACTTATTGATAATTCGTAAAAATCGGTTTCCTTACGTCACAGAATTGTTGTAGATTCGCCGCGCCAAAAATTGGTGTAACTTTTTTTGAAAAACAACAAAAAGGAACAATATGTTTGAATCAATCAAACATGCTCAACGTGATGGAATAGAAGTATTAACCCTAAGTGGTCAGTTTATTGGGGGCGAAGAAACCGATAAATTGAGAGATACTTTAACTAGCGTTGCCCAACAAGAACACAACAGATTGATTATTGATTTAACTGATGTTTCGTATTTGAACTCAACAGCTTTAGGAGTGTTGATTTCATCGCACGCTAATTTTAGCAAGCGTGGAGGCAGGATTGCATTATGTAATATCAGCAAGTCTATCGAGAATATTTTTGTGATTACAAAGTTGACTCTCGTTTTTGAGATTCATCCAACGGTTGACGAAGCAATAAAACATTTTCAAACAAATTCATAAAAGAGGGGTCACTCCATGAAGAATAATTTCAATTCGATAGTTATCGTTCTTGCAGTTGTAGTTGCATATGTGATATACTATTTAGTATTAGGAGCATCTGGTAACTTTAAGAATGGTAACCATGAGCAACCAATCAATATGTTAGGTACAATTTATACTGGTGGAATTTTAGTAGGTGCACTTATTGCATGTATACTATTATCTATCACATTTGTTATCGAGCGTATTTTATCAATTTCCAAAGCTAAGGGGAAGGGCGATACATCTCAATTCGTTAAGCGTTGTACTGAACATCTTGCTAAAGGAAACATTGATGAAGTGTTAAAAGAATGTGATGCTCAGCGTGGTTCTTTAGCGAATATTATGCGTGCGGGTTTAGAACGATTCCAACAAGTTGAAAATGACAATGCCTTTGACCAAGAAAAGAAAATTGCCGAAACTCAACGTGCAATAGATGAAGCAACTAATTTAGAAACTCCACTGTTAGAGAAAAACTTAGTTATTTTATCTACTGTTGCGTCTATTGCAACAATGATTGGTTTGTTAGGAACAACATTAGGGATGATTCGTTCATTCCGAGCACTTGGAGAGTCTGGCGGAACTGTTTCTGCTCAACAACTTTCTATTGGTATTTCAGAGGCGTTATACAATACGGCTGGTGGTTTGTTGGCAGCAATCATTTCTATTGTAGCATTTAATATGTTTACAACCAGAGTTGATGACTTTGTATATATGATTGATGATGCCATCATGAATATCATGGAAATCTTGACAATCCGTGTTAAAAAATAATATATCCTATTAATAAGAAAGGTAGGATACTGTGCCTAAAGTTAAAAAACATAGAGTTGGATTTGCTGTAGACATGACACCATTAGTAGATGTGACGTTCCTATTGCTAACGTTCTTTATGTTCACTGCTAAATTTAAGAGTGAATCTGAGAACGAACAGAAGTTTCAGATAAAACGTCCGCAGGCTTCGGCTGATACATCAAAGTTGCCGGATAAAAATCTAGCAGTAATAAAGGTAGCCATTGATACTGTTGCAAATGATACAGCATATTATTACGCAATTTTAAATGAAACAGATAGACAGTCTGTTTATCAAAAAATGAATTTTACAAGTGAGATGATGCTCAAGTCTCAGGTAAAAGCTAATATAGATGACTTAGATAAACTGATTCTGCAAACACGAGTAGCAAATTATAAAACAAGTTTTGCTATTGAGTGTGACAGAAGAATCCGCTATAAGTGGATTGAAGATTTGATGGATGTTATGAGAAAACGTAATGCTACAATCTTCAAATTTGTAACCGAAAAGAAGAGCGGTGGAAGTTAACTTCGATAGTAGTAAACAAAATTTAGAACTTACATTATAGGTGAATTATGGCTGGTGGCGGCGGAGGAATGGAAGTTCCTCAACGTGTCAAACGCGGCAGTAAAGCACATAAGCGTAAAAAGAAAAAGCGTTTAGGATTTAGATTAGATATGACTCCACTGGTGGATGTTGCATTTCTGTTGTTAACATTCTTTATGTACACAACGAGTATGATAACACCACAGATTATGGAAATGACAATTCCTAAAGATATTGACGTAGATGTTCAAGTGGATGAGAACAAACTTTTCACTTTACAAATACGTAACGATGGAAAAGTTTACTATAATATTGCCAAAGATGACCCTGTAGTAATAGATACAGCTAATCTACGTCAAAAAGCAGTTGAGCTCAATCTTTTAGGAAAAGCAAAAAATGAATTAATAACCGCCTTTAAAGCTGATACCGAAGCACCCTTTGGAATGGTTGTGGCTGTACTTGATATTTTAAATCAGGCTGAAGGTGAGATTACTTTGCAACTTTCTAAAGAAGGTGTTAAGCGTAAACGTAAGTTCGCAATTGTAAAAATGGAACCCGAAGACCAAGCTAAACTGAGAGGACTATAAGTTATGTCAACAGGCTCAATCATAATTCCTGCACCAAGAACATATGGTGCTGTAGAGTTGAAAGAATGGATTAAAAAACATACGCAGCGTGCATTTATAATTACAGTTGCACTTTTACTTTTATTGTTACTTATTACTTGGTTGATTTTATACTTTCAAAGTATGGCAGTTTCATTTAAGAAAGCTCCAGTAAAAACAACAATATCGCTTTCTAATTTACCACCGCCGCCGGCAGCTGAGGCTGCACCACCACCACCACCGGCTAACATGGTTGTGACTGGACCAGCAGTTGTTGCTGGAAATCCGGTACCGGTACCTGAAAGCATTGTGACACCTGAGGAGTTTGCTGCTGTTGACCAGATGAATGTTGCAACTAGCATACCTGGAGATGGATCAAATGTTGTAGTTGAAACACCTACAATTTCTGATAATGTTGTAGTAGCAAAAGAGGCAGAGCCAGATCCTGATGAATTTATCTCTGTAGAAAAGGAACCACAGTTTGATTATAATGAATTACAAAAAAAACTAAAATATCCTGACTTAGCTCGTAAAGCCTCATTGGAATCTGAGTTTATTGCTAAAGTTTTAGTAGGTAAAGATGGAAGAGCTAAGCGCGTTCTTTTTGATCCACCTGATGTAAACAAATACTTTTTAGAAGAAGCTAATAGAGTTTGTATGGCAACACCGTTTACACCAGCAATTCAAAATGGTAGCCCTGTTGAAGTTTGGGTTCAAATCCCCATTAAATTTAAGTTACACTAAGACAATATCACGATAGTAATACGTCAGTAATGGAAGAACTTCCTGCACTGACGTTTTTTTTTGTCTGAAATTCAGTATCATTGATTTAGTGTTGATTCCGGCAAACAGGTGGGTTGGATGTAGTATTTGTTTTGGTGCCGTCGTGCATTAGCAAACTATACTTTATAACTATGCATTTAACATTTATAGATATTCTAAATGTATTGTTAAGGCTAACAATTATTGGCTTTGGTTGTGCTTTTATATTTGGTTATGTCCCAACAGTTGATGAAGGCTTTCGGTTTTTGATTGGTGGACTTATGATTGTTTTTGGATTGTATAGGCTGTTTATGTACTTCTATAGAATTAAACAACTACAGGCAAGTGAGGAAAGTCATGAATCGTAACTTTTGTGTCGTACTGTTTTTAGTTGCTTTCATTTCAGGTTGTAATAATACTGAGCAAAAGAACCCTGAGATGGAAACGTTTACACACGGGAAGGTAAGTATTGCCGTTGATAATGAAATTTCGTTCCTTATTAGTCATAACCTAAAGCAATATTCTAATCAATTTCCTGAAGTGCAGTTAACCGAACATGCTGTTAACGCAAGAGCCGCAATGGGTGAATTGTTTGCAGGAAAAACTAGAGCGATTGTTGTTGCTCGAGGGTATATGCACGACGAAGATTCACTTATGAAAGCTCATCATTTGCCTATTCATAAATCATTTCATATTGCGACAGATGCATTAGTATTTTTTACGAGAAGAGATTTTCCATCTGATACCATATCTAAAAGTACTTTAACTGAGGTATTCTCCAAACGAGGTTCGATAAAAGCATCTTTAAAACAACTATCCCATGAACCTGTTTTGCATGTTCCCATACCATCTTCATCTGTAATTTCTAATTTGATAGAGTATTGTGGTACGAGTAATAAATTGAATTGTGGATTATCCATGCATTATTACTCTACAAGTGATTCGGTTCAGCGTGCCGTTTTATCAGATAATAATAGTATTGGAGTGGGTTATTTATCTCAAATAGTTAATAAACAAAATGAGTTTAAAATGCTTGCAGTTTGTTATACTGATTCTACAGGAAGTAGAGTTACCAAAAAAGTACATCAATCCATGGTATATTTAAATATTTATCCTTATCCAGTTAAAGTAATGGGATTTCTACTTGAGGACATTCGGAACTTACCATTTGGTATTTTGTCTTTTCTTGCTGTAGAAAAAGAACCACAAAAATCATTTTTAGACGCAGGCATTGTACCCGCTTTTGCAAAAATCAATGTCTATGAAGAAGAGTAACACTTTTAATTATTTCTTTATGAAAACTATTGTTTTGTTGATAGGTTTTGTAATTCTATCAATGTATTTTCCGGTAAACACAGTTGCCCAAACAGCATTTGAACGTGCAAAGAGTTTGGTTGAACAACGCGATTTCGAATCAGCTCAAACTGAGATTGTAGCTGCTATAAAACAAGAACCTAAAAATATTGAAGTACTGTTGATGGCAGGTGAAATTTACTCGGAGTTAGAAAAGCTTGATGTTGCTGTTAACTATCTAAAACAAGCTTATGAGCTTGATAAAGATAATTCAAGAGTTGTGAGAAGTTATTCTAATGCCTTATCTTCTAAAGGTAATCATACTTTAGCTATAGAGTTGATGCGTAAGGCAGTAAAAAATGATAAGAACGATGTATATAATCAACTAACATTAGGTGAGGTATTACTTAATGCCGACTCAACAAATGCAGCAGAATTAGTAATTACCAAAGCTAAAGAAATGAATAAAAAGATTCCTAATGGATTTTTAGCCTTAGGAAATCTATATTTCAAACAACAGGTTTATATGCTTGCAAATGATAATTACGAGTCTGCCTTGAAAATAGACCCCAATAATTTAGTTGCCAGAGAACGATTAGCTACTTCGTACTATAAAATGGCTAATAATGAGACTGCTGATAATGCGTTAGCAAATGAGTTATATTCACGCTCATTGCAAGAATGGAATACAATTGCAAAACAAGACCCTAAAAATGCTCGTGCATTTTTTGAACAAGGTAAAATATACTTTTATGCTTCAAAATTTAGAGAGTCAGCATACAATTTATCACAGTATTACCGCTTACGTCCAGATGCAGATAATGCTCCGATTTCCAGATGGTTTTTAGCACAATCTTATGATAAGTTAAATCAATTTGATTCTGCTGAACCTCATTTAGTATTTGTGATTGAAAAAGTTGATACTGTTAGAACCAAAGCAAATGCCATGTTAGCTAAAGGATATTTCTTCACTAAAAAATATAAACAATCAGCTGAGGTATATCAAAGGATTACCGATGCGCAAATCAAACTTGATGCTAATGAAACTGAACGATATGGCTACGCCTTGTTTCTTTCAGGAGATTCTTTAAAAGGTGCAAATTTCATTCGAGATGCTGTGACAATGGATCCTACTAAATGTGGAACCATGAATAGATTAGCTGATTTATATCGGCGAATGAAAAGATATGATGATGCTATCTTAATGTATCAATTCAGACTCAAAAACTGTACTGATTCAATGAACCCAAGAATTTATGCTCTGATTGGGACGAGTTATTTTTCTGCAAATAAACCCGATTCAGCAATTGCACCTTTGCAAGAGGCAATCAAACTTGACTCAAATTTAGTTTTTGCTAGAAATTTATTAGGTGAATCGTTAAATGCCTTAAAAAGAACTGATGAAGCTAAACAGGTTTTTATAGAGTCAATTACAATGATAAAAAGTAATCCAAGTGCTTATAAAACTGAGTTAGATGGAGCCTTTTCTACGTATTGTAGAATTCTCAATGAGAACAAAAGTTATCCGGAGCTAAAGAAAATTGCTGCTTCTTGGTGTGAACTTAATCCTAAAAGTGATATTGCATATTTCTGGGCTGGTGCGGCGTGTTCTCAGTTAAATGAAAAAGAGTTAGCATGTAAAAATTATACCGAGGCTATAAAATTGAACCCTAATAATGAAAATGCAAAGAAGTATAAAAAGAGCTTAGGTTGCCAATAGTATAAAGAAACGGGGATGAAGATTTCAAAAATGTCTTATATTTGTAGGCTTTTTTCGGTTCTTTGAGGTAATATCTATGATTCGTATACCTATTCAGGGATTAAGTGATGGAAAACATCAGGTAAATATGATTTTACCAATTACCGAGGTTGAAGGCATCTTTCTGGAGTTTTTAGGAGATGTTTCAATCAATGGTGAATTACAAAAAATAGGTAAAAGATTGGCTCTTACCCTTTCTGTTAAAGGGATTGCTAGTTTGGAATGTGATTATTCTCTGAATCTTTATCAGGAAGAAATTCAATCGAAACTTGTACTAAATTATCTACAGGATACGGAACTGGTTAGGCTACATTCTGATGATGACGACAATTCTGAAAATGTAAGGGTTATCAGTGAGGATGATAAATTCATAGATATCACCATCGAGGTTGCTCAAGAGTTATCAGTTTCTTTACCTATGAAAAGGATTGCACCAGAGTATCGCGACAAAGACATTGCTGAGATTTTTAACCACGATGTACATTTGCAAATTGACAGTTCTGATGAATCTGTACTACCAGATGAAGATCGTTGGGAAGCATTAAAGAAAATTAAGTTTAAGAATTAGTATCATTTAATTATAAGGAGAGTACGTCATGCCAAATCCAAAAAGACGCCACTCAAAGCAACGTACAGCTAAGCGCCGTACACATTATAAAGCATTTCCAAGTACCGCTACTGCCTGTCCAAACTGTGGTCAGGCAAAGCTAGCTCATGCTGCATGCCGTGAATGCGGATACTATAATGGTCGTAGAGTATTACAAACTGCTTAGTATCAGTTATACTTACATTCTAACATAACATCTTGAATATCCCATTACGAATAGCTATTGATGTTATGGGTGGTGATTTTGCACCACTCCATGAAATACAAGGCGCACTAATGGCGTACAAAGCCTTTAATAATAGTAACACGCCCGTCGAATTCATTTTCGTCGGGCGTGAAGCCGTTATTAGAGATATTCTGAATAAGCAAAATCTTGATATTGGCTTTCGTTATAGTATTGTTAGTGCTGAAGAAGTTATTACTATGGAAGACGAAGCTGCAATCTCTATTCGAACTAAAAAGAATTCATCGTTAATATGTGGAATACAACTGCATAAGAGTGGTGGAGCTGATGCATTCATATCAGCAGGTAATACAGGTGCTGTAATGACCGCGGCAACGCTCATACTTGGAAGAATTAAAGGGGTGAGCAGACCAGTAATAGGTTCATTTTTTCCAACTATGAAAGACAAACCTACGTTAGTTCTTGATGTTGGAGCCAATGCTGAATGTAAACCTAAATTCTTATATGAATTTGCGATAATGGGGAGTATTTATTTGCGTGAGATAACCGGTCTCAAGAGTCCCAAAATTGGATTATTGAATGTAGGTGAAGAACGTACAAAAGGAAATACTCTAGCATTAGATGCGTATCACTTACTTGAACAGAACCCTAAGCTGAATTTTATTGGTAATGTTGAAGGCAGGGATATACTTGCTGGAAGCTCTGATGTAGTGATCTGCGATGGATTTACAGGAAATATTGTCTTGAAATTTGCGGAGAGTATTATCACAATGCTTAAGTCGAAGATACAGTCTCATGCAAGTAAAAGCATCATTAATAAAATTGCAGTTGCTGTAATGGTTCCAACGTTACGTAAGATCTTAAAAAAGTTTGATTATCAAGAGTACTGTGGTGTTCCATTATTAGGAGTTAATGTAGTTGTTATAATAGGACACGGGAAATCATCACCATTAGCAATTAAA
>JAIBAE010000011.1 GCA_019695345.1 Bacteroidota bacterium | reverse complement strand
CGAAAACAAGCGTACAATCTCTAGAAATTTTGCCTTCGAAATTCTTGAACGGACAATTTTGCTTGTAAATGGCTTCATGACTGGCTTCTAAGCTAATTATTTATTGCTTATCTAGTCATGACCCTTAATTTATATAAATTACCTTATGATCTAAATTTTGGTTTAATATTAGAAAACGCTATTAATGTTGTTAAGTGTCCAAATTGTAAAAGATTATTTTTTTACAATTATGATGAGCATGAGCTTACAGAATATGTATTGGAGAAAACATCAGTACTTCACCCTTATCCAAGAGATTGAATAAGTTGTAAATCCTTGAATGAGTCCAAAAAAGTGCTTGTGCTGGACGTGTAGTTCTTGTGGTTCTTTATAAGTCCCGGCCTGACTTCCTGAGTCTGCGAAGGGCGTCATGCCGTTGTTGCAAGGCGTGTTGGTAGATACTTCGTGTAACTCCTACACAACGTAAAACAGGGAGGGCATCTGTATCTTCTTCTCTAAACCAATACTATACTACAACACGTGTTCTCCCTCTCCTTTGGAGAGGGTTGGGGTGAGGTCATACAAGCCAAACTAAAAAGTTTGTTTATGTAAGTAAGTACAGATGTAAATTGCAAGCGTAACACTACGTCATGAGCGCTACGCTGAACTCATGACGGGACTTAAATGTATTATTGTTCTGATATCAATGTCGCTCCGCTGGAGCTTGAATTTGTTGTGTGCGCTGTACTATGAATATTCCGCTCCGATTGAGCTAAACAATATCAGCTACAGAGTAGCGGCATACTCATAGCAAATAAGGTATAAAATATACAGCTACGGAGTAGCGGCATTGTTCTCATCATTCCTAATCGCATCACCCATGTAAAACAAAGATGTTTCCACTTACCATCTGCTTTAGCTAACGGTAATAGTTATACCCCACGTTGCAAGCTTTATTGCGATGCTGCAACAATCTTTCCCGACCGGGTTGCGGCGCTGAACGTTCGCTTCGGCAGAGGCGGGAACCCGAAATTCCTATGGAACTTGTTAACACGGTGTTACAGTCTGCGTTAAAACCACGCTTTGCCGTATCTTTGAGCCGTTTTTGAATTAATGAACTTGAGAATTGACATGAAGCATATTGTTTTTCTTGTAATGATTGTTTGTACCGTTTCGGGGTTTGCGCAAACGGCTACCATAAGCGGAAGAGTTATGGATGGAAACGGTAAACCACTTACTAAAGCTAATGTTAGTATTACCAAAATGGGGAGAGTTAAACCCGATACTACATTGCCTGTTAGTGCAGAAGGCGGGTATTCGGTTACGTTATCGAAACCAGGTTTATGGATTTTACAGTTTACCGGCGTTAACCACAAGATGCTTGAGCTTCCGTTTCTGCTTAATAAAAATGCACGCGAAGAACTTACTGTTCAGTTGGAAGCAAATGCAGTTCCTTCCAGAATTGATAGCGTTGTTATGGTAGGGAAGTTCAACAACTTTAACACCAACGGCGGCATTACCATGAAGTATAAAGATGGTGCTTACCACGCTGAAGCTCCGCAAGGGGTAGAAGAGTTTGAATATCAGATTGTTGTGTTTGGTACACCACGTAACGAAACTATTCCACCGTGTATTAATGGCACCAAACAAGAATGGTTTGAGTACGACGGCAAAGGACAATACAAGAGCATTATTAACACAACAAAAAATCGTGACATTGCCTTTGATATAGCAGCATTGCCAAAATCGAAACAACCTGCAACCTTTACGTTTAAGAATCCGGCATTACAACGTGCCGCAGAAGTATTTTACGGAATGATGAAATACCGCCACATGTACGATGTAGGTATGGCGCTATCTATGGAAGAATTTGAAAAGAGTGGAAATGCTCCGCAGGCATACAACGTCCGCACGTTTAACACCATGATGAACACCACAAAGTACCGCGATTCGCTGGAGCAGGAAATGCGTCAGGAAAGTAATGAGCTTGCATTGCAGTACATGTATTTACATTACTTAATGTTGCCACAACAAGAACAAAACAAAATGGTAACGGAAAAATCGTTACGTGTGATTCCGGCGTCATCGCCCGTGTGGGGTGCAGACCCTGCTTTGTTATACGTGGCATTAAGTGCAAAACTTGCCGGTGGTAAAGAACAATACATCAACGAGCTTATTAACAACAATGCCGATGAACACGTTGTTGCCTCAACACTATTTAACGAGTTGTTACAAGCAACTACGGTTAAAGATATGCCACGCGCAAAAGAGATGTACAAAACACTTACCGAAAAATACAGTTCGCATCCGCTTGCAGGCACTGCTAAAATGTATTACAACCCGAACCGTAAAATAATGGAGGGAAATCCGTTACCAACAATTAGTATCACAACACTCGATAAGAAAAAACTCAGCAACGAAAACCTAAAAGGCAAATACACAATAATAGATGTGTGGTCTACCATGAATGCGGCATCAACAAGCAACATAGCCGCACTAACCACAGCCAACGAAAAATACAAAAGCAAGAACCTGCAGGTAATCAGCATCTCGCTTGATGCAAAGGTAGCCGATGTTACAGCATTCCGCGAGAAAAATCCAATGCCGTGGATGCACGCACTGGCAGAAAAAGGTTACGATAGCGATATTGCAAAAGCATTAGAGTTAACAAGTTTGCCACGAACCATATTGGTGGGTCCGGACGGCACGATACTCGCCACCGACCTTGACCTTCGCGGTGAAAAACTTGAGCACACGCTTAAAGCATTAATACAATAGTGTTGTTGTTGCTATCGCCTGACCGCACCCCGCGTTACACAAAACACAACCATGAATCTGCGGAGCAGAAGGGTAAGCAATACATTATTGTTAACCATGACGTACTACAAAAGGCATAAGGTAACTTGTGCCTTTTTTGCTTAACAATTTACGTTGTATTTGAGAGCAATAAGTGTATTTTTGCTTCAACTAATTTACTATTCCCTTTACTAATGGAGTTTAGCAATGAGACCTTTTCTCTTGGCGTTATTGTTGTTAACAGTTGTAGTACATACTCAAGCCCAACCTTCAAACTCACTCGAAACGTTTACTACTACTTGGACAGCATTTGAGAAATCGGTGATTGAGTATATGGATACCGAGACGAAGTTGGCTATCACGCCACATGTTGCTTTAAAGAGTAGCGTATTGATGAAGACTTGGGATGACACATCAACAAAAGACACTATCAGATATTATAAGTATCTAGTAACCTATAGAGTCGTAAATCCAAAGAGTAATCTATACGCCAACAAAACATATTACTTGATAGTATATGCTAACCCCAATGTATCTACTTCACTCGAACGTTTAAAACATTATTGGAATTAATAAGTAATTTACATTATGTCAGAAGTTAAACGAATTGCCTCCTGTCGAGGCTTGCAACCACGGCATGCGCCCTTCGCAGAATCAGGAAGTTATTCTTGTACTGTAAAGTCCAAACATCGCTTGCTTTAACCAAAGAGAAAGAATAGAATGAAGTATTTACTTATTATACTATTATTGTTTACTGTTTCATGTAGAAAGTCTATATATTATGCATTGCCCGACAGCAGAGATAATGGTATAATTATAGCGAAAGATATGATCGAACTTTATACATTTGGTCGTGATTGGGGAGATTCTCTTCTTTTACGTACAATCTTAATTTTTCCAGAAAGGAATCGAAAATCCTATAACATACATGACATAAATGTTGAGTTTAATCATCAAAAGGTAATACCCAAGGAAATTACAGTTCTGTATAAAAATTATAATATGGATGATGGTGAAGATTCCCTTAAATACTTCACTGATGTTTCTAGTTTGATGAAATTTGTAAACTCATCTGATAGTTTAAGAAGAGTAGATATAGAAGCCATGATTCCTATAAGTGTTTATAATTTAGAAAGAGTAATAGATTATCGTATTGGTTTGAAATTTTATAAAGAAGGAATGGTGATGAAGGTTGACACACTTGTACAACTTCATAGAAGGACAGAAAGATTCTTTGGACATATGTGATTAGTGGCAATGAGATTACCATTTTGTTTAAGTTAAGTCATGAGTTAAATGTAGTGTTTATGCTTGTGTTATAATTTTCACTTATGTCAGGAGTTCTACGAAGTGTCTCCTTACCCAGCTTGCAACACAGCACTACGACATTCGCGGAATCAGAAAGTTATGCTACGCAATACTTTACTTTACCGCATCCTGATATAGTCTATCCTACTCCGTAACTTTTGTATAAACTCCTGAGCGGTGTTTGTAGTACCCAACTGAAATTCGTTAATCGGGTCGTTAATGATACCGTTTTCAACAGGGAATAGGTACGGTTGCATACCGGTTTTTAAAGGTGAGATTACATAATATTGATATGTTGAATCGGAACACAATATGTACACTTGAAAGATGCCCACATATTGTGTCCCCTTTTTTACGTAGGGTTGATTGAGCGAATCAACTGCGCAAGGGCGGCACATAATCACATCAGCACCATGCGGAGATGATAATGGCATTTCTAATTTGTAATCGAATTGAAAACAAGAAGTTGCAGTAGAGTTTTGGTTAGATATATTGAGAGCAGGTGGAGTCTGGTATAAATCATAACACTGGGGAATATATCTACCTTTTATCACATCGTCTATTGTACAAGTAACAGTTATTCCGTTAGGTACAACTGTATTAGAACTATCATACGTACGTAAAGTATCTGTTACTGTAAAAAGTAGTATGTATTCTGAATACAGAAGCACTCTGTCAAGAGTTGCATTATCGGAGAGGCTTGCGTATTTGTCAATCAGTAATGTGCTTGCTTGCCGAGGAGAGATTAGCCAACGGTAAAAATCAAAATGACTTTGGAAATAGTGCATCATGAATGGGTTGTAATCAGTTAACTCATAAAGGTATTTTGCCGCATAACGTAGAGTATCATTTAGTGTACTCATTTGGTTGAACATGTTATTGATTTTGTCTTCGGTATAATATGTACATAGTCTATCAAAATGTGAATACTTCAGTGCAATATCAATTGGTAGGTCTGTTATGTTCTTGTACGGGTCATTGCAGTTGTTAAATGGAAAAGTGACTGTTAAGGATGGCTTTTTATGAAAAAAACACGGTGTAGGGAAAGGTGCTTTTACCTGTTGTGAATACAATACACTTGTGTTTACTATCCACAGAATAAGAAGTATACGTATTGTACTCATGTTCTTCCTTGAATTTGTTGTTATCTGAAACTCTTTAGTGTAGTAAAGCTGAGCGATGTTCTTTCCCGCAAAAATACTGTTCTGTTGATGCAGAGGTGCGGTGCGGTCGGGCGATAGCAAAATATGTTAATAAAAAAAGCCGAACGGATTGAACCGAACGGCCAGAATTTAATGATGTTTACGTAATCTATAAATTTGTATAGTTCATCGAACAACAGAAAACTTCCTTAAGATAGTATTTTTGTTCTTGCAATTAACAATGTAACAAAAATATATACCATTAGGGAGACAGCAAAGATCAATACTTAACTGATTAGTTTGTAGTGCAAGTTCTCCAATTTCTGAATAAATTAATATCTCATAAGTTTGCTCTTTATCAAGTCCAACAATAGTTAAAACATCATTCGAAGGATTAGGCTTAATTATAACTGAAGTTTGAGCATCATGACTGTTTACAAATAGTGATGCATCTGTTGTAAAATAACGAGTTTCTGACCATTCGCTGATGCCAAGTTGATTTGTTCCCCTAACTTTCCATTTATAAACACCATTTTCAGGTATCAACATTGTTAAAGTAGTATCCATAAGTGTAGTGTCGATAATATAATTACTTGAAGTATGTGCTATCAAAAAATTATAATTTGTGCTATTGTTTTTTCTCCAACAAAAAACTACTGAATCTATCTTCTGTATTGAATTTGAGGGTGGTTTAACTAATAATGGTTGCTCAGGAACATTTATAGTTGTTTCGTAAATATTAATTGTGACGACGCTTTCACTTGTACACCCTTGGCTATTGAATTGAGATAGTCTAAGTTTTACATATCCCTTTGTACCAAATGCCAATCTTACAGATGGTTTATTCATCGCTCCAATAATATAGGCATCTCCACTATCTATATTCCATTTATAACTAAATCCCATAATGCTGTCAGTTCGAAACTCAATGTTATAATCTTTAGATTGTACATTTAAGTTCCCAAAAATATTAGGTTGAGACAGTTTTTTAGCAATATGCACAACCAGGAATGTATCTTTAGCACAACCTGTTTTGCTGTAATACTGCTTTAATTTAATAGTGTCAATACCTTCACTATCCCACAAACAAGTAATACTACTTTGGTTGTTTGTACTAATTAATTTTCCTTTTTTTAGTCCTAACCACTCATATGAACAATCGTTCAATTGGGCTACACTGTAAGTTGTAAAATTATTATTTAAGCAAACCTTACTCGGTCCTAAAATGATTGGTTTAGGTGTAGGTGTTACTAAAAATACTTTCAAAGAATCCTGACTACAACCCAAAGTGTTTGTTTGGGTGCATTTTAGTGAAATATTTCCTGCATTTTGAAGAAACATGGTAACAGTGTTATTATTTGTTGGTGTTAAGAATGAGGCGTTTCCGTAAAGCAAGTTCCAACGATATGTTGAGAACTTGTCAGGTGCAACTTGGAAGGTTGCGATACTTTTTTCACAAACTTCGGAGGGACCGTCAATTTTAGGATTAGGCAATTCAATAAATCTAATTGCGCTATTAAGGCTTTGATAATAACCAGGAGGATCAGTTGAGTTTATTTGTATTTTTCCCCAAAATGGAAGGGAACTCTTAGACTGATAAATAGGCAAATCTGTAGATTTATTAGTTGTAACACTAGCGATACTCCTTAGATTAGTGAACGACCACGGTGAATCTGATACTTGAATAGTAAATGTGTTGTTAGGACCAAAATTACCATAGACTCTAATTGGTAAATATATTGTGTCACCATTACAGACCTCAAATTTGTAATCTCCAATTACCGTTAGCCCTATTTGTTGAGATGCAGACTTAAATACTGATAAACCGTAAGTTGCAGCAAGGAATACTGAATCCTTAAAAACAATGGACGTAATTCCGTTGTTTGGTAAACCGGTACTAATATCATCCCATTGTTTTCCCTCATCAGTGCTTCTGTAAACTCCTCTTTCAGTCCCTATAATAAGCGACGAGTTCTGTTTTCTTATACTGTTAATAAAATAACCCAATTCAAAGTTAATAGCTGACCATGACTGACCGTTATTTGTAGTCTTATAGAGTTTGTCAGCTGATGCATACATTGTATTGTTAGAAACATATAACAACTGTATATTAGCAGATCCTAAACCATTATTAGCTGAGACCCAAGAATCTCCATTATTAGTGCTTTTAAATACTCCATTAGTATTGGTTGCTGCAAACAGATTTGTTCCTATTGAGTTTATAGATTCAACTACTCCTATTTGTATTGGTAGGGTTATATGTTCCCAAGTATTACCTAGATTACTAGTTCTGAAAATTCCTCCATCTATGGTACCTGCAAAAAGATATTGGTTGTTTGAATATAGGCACTTGACTCCATTGCATAATTGTTGAAGTCCAGAGTACTCCCAAGTATTGCCAAAATTGCTTGATTTATATACTGCCTCATTTGTACCTGCAAACAAATAATTACCTAGCACATACAAGTGCCAAACATTTTGATTCGCTAACATACCATCTCCACTTGAAGTTTCCCAAGTATCCCCAAGATTACTACTGCGATAAATTCCATGTCCAAAAGTTGCTGCGAATACATAATTCCCTTGTACACATAAATCTTCAATCGGCATATTGTTTAGCCCACTGTTACTTGACATCCAAGTATTTCCATTATTCGATGAGAGATAAACGCCAAGGGAAGTGCCTGCAATGAAGTAGTTACCATAGAAGTAGACTATACCAACTGAAATTGTTGAGAGCCCTACGGATTTCCAAGATGTTCCATTGTTTGTACTCAAGTAAACTCCTTGAAAAGAAGTAGCTAATACACTGTTCCCCTTTACAGAAATGCTTACGACAGATGTATCTGAAAAGCCCACTCTGGTATGTGTGGCCCCAAAGTCGTTACTTTTATAAATTCCTGATGGTGTACCTGTAAAAAGGGAGTTGTTTCTAGTACAGAGTGAAAATATGTAATTGTTCTTAAGCCCGGAGTTGTTGGGTAACCAATTGTCACCATTATTGGTTGACTTAAACAATCCATTGTTAGTGCCTAAAAAGAAAGTAGTGTTGATACTTGTTAAAGATGTAACCTGAAGACCATTTATCCCATTTGAAACATTGCTCCATGAGCTACCATTATTTGTGCTTCTGTAAGCACCCATATTATTAACTCCAATAATTATCACTGAATCCACTTTCGTGATACTTGTAACATAATTAAAGCTAAAGTTTCCAGATGGAACCCAAGTATTACCATAATCATTGGAGTAGTAAAGTATTCCAATTGAACCTGCATAAATAGTATTACCATTACTATAGAGGCATGTAATTGTTATATCATCTAACCCACAGATTTTCCATGTTAAACCATTATCAATACTACGAAACACACCCGCATGAACAGCTCCTGCAACATAGAGATTGTTACCAATTGAAGTAATACCTTTAACATCACCACCAAAGGGTCCGCCTGAAGCCCACTGCGCATTCGTGCTATGAAATGTCAACAAGTGAAAGATAAATATTGAAAAAAATAGTTTATACATAACTTTAAAAAATATAAATCCTATTCTAACAACCTTATGTTTAGGTAATCTTAGGTTGCTTAAACATAGTTCTGATTTAAAAATCCGATATGCTTATGTTTATAATGTAATACGTAAAACAATATTTGAGTACTTATGACTGAATATTAAATCCTAAAAAAAATACATTAGAAAAATTAATAATTGTTGTATACTCTGAAAAACTATCTACACATTAAACAAAACTATAATAGATAATATATAGGTATTATTAAAAAATTTTTGAACGATTATAATCAAAGATCAAGACGTATCAAACGTTGATTTATAGAAAAAATCCTATATACCCATTTAGATTAAGTAAATTTATGCCCCAAGATACCTAATTCGGCACTATTGGAAATATATCTCAGTTGATTTTTTCTTAAACAATGTATTTTATCACATTCAAATTATGATTGGAGGTGAAAACCATTGTCTATTAACGAAGGTAACTACTAGAGCCATAATACATACTGAATACCTAAGGCAATACGATTCTGTTGATAATATAGAATCACGTCGGAAGTTCATTTCACATAGCTTCAGTCATGACTGAAAAGAAGTCTATCACAAGTTGTTTTTTTTTAGTATGTCGTTCTCTCCCGCAAAAATACTGTTCTGTTGTTGCTGAGGTGCGGCGCGGTCGGGCGATAGCAAAATATGTTAATAAAAAAAGCCGAACGGATTGAACCGAACGGCTTATTTTGTATTCTGTGCTTCCGGTGGGACTCGAACCCACGACCCATTGATTAAGAGTTTGATGTAAAATGCCAAATATTGCGAAAAAATGAGCATTTTGGTACAGATTGCAGGCATATTGCAGGCGTAATAATTGATTTTTAATGAATGAAATATAGGTGGAAACAGCGCGAGTACACATACAACCGTGTACCGACCACCGTAGAAAATGAGTACCGCCCGTTAGTAAAACTTTATGTAGGTTTGAATCAAAGTTTTTTTTACAATCCTTTGAGGTATTTATGTTGTTCAAAATCAAGCATCTCATATTGTCGACTCTGACAATTATGAGTTTTATGAATTTAGCTTATAGTGCTAATACTAAGACTTCTGACCCTGGAGGTGGTGTAAAAACACCATGTATCGAACCTACCCTAAAGGGTGAAAACAACTGGTGCAAAGAAGTACAGGTGGAGTGTTTTTCTTGGGGAACATACAATTGTTTTCGATATGAAGAAAATGGTGGTATGCAGTACTTGGGAGGTGGAATGTGTAGTAATGTGCCTGGTGGAACTAATACATATGCAAAACATACAGAATGTGTGAAAACACTAAGTCCAAGGGGAGAGTGTTCATTAGGATTTGCAGGTGCATGTGATTGTTCAATTAGTTCACCAAATCCATGTAATAGTAACTACTGTACACAAATTATTTCCAGTTTTACTCATAACGATGAAAGTGTTGTTTGTACTTGTACACCTCATTTTAGGAGTGTGAAACGTGAACAAGTACCAAATTAGAACTGGCTTTATACAATGTCTGAGTCTACAAACAACAATTTAAGGAGTACTAATATGAATTATAAAATCAAGATGAATGTAATTATCTGTTTGCTAATATTTCTTGGTTCATCTGCAACAGTTATAGCTCAATTTCAGAATGAGTTTTATGCTGTTCGCCCATACCAACAAAATTTTTTAAGGTATAACTTTTATTCTGATAACTTTGATTCTGCAACTTTACACATGGTTGTAGGTGAATTCTCTATAAAGGCTAACGGTAATATATATAGAGTCCCATTGAAATGGTATGATTATTCTCAAAGTTTTGATGGTGATACAACACAAGGACTCGATAATATTCTTAGTGCATTAGGTGTCTCTTCCATTTTTGCATTACCATCAAATGATGATACAGTACAATTTTTTAGAAGAATGACAATTTCAGCAGTTCCTACAGGTACTGGACATTTTTTTGACTCTGCTTCATTGACCAGTACGAATAGTTATGATGCCTATTGGAACGTAGGAACTAACAAAGTACTAGATAATGTTGAATTTGTAATTGAGTTGGTTAGAAAAACTGATAATGTCACACTCTCAATTATTGATTCTGTTGGTATATTAGCAAATCCTGCATCATCATGGCCGCATAGATATGGTAATGAAGTTGAACAACCGTTTCACTCAGTGCCTGTCAATGGTCTGACAAGTGGAGATTCAGCATTCTTTAGAGTAAAGGTTAAAAGAACAGGTTCCACTCCTTATGGCTTAGCCATGCAACAAAACTCAGTATTTTGTAATTATTCTGCGTCTGTTTGTGATTCAAGTGGGCACCGGAAGTTTGTTTCAGAAGCTGAATCCGATACTTTGAATAAACACTATTGGCAAGAAATATGTTTTTATTATGATAGCACTATTAGCGCAACTGGGAAGCTACCAAAATACTTGATACCTGAATTACCTCAAGGATATGAATCAGAATACAGAAATCGCTATTTTGATTCTATTGGAATTTATAATGGTAATATACAGTATTCACCTAAGTATGAATTGCTTGCCAAAAGTTCTATTCCAAATGAAATTCTATCAACTAATACAAATACTTATAAAAATATAGCTGGTGAAGTAAAAATTAGAAAAGTGACTCCGGTTCCTTCAAATGGTGGTCTAATAAAGTTTGAGGTTGATAACACAATGCAATCTCTTTCAGGCGTAAAGACAAATGTTCTTGATGTTAATGGTGTTTCATCTCCTTGCGGGGGGTGGCAGGGTAATCTGATTAAAGGTAAAACAATCATTGAACTTCAAACATCCACATTAGCTTCAGGAACATACATTTTACAACTTGAGGATGCGGAGAAAACAACGTTGTGTACAATGAGGTTTATTATTAGTAAGTAAGTATTAAACAAGCGATTGTAGGGAGCAGGGGTGTGGGGTGTCTCACATCCCTAATTTATTTACTAAATGGAAGTCAATAGTTTACATTATACTAATTAGGTGATTGATGACTTCTTTGGAATAATAAGATTAAACTTTATTGAATCGTTATAGGGTAATTATATGTATAAATTTTATCTGTTTGATTTATAAAAAGGCAGAAAAACTACGAGTGCACATATAACCGTGTACTGACCACCGTAGAAAATGAGTACCGACCACCGTAGAAAATGAGTACCACCACCGTAGAAAATGAGTAGTGATATATGTTAATATGATAGCTATATTACTCACCTGTTATTATGTTGTAAAAAATATCAAAGTAATTATGAAAATAAGAACATTGGGTTTTCAATTAACTCTTAATGGAAGTAAATCGTTTGAAGATTTATTGCTCCACATCGCACAGACTTCGGGTAATATTTATAACAAAAATTATATTTATGCGCTTACAGATTGTAAGTACAGAAATGATAATTCAGATTATATTTGGGCAGGTGTATTATTGAAACCAAAGGATATGAACGCTTTTCCAAAAATACACGGAACAAATGCAGATTTTCATACCGAGATACAAAAGTTGGGTTATGATGAACGATTAATTGAGTTCAACCACTTTATAATTAATCAAAATAATGGTAAGGGACTCTACCAAATTTATGAAGGTTCTGCACAGATAGGCACTCTGTTTTCACTGGTAAAACGACTCTATTCTGAAATTGAAAATTATCATAATCTAAATACTACAAATCCGAATAACGATGGGCTATCATCAATACAAAAAGCAAATAAGAAGAATAAATGGGTAAATACATTAGTAAATGGTAAAATATATTTGAGGTCAGACTCTCCAGAAGACTTCCTTGAACAATTATCAATACTTAAAAACATTGAACTTGAGATATTTTCTGATTATATAGTGGAATCTCAACAGGATTATGGTGGAATCCTACAATCAGTCAAGACTGAAAAACGTAAGTTAACTTTAGAAACAGAAGGGCAAAATATTATTGAGTTAAGTAAATTAGCGTTAGAACTAATCAAAAAAAGTTTTGTTAAGAATGTTAAAATGAATGGTGTTGATGCTGATAACTACAGTAGATTTTTCGATTTAGAACATAATAATGATAAAATGGTTTTCTGGGAACGTGATTATAATCAAATTGTTCAGCTAATTAAATATGCTTCTGATACACTAATACAAGATTTACAAAAATCAGTTGCTATAGATGAATTGGTAAGAGTAGCCAAATCTAAAGAAGGTCAAAAATTTATTTCCAAATAGATTATGGAAGAAAGTATCGAATTAGAAATAGTTAAAGTAAATCTCTCAAAAAAACGGATAATCTTATATGTGTTATGCTCATTTGCTTTATCATTTTTATACTTTGTTGTTATATCAGATTGTTATGGAAGTGCATGGTTCTTTGCTGTATATGATAAACTAAGAGCTTCGTTATTTACTGGATATTTAACGGTAGGTAGTTTTCTTCTATCGCTTAAATCCATGATACTACAAAAAGTATATGAGATTTATGACGATGAAGTTTACACAAAGCAATTTGTTAAGGAGCAATCTAAAGAACAAACTGATAAATATACTGTGGAAATTGTAAATAATATATACATACCACTTGTAAATCTTAATCAGCTTTTGCTTAATGGAATTGCATTATCTTTATTCACGTCAATATGTCAATTAACATTAGGAATGTTTAATAACAAATACTTGTTATCTTTATGTTTAGCTTTTGCAATAGCAACTTTAGTTTGCCTTTATTGTGTATGGTATATAGTAAAATGTAATATGAAACAATGGTTGGTACTTATAAAAATTAAAAAACTGAAGAAGAAGAAAAGTGATTAGAGAAAAATATTAGTTTAGTGTTTTATGAAGCGCGGCAAAGTATAATTAATACTGCCGCGTTTTTTGTTACTGGTAATCATTTACGAAATCAATTGCAGGAACATTACAGGAATAATTTCTAATCAAGCAAATGAATATATTTTACTTTTATATTATTATATGGAATTAGCAAAAAGAAGTTTCTCAAAATAATTGCTATATGATTCATGTAATTTAGATGACCCATTGATACTTGGTCAATGGTACTTTTCAGGTTGGAAATTGTAGGGGAAATTGCAGGAATAAAATTTCGTAAAAAAGTAAAATGTGGCAATAAATAAAAAAATGCCCATTTTTTTAGCTAAAAAATGAGCATTTTTACGTTCGTAAGTGCTACCGGTGGGGTTCGAACCCACGACCTATTGATTAAGAGTCAATTGCTCTAGCCAGCTGAGCTACGGGAGCGGACAAAAATAAGCATACTGCCAATTCTGAAAAGCAGGAATTTACCGTTACGGCATTTTTATAGAGGATTTTGCGAACACATGAGAGTTTTTATTGTTGCGGGAGAGCCCAGCGGAGATTTACACGGTGCGCGGTTAATGCAGGCACTATTGCAACTTGCACCTGATACGGAGTTTTATGGTATTGGTGGCGAACGCATGATAGCCGCCGGATTACACTCGTTGGTTCCGTTAGAACAAATGAGCGTTGTTGGGTTTTGGGAAGTTGCAAAACGGTATAGCTTTTTTAAAAGTGTGTTACAACAAGCGGCTACACGCATGAAAGAACTTGGATGTAGTGTGTTTGTTCCGGTGGATTACCCCGGGTTTAACATACGCTTGGCAACACATGCGCGCAGTATGGGGATTCCGGTGTTGTGGTATATTGCCCCACAATTGTGGGCGTGGGGAAAGAACCGAGCTAAGCAATTAGCGCAAGTTGTGAACGAATTGTTTGTGGTGTTCCCCTTTGAAGTGGAGTTCTTTAGCAGATATGGGATTGATGCCAGATTTGTTGGACATCCGTTGTTAGATGATGAAGATTTTGCACCACCAATGCAACCATTAGAAGGACGTAACCACGCAGTTGCATTTTTACCCGGAAGCAGAGCGCAGGAAGTTGAACGCCACATGCCGTTGTTTGTTGAAACTGCACAACGTGTTAAAGAACGTTTCCCGTTAGTGCGTTGTATGGTTGCAACATCGCCAACATTACCGCAGGAAGTGTATTGTAAGCATGTAGCCGATTCAAGTTTGTTTGAGTTTCATGGTGATTCGCGTTGGGTAATGAAACAATGTGCGGCTGGTGTAGTAAAAACAGGAACATCTACTTTGGAAGCCGCGTTGTGTGGAATGCCCTTTACTATGATGTATAAAACATCAATGCTATCGTATACCATTGCAAAGAACCTTGTTAACCTGAATCATATCTCGTTGGTTAATATCTTAGCGCGGAAAACAATTGTAAAGGAGTTGATACAAAAAGAAGCAACACCGCAATCTATGGCAAACGAACTTGAACGACTTCTGAACAACGCCGATTATGCCCAAGAAATGTATAATCATTTTGTTGAAGTCAGGGAAATGCTTGGCGAAAGTGGTGCATCGGTACGGACTGCACGACTCATATTAGAGTATAGCATCTAGTTGATGTTTAGATTTATATTACGTAGAGACGTTCCGCGGAACGTCTTTACAATCAAACGACATTACACTTAAACGTCTTTGCAATTGAACCATATTAATTAGTGTGAAAAAAACAATTGCCTCCATATTGATACGAATACTTGCCTCAACGTGGTGCATAACCTTGCGTGGCAAGTTACCTGCACAACCCGCGGTTATTGCGTTTTGGCATGGCGGCATGTTACCCGTTTGGAAATACTTTTCTCGGTTTAAGCCTGTTGGGGTAACAAGCCAAAGTAAAGATGGAGATATTCTTGCGGCGTTGTTGGAGAGTTGGAACTATACCGTACTACGTGGGTCATCGAGCAAAGGTGGAAGTGAAGTGTTGCAACAAATGGTAGAACACGCTCAACAACACTACGTTCTTGTAACGCCCGATGGTCCGCGAGGTCCCGCTCTGCAATTCAAACCCGGTGCAGTTGTTTGTGCGCAACGTGCGGGTGTTGCACTTTGTGTGGTACGTGTAGAATGCAACCGTGCAAAACATCTTCACAAAAGCTGGGATAATTTTATGATTCCGTTGCCGTTTGCAGAAGTAATCATTACCGTACAACAAGTACTTACAATCCCTACAACTGCAACACGAGAAGATGTAGATGAGATACTTGTACAGTTAAGTGAATCTACCGGGACTCCTTTAACGCTTCAATAATTGCATCAACATGTCCTTTAACACGCACCTTCTCAAACGTGTGAGTAATAACACCTTTCTTGTTTATGATATAGGTAGTCCGTTCAACGCCCATGTACGTTCTTCCGTACAGAGTTTTCTCTTGCCACACATCGTACTTCTTACACAGTTTTGTTGTGGTATCGGTAATTAACGTAAAGTTCAAATCGTACTTGTTAATAAACTTTTGGTGCGAGTGTTCATCGTCCGGGCTAACGCCAATCACTACGGCATTGTGGGCAGTAATGCGTTGCATGTTATCGCGAAGTTTACACGCTTGTTTTGTGCAGGTCTCGGTGTCATCTTTTGGGTAAAAGTATAACACGATGTTTGTTCCCAACACTTCTTTTAACGAAAACTTTTCGCCATGCTGATTTGTGGTGGTAAATAATGGTGCTTTAGTTTTTGGTTGTAATGGCATAGTGTTCTTCTGTTTCTATCCCGCCGCTTTGCGGAACCCCTTCACTCAAGCGAAGGGGAATTTATATTCCCATCTTTTGTAAAAAGAGGGGTGACACGAAGTGACGGGGTGTTGGTAATTGTTTTTTGCTTCCGCAGACCGCACCAATCCTTGATTTCCGGTACATCCCTCACGGTTGCGGAGCAGTTCCTTAGTTACGATTCTCTCCCGCACCATGACGTACCACTTTGCCTGAGGTGCGGTGCGGCTTGGCACAAAAATAGTTTATACTAATTTGGATTCGTAAACAAATTACACTATACTTGTACAAGTTCATTCAAGAAATCACAAAAGATTCTTTTTCAACAATGCACACTGCACAGAAATATAACACTACTCTAAACACCAAGCATAGTATTGCTTTTGGTGCCAATGATGTTGTGGTCTCTATGCCTGTTGCATTACCGTGTTTCCCCAATACTTGGTTTATTCTACCACAATCTGCGGAGTTTGAAAGAGAACGTTAAAAAGATTACACGTTATTCCGAACAACAGTTTCAAACCCGCAGAACTACACACTCTGCGGGTTTTTTGTTTTTATACACACAACCATTTCACTCACAGAAAGGAGAGTTGATATGAGGTCGGTTCAACATAACATTCGTTACCTGTCTATTATTCAGGTATTGCGCTACTGCATGGTTATGATGCCCATTATAACGTTGTTCTTTACAACTGTTGGGCTAACCATGTACGATATCATGGTTACACAAGCGGTGTTCTCTGCTGTTATATTCTTATTCGAAATTCCCTCGGGGTATTTTTCCGATGTGTTGGGCAGACGTACAACCATGATTATAGGCGTGTTACTTGGTGTTGCCGGTTTTGGCGTGTATTGTGTTGCAACGGGCTTCTGGAGTATTCTTCTTGCAGAGTGTGTGCTTGGTATTGGTGCAAGTTTTATAAGCGGCACCGACTCAGCATTGATGTTTGATTCTCTTGCCGAACTTGGGCAAACTGAACGCTCTATTGAACAAGAAGGAAAGCAAATTTCCTTTGGTAACTTCTCCGAAGCAGTTGCAGGAATTGTTGGTGGTTTACTTGCCATCATTTCCATACGCACACCGTTGTACATACAAACTGGAATACTGGCAATGGCAATTCCATTTGCGTTTTTACTGGTTGAACCCAAACGCCACACATACTCCAACGAGCTTGGAACATTTAAGGGTATTTGGGAAATATCAAAGTGGGCTGTCCTCTCGCATCTGCGTTTACGGTGGTTGATATTGTATTCGGGAATACTTGGTGCGGCAACGTTAACAATGGTATGGTTTATTCAGCCGTACATGGTGCGGTGTGGCTTGCCGGTTGGTTACTTTGGTTTTGCTTGGGCGGCACTGAACCTTAGCGTGGGCTTCTTTAGTTTTAATGCCCACAACTTGGAACGCAAATTTGGCGAGCGTGTTGTAGTTGCCGGATTGTTGATTGTTGTTGTACTTGGGTACATACTAACAAGTATGCACGAGGCGTTGTGGATGATTCCGGCGTTGCTTTGTTTTTACTTTGTGCGCGGAATGAACAATCCAATCTTTACAACCTATATTAACCAAATGGTTCCAAGCGATAGGCGGGCTACAGTTCTCTCGGCACGGCAGTTAGTTACACGTACAATTTTTATTGTTACGGGACCAATCTCCGGTTGGGTGTCCGACCATTACTCCATGAGCACAGCGTTACTTAGTTGCGGGCTTGTGTTTCTACTAACTGGCGGAATTATGCTGATATATGTAGAGCGCGATTTAACACCGGAAGCTGAAGTTGCATAGATACCAATCACCCCATTACATTGTTGTGTAGTGGGGTGTTTCTTTTGCTATCGCTTGACGGCACCTTAACTTATACTCAATCAACCCACATCTTGCCGGAGATAATGCCCCATTACAATCAAACGTACATCATTTATAAATTGAAAGTGAATTAAGTTAGATACTATAACTGTAAACCAAAGAAGAAATCCTTATCTGTATTATGGTAATACTGATATTTTTGCTGTACAATTCTAACAAACCTTGAATCCATGACACAAAAACAATTAGAAGATTATCTGTGGGGTGCAGCCAACATTCTGCGCGGAATGATTGATGCGGCGGACTTTAAGCAATACATATTTCCGCTTCTCTTCTTTAAAAGAGTAAGCGACCTATGGGATGAAGAATTCCAAAGTGCATTAGAAGAAAGTAATGGCGATTTAAGCTATGCTGAGTTTGCCGAAAACCACCGATTCCAGATTCCGGATGGATGCCACTGGAACGATGTACGGAAAAAGTCTGCTGATGTAGGTGCTTACCTGCAAAAAGCATTGAACGGTATAGAGAAAGCTAACTTTGAAATACTGCACGATGTATTTGGCGATGCCCAATGGACAAACAAACGCCGTATGAGCGATGAGAAAATGCTAGACCTGATTGAGCATTTTAGCAAAATGAATTTGAGCGTAGCCAATGTTCCACACGATATAATGGGCGAAGGTTACGAATACTTGATTAAAAAATTTGCTGATGACAGCGGGCATACCGCCGCCGAGTTTTACACCAACCGCACGGTGGTAAAACTGATGACGCAAATTACCGACCCCAAAAGCAACGAAAGTATTTACGACCCCACCTGTGGTAGTGGTGGTATTTTACTAAGTGCCGCTTTGCACCTTAAGGAACAAGGTAAAGAATACCGAACGCTGAAATTATACGGGCAAGAACTAAACCTTATTACCTCTGCCATTGCCCGTATTAATATGTTTATGCACAATGTAGATGAGTTTTTGATTGTGCAAGGAGATACTTTGGATAGCCCGCAAATATTGGAAAATGACGAACTGAAAAAGTTTGATGTAATTATGGCTAACCCGCCGTACAGTGTAAAAAAGTGGAGCCAAAGCAAATGGATGAATGACCCTTTTGGACGCAATATTTGGGGAACACCACCGCAAGGTTGTGCCGACTATGCTTTTCAGCAGCATATTATGAAAAGTTTAAACCCCCAAACAGGCCGTTGTGTGGTGTTGTGGCCGCATGGCGTGTTGTTTAGAGATAGCGAAGCAGAGATACGCAAACGCATGATTGAAGAAGATTATGTAGATGCCGTAATTGGTTTGGGTAAAAACCTGTTTTACAACAGCAGTATGGAAAGCTGTTTATTGGTGTGCCGTATGAATAAACCAAAGGAAAGAAAAGGAAAAATTATTTTTATTGATGCCAAGGAAGAACTACGTATTGAACGCACCAATGCTTGGTTAGAACCACAGCATATTAAAAAGATAAGTGATGCTTACTGGCAGTTTAACGACGCAGAAGGTTTTGCTAAAGTTGCCACCAACAAAGAAGTCTTGGATAGTAATGGCAACCTAAGCATACAACTATATGTAAAGCAAGCAGCTAATACCATTGAACACAATACCGAAGAACTGATTACTGATGTGAAAGCAGGGCAAAAACAAATCAATGCTTCGTTGGAAAACTTATTTACGCAACTTAAAAATATTGGAATAGAAGCATGAAGTTGAAAAAGGATAAATGGGATAAAGTCAAGCTTGATAAACTTGTTTTCAATGTTTCAGAGCGGGTAGAGCCCAATGATACTTCGCTTGATAAATATATTGGACTTGAACATTTAGATAGTGGAAAAATAAAAATAGGGAGACATGGAAGTCCAAGTGAAGTTATAGGGACAAAACTGAAAATTTATAAGGGAGACATAATTTTCGGAAAAAGAAGGGCTTATCAAAGAAAGGCTGCTGTCGCTGATTTTGATGCCATCTGTTCAGCCCATTCAATGGTTTTAAGAGCAAATGAAAATCACGTTGTAAAAGATTATTTGTTAGCTTTTATACATTCTGATTTATTCATGAATAGGGCAGTTGAAATCTCTGAAGGTTCCCTGTCACCAACTATAAAATGGAAAACATTAGCAAATCAGTTTTTCCCCCTTCCCCCACTCGAAGAGCAAAAGCAAATAGCGGCATTGTTTCAAAGCATAGAAACAGCTATTGAGCAGGTTGATGTGCAGGAGAAGAATTTGAAGGCATTACAAAAATCATTGGTGAATGGTTTGTACAACAAGCACCCTGAGTTTGGTAACTTGTTGAACAGCAACAATTGTAAAGCTGCAACGTTTGGAGAAATAGCAGAATGTGATAAAAATTATCCAGAACACAAAGATGAAGTAGAACGATTTGTTGGATTAGAAAATATAGAACCTGACAACTTTCAACTGCAAGGTTTTGGTTTAGTTGCCAACGGAACCACATTTACTAAACGTTTTGTAAAAGGCGATGTGTTATTTGGTAAACGTAGACCTTACTTAAAAAAAGTTGCCATTGCAGATTATGATGGTATTTGTTCTGGAGATATTTTAGTAATAAGAGCCAAAGCAAATACAATGTTACAAGGTTTATTGCCTTATTATATTTCAGCAGATGGTTTTATTCAACATGCTATAAGTACATCCGCCGGTTCACTTTCACCAAGAACCAAGTGGAAAGACTTAGCAAATTTAGAAGTGTCTATTCCTGACCTAAAAACACAAGAAAAGATTTTAGCAGTATTACAGCAGTTGGATAATACAGTTAAACACCTCAAGCAACAAAAAACAACCTTAAAATTGTTGAAGCAGAAATTATTAAATGAGATTTTGGGGTAAGGAAAATGATACATTTTGTAAAAGGAAACTTATTTGAAAGTAATGCACAAGCATTGGTAAATGCTGTGAACACTGTTGGTGTTATGGGCAAAGGCATTGCTTTAGAATTTAAAAATCGATACCCCAATAATTATAAAATATACAAAGATGACTGTGACAAAAGTGTGTTAATAATTGGAACTGTTTTAGCAGTTAAAGAAAGCGATGGCAAAACCATAATTAATTTTCCAACCAAAGCCCATTGGAAGGATGTATCAAAAATTGAGTACATTGCAGAAGGCTTAATAGCACTCAAACATAAAATAGCTGAGTTAAAATTAGCAAGTATTGCATTGCCAGCGTTAGGTTGCGGTTTAGGAGGCCTTAAATGGGAAATCGTTAAAGAAGCAATAACAAACGAACTGGGTAGTTCTAATGCAGAAATTTATGTTTATGAACCCCAATAATTACATTTGAACATTAATAACTTAAAGTATAATGAGCAGAATAAAAATAAAAAATTTCGGACCCATCAAAGAAGGCTATCAGGAGTATGATGGTTGGCTTGATGTGAAGAAGGTTACCGTGTTTATTGGTAATCAAGGTTCAGGTAAAAGTGTAATCGCAAAACTAATTTCTACTTTCTCATGGATGGAGAAAGCATTGACTCGTGGAGATTATGATAGCAAATACTTTGAACGCAAAAGCAAATTAAAAAATCAATATTTAAGCTATCATCGAATTGAAAATTATTTTTCAAAGCATGGTGATACAATAATTGATTATCGAGGAGATTCATTTCACATAGAGTATAAAAATGGTAATTTGAAAATTAATGACGCAAAAAATGGTGCATATCCATTGCCACAGATTATGTATATGCCAGCCGACAGAAACTTCATTTCTAATGTACGAACACCAAGAGCACTAAAACAGATTTCACCTTCGCTTTCAGAGTTGGTTACAGAATTAATAAATGCAGGTAGTGCAATGAAAGGTCCGATGTTATTACCAATAAATGACGATGTGTATGTTGAATACCATAAACTGAACGATATTTTTTACATTAAAGGAAACGATTATCGTATAAAACTCACTGAATCTTCAAGTGGTTTTCAATCGCTTGTGCCACTTTATCTTGTTTCCTGGTATCTATCAAATTCGGTAAAGAAGCAAAGCGAAAACACAAAAGAACCGTTATCGAGTGAACAGAGAGAACGTTTCCGTAAAAGAGTGCAGGCAATTAACGATAATCCAGATTTGACAGATGAGTTGAGAAGAATTGCAATGTCAGACTTAGCAAAAGAATTTACTAAAACTGCTTTTGTAAATATTGTTGAAGAGCCAGAACAAAATTTATTCCCTACTTCTCAACGTAAAATGTTGAATAGTTTGTTAGAGTTTAATAATATGAATGAAGGGAATAAGTTGATTATGACAACACATAGTCCGTATATTATTAATTATCTCTCACTTGCGGTGAAAGCCTACGAATTGAAAAGTAAAATGAAAATCAAAGAAGAGAAGGATAAATTAAATAAAATAGTTCCCATATCTTCTACCGTTAGTCCGAAAGAATTAGTGATATATGAGTTAGATGAAAGTGATGGTTCAATTAAAATGCTTGGTAATTTTGAAGGAATTCCTTCAGATAATAATTATCTAAATCAATCAATCAAAATTGGGAATATTGATTTTGATAAACTTTTGGGAATAGAAGAAGATCTATGTGTATAAATTTATTTAAAGCTGAATGTCAACAAACTACAAGCGAAATGAAGTTTGGTTTGTATGACGCAGAAGATAGTACTCCTGCAACAATTACAATAACGAATGAGGCAACTTGGAATGCCACTGTAATTAATAAGGGTCGCAGGTTAATTTTATTTACCGCAATAGATAACTGCGTTGATGTGTTAAGAAAAAACGGAGAAATGGACAGTCGATGCGATTGTATGCTAACATACGACTCCGTCCTTCTACTAGTAGAGTTAAAGAATAAAAGAGACTCTTGGCAATCAGAAGGATTGGCTCAAATTGAAAACATTGCAAAGAGAATGATTGAAGAGTATAATGATTATTATTATGGATTCAATAAGAGGAAGGCAGTAGTTGCAAATAGAAAAAATAGGTTTCCCGCATTTCAAGAAAACAATACCGAACAACGGCAGTATTTTCACTCTAGATATAAAATGAGAATTCATTTCGATGCAGAAATAATAATTGAATAAATGGCCTTTAACGAACAAAATACCGTAGAGCATTTTATTATTCACCAACTAACAGGAGTGAATTTAAATGCAGTGCAAGGCAATGTAGCCAAAGAAGAATCAGTAAATTATAACGATGGCGTGCAATGGAAATATGTACAGCCCGAGGTATTGCAACGTGATATTACCGATGTGCTTGTTGAGAAAGAACTGAAGGAAGCACTATGCCGCCTAAATCCTGATATTACTCAGAACCCCGATAGGGCAGAAGAAGTAATTCATAAACTAAGAGCCATTCTTTTAACGGTAAATAATGTAGGTTTAGTTAGAGCAAACGAAGAATTTGCTAAATGGCTTCGTAACGAAGTAACGTTGCCCATTGGTAAAAACAACCAGCATGTTGCAATTCGCCTGATTGATTTTGAAGAGTTAAAGAACAATAGTTTTGTTCTGTGTAATCAGGTTAAACTACGAGCAAGAGAAATAAAAATTCCGGATATTGTACTTTATGTAAATGGAATACCTTTGGTAGTTGGTGAAGCAAAAACACCTGTGCGTCCTGCTGTCACTTGGTTCGATGCAGCACATGATATAAATGTGGTGTACGAAAATGCCATTCCGCAGTTGTTTGTTCCCAATGTGTTTTCTTTTGCCACCGAAGGCAAAGAATTGTTTATTGGTGGAGTAAGAACTCCGTTAGAATTTTGGGCTCCTTGGAGAATTGAGGATGATAATTCTGAAGTACATTCAATTATTGGATTGCAGGATATTGCAAAACAATTAACACATCTGTTAAAGCCATCAACCCTGTTGGATATTTTGCAGTTCTATACTATTTATGCAACCAACAGTAAAAAGAAGAAAATTAAAGTTGTGTGCCGTTACCAACAATACGAAGGTGCAAATGCTATTGTTGAACGAGTTAAAGAAGGGAGAATAAAAAAGGGATTGATATGGCATTTTCAGGGTTCAGGGAAATCACTGCTTATGTTGTTTGCTGCTCAAAAATTAAGAAAACAACAAGAACTACATAATCCAACGGTGATAATAGTAGTAGATAGAATAGATTTAGATACTCAGATAACCGCAACATTCAATTCTGCCGATGTTCCCAATCTTATTACAACCGATAGCATAAAAGATTTACACGATTTATTGGAACAAGATACACGAAAGATTATTATTACGATGGTGCATAAGTTTAGAGATGCATACGCTAATATGAATACGCGCGATAATGTAATAGTAATGGTTGATGAGGCACACCGAACACAAGAAGGCGACTTAGGACGCAAAATGCGGAATGCATTACCAAACGCATTTTTGTTTGGTTTAACAGGAACACCGATAAACAAAGCAGATAAAAATACATTCTGGGCTTTTGGGGCTGAACAGGACAGTGGTGGGTATATGAGCCGTTATACTTTTCAGGAAAGTATTAGAGACAACGCCACATTGCCATTACACTTTGAGCCAAGATTACCCAACTATCATATTGATAATAATTCTATTGATATTGCATTTAAGGAATTAGCAAAAGACCTTAGCGAAGAAGATATAAATAAACTTAGCCAGAAGGCAGCTAATATGCTTGTCTTTCTAAAGTCACCTGAAAGAATACATATCATAGCTAATGATATAGTACAACATTTTACAAATCATGTAAGCCCAGAGGGATTGAAGGCTATGATTGTAACCCCCGACCGTTATGCGTGTGTTTTGTACAAGGAGGAATTAGATAAACTAATGGATACTAATGCAAGTGAAGTAGTAATAAGCACAAAAGCTAGTGATGAATTTGACTTTAAGCAAAAGTGGGGAATGGATAAAGATAAACAGGAAAAAATTATTGAAAAATTTAATGATCCGGATTCGCCATTAGTTTTTCTGATTGTTACTGCCAAACTTTTAACAGGATTTGATGCCCCAATTTTACAAACTATGTATTTAGATAAATCTCTAAAAGATCACACATTATTACAAGCAATTTGCAGAACCAATAGGTTGTTCCCAAACAAAACATTTGGCAGAATAGTTGACTATTTTGGAGTATTTGATGATACGGCAAAGGCACTTGCATTTGATGATGAAAATGTAAAACAGGTAATCAGTAACCTACAAGAGTTGAAAGATAAATTGCCCGAATGTATAGAAAAATGTTTAACGCATTTTACCGGAGTAGATAGAACGTTATCAGGGTTTGAAGGTTTGTTGCAAGCACAGGATTGTATTAACTCTAATGTTAAACGAGATGCCTTTGCAAAAGATTTTAGCATCCTCATTAAACTGTGGGAAGCACTTTCTCCAGACCCAATTTTAAACCAATTTGAAAAAGATTATAAATGGTTATCACAGGTATACACATCGGTAAAACCAACTTCAGATGATAACGGAAGATTGATATGGCACGCCTTGGGAGCACAAACAACTGCACTAATTCATGAACATATTCATGTTTCTGGAATAAACCATGACATGGAAGAAATGATTTTAGACGCTGAAGTTATTGATGACTTAATGAACAAAAAGGATCCCAAAGAAGCTGAAAAAGTATTGAGACTGTTAATCGGACGATTACATATTCATGGCAATAATCCAATATTCAAAAAGCTAAGTGAAAGATTAGAAGCAGTTCGTGATAGAGCAGAAAAGGGATTAATAAATTCTATTGAATTTATCAAGGAGTTATGTTTATTGGCAAAAGAAACACTTCAGGCGGAAAAAACTGTTGAGCCAGTTGAACAGAAGAAAAATGCAAAGGCTGCTTTAACAGAATTGTTTTTAGAATTAAGAACTGATACAACACCTATAATAGTTGAACGCATTGTAACAGATATTGATGAGATTGTTCGTGTTGTTCGTTTTGATGGATGGCAAAACTCTACGGTAGGGGAACGAGAAGTTAAGCGAGAACTGCGAAAAATCCTGTGGACGAAATATCAAATAAAAGATGAAGATTTATATCTTAAAGCCTATTCCTACATTAAAGAATATTATTAATCAAATCCACAATATGGATTCCTCTTGCGCCGCACAACGTTGGGTTCGGACCGGGTTACCGAGCTGAAGGATTGCTTCGGCAGAGGCGGGGAACCACAATTTTTTATGTATTGTTGCCAAGCACGAAACTTCCTGTGTTATACGTCGTTTGGCATCTATGCGTGTACTGTTACTTTTTATACTGGCAATTATTACTGTTACCGGAGTGGAAGCTCAGGTTGTGCGTGGTATTGTGCGCGATTCTGTTTCTAATGAACCGATGCGCTCGGTTACGGTTAAGGTAGATGGTACAAAGAAAGGTGTAATAACAAATAAAAATGGTGAGTTTACACTTCGGCTTGCAAAAGGCAACTATACATTTGTGTTTAGCTTTATTGGATACAAAACAGAACGGCGCAATGTTTCGGTTGTGGACTCTGTGAATCTGAAAATACTTCTGAAGGAAGCTCCATCCAGTGCTGCTGAGGTTGTTGTATATGGCGAAGACCCTGCCGTACGTTTAATGCGTAAAGTTATTGAACGAAAAAAACGTCAGCAAGACTCGTTGCAAACGTATTCGTACATGTTGTACACTAAGTTTGATGCAAGTACTGATACTGTTACAGCAGGAAGAACAAGTGGCAGAGGCGATACAACGATTGTTTCGATATTTGAATCGTATTCCAAAGGTTATTACTCAAAGCCCGATAAGTATTTTAACGAGATTGTTCAGCGCAGGCAAACTGCAAACATTCCACCCGAAGCAAATGTGGTTACGTTTGGAACCAACACTAACGGATACGATGATTACATTACCTTTTTTAATGAGCAAGTTGCAACTCCGTTCCACCCCGATGCAATTGACTACTACGATTTTACCATCCTAAAAACGCTTCAGGAAGATGACACTGTTACCATTACACGTATAACTGTTACGCCAAAAGGTAATGGCAGAAAATTGTTTGCAGGGTACATTGATATTGATGAAAAGAATCTTATTCCCATTGCCTGTAAGTTAAAACCAAACCGCGCTGTTCAACTTCCGTTTGATGCGGCATTAGAGTATGAGCAATCGTTTCAGCGGGTAGGCGATATGATTGTTCCGCAATACATGCGGATTCAGGGCAATGTGCAGATACATTTGTTTTGGGTTATTAACCCACGTTTGGATTTGAATATAGAAACTATGGCCTATGATTATACCATCAACCAACAATTGGAGAATGAGTTGTTTGAACAACGCCGCACGGAAGTAAGTAAAGTTGCCGAGAAGTTTGATTCAACTTTTTGGCAAGAACGTTCGGTAATGCAGTTACGTCCGGAGGAAGCAAGTGCATATAAACAGATTGAACAGTCGTTAGAGAATAACGATTCAACAGTTGCATCGGGGTTGTTCGATCAGATTTTTGGATGGATACCCCGCACGTTATCAAAACTGAACCGACGCCCTTTTACCGGCATAGAAGACATGTTGCGGTACAACAGAATTACCGGGTTGTATCTTGGTGTTGGCTTACTTGATACTGTAGCAGAACGTTGGGAAGCCACAGGAAAAGTTGGATACGGTTTTTCCGATAAACGTTGGTATGGAGAACTTGGTAGTAAGTATTACCTTGACACCAACAGAAAGTATTCAATTAGTGCAATAGCATATCAACGCCTTGCACGGCGCGATAACCCATACATTGTAGCACCGCTGACCGTTACGTTATTCTCGGCTCTAAACAAAAGTGATTACGGAGATTACTATTACAACAACGGTGGCGAGCTTAGTTTTGAAGCCACGTTCGGGCAGTTGCGATTTATACGCCGTGATATTTTTGCACGCCCATCGTACATTAAAGTATTTACCCGACGCGAGTTCCATGAAACAGCAACGGTTAACACACAATGGAGTTTGTTTGGCTCCGGTAGAACCTACCGCGAAAATCCTCCGGCACAACACGGGGTAATGCAATCGGTTGGATTTGATGCTGGGTATTACTTTAGTCCGTACCGTCGTATTTCTAATTTTGGATTTGGCATTCAGGCAGAGTATGCATCGCCTGCAATTGGCTCTGATGATTTTGATTTTACGTTGCTATCGGGTCAGTTTGTTTGGCGTACCACGACGTTACCTTTGTGGCGTTTGGATATGCGAGTAAACGGAGGTATTGTGTTTGGCAATGCACCGCCTCAACGGTTTTATTCGTTGGAGTCATCGGTAAGTGGTTTGGCGGCAGATGCGGTGTATCGTGGTATGGGAATCAAAGAGTTTTACGGTGATAGATTTGTTGCTGTATCGGTTGAGCATAGTTTTGGCGAAGTGATACCCGGAGTACTCAGGATTCCAAACCTTGCCAGTTTTGGAATTGACTTTATTGCTATTGGCAGAGTAGCGTGGACCAAGTTTACCGATAAAACACGGTCGCTTACAAATACACCATTACCAAGTACAGCCGCAACACTCGATGAACTCTATTACGAGTGTGGCTTAGGAATAAACAAACTGCTTATCTTCTTCCGGTTTGATATATCCGCCCGTTTAAGCCAACGCACAAAACCGCAGTTCTTTTTTACGTTGTCGGCAGCAACATTTTAATATGCTATCGCATGACCGCACCGCGCCTCGCATTTCCAAGCAGCCTTACCGTGCGGGAATGTAACTCTTCATGTTAAGCTCCACTGGAGCGACATCCTCATAGAAAGATAATAACATTTGCCTCGAAGCTCCATCGGAGCGGCATCTTCATAGAATCCATGATAGGCACCTCATCATAGATTGATAGAATCAGTTGCCTCGAAGCTCCATCGGAGCGACATCCTCATAGAAAGATAATAACATTTGTCTCGAAGCTCCATCGGAGCGGCATCTTCATAGAATCCATGATAGGCACCTCATCATAGATTGATAGAATCAGTTGCCTCGAAGCTCCATCGGAGCGACATCCTAGTAGAAGTTGGTTACATTTGCATCAAAGCTCCATCGGAGCGGTATCGTTATAGAAATCGTTTATTTAGTTTCGAGAAAAATGTTGGAGATGTTATTATGGCAAATACCTATACACAGCTGTATATTCATGTGGTATTCGCGGTTAAGAACCGCCAAAGTTTGATTCATAAAGATTGGAAGGATGAATTGTATAAATACATCTGTGGAACAGCTACAGGCGTAAAACAAAAAATATATGCTATTAATGGAGTTGCTAACCATGTGCATATATTACTATCAATATCTCCTTCAGTGGCCTTATCGGATATAATACGTGATTTGAAATCTAATTCATCAAAATGGATTAATGGGAAGTCGTTTGTAAGAGGAAAGTTTGAGTGGCAAGAAGGGTTCGGAGCATTTTCTGTATCACAATCTCAACTTGATGTTGTGATACATTATATCAATAACCAAGAAGAGCATCATCGTTTGAAGACCTTTAGGGAAGAGTATCATAGTTTGTTGGTTTCCTACAATATCGGATTTGAAGAACATTATCTTTTTGAATGGATTGATGAAGATGTCGCTACTCCGTAGCTATGAAGATGCCGCTACTCCGTAGCTATGAGGATGTTGCTACTCTATAGCTATGAAGATGCCGCTACTCCGTAGCTATGAGGATGTTGCTACTCTATAGCTATGATGATGCCGCTACTCTGTAGCTATGAGTTATTTTCCGGCAAACCGACGGATATGTTGATAAATACCGTTTGGCGCCGTCCGGCGATAGCAACAAATACCACCCGTTTTGTTTGAACTTTGTAAATTGCCAATAATTAAAAAGGGGATTTTTATACATAAGGTAGATTTGTATGAAATTAGTGATGTACGCAGTTCTTATTTGTAGTGTATGGTGTGTGGTTCAGGCGCAAACAGGTGGCACACTCCGAGCAAACTTTCAGCTTGATGCACAACAATATTCGCAGGATACTATTATTAAAGCCGAACAACCACCGGAAAAAGTTTCGAGTATGGGGTTTCTGAGTTTAATTTACTCCTACGATAAGTTTGAAGCCGGAATGCGCTACGAGGGCTTCTTTAATCCGTTAGTTGGGATTGACCCAAAATATACAGGAAGCGGAATTCCTTTCCGCTATGCTATGTACAGAAACGATGAAATTGAAGCAACCGTTGGTAATTTCTACGAACAATTTGGTTCGGGGATGATATTGCGGTTATACCAAGATTGGGCTTTGGGTGTTGATAATTCGATTGACGGATTACGTATTAAAGCAACTCCATTGAATGGGTTACAATTAACAGGTGTTGTTGGAAAACAGCGTTCGTATTTTTCATTGGGTCCGGGAATTGTTCGTGGTGTTGATGCAGACATCAATCTTAATGAGATGGATATATTTGGACAAGGGTGGTTAGGAGATGATGTTCAAGTGCGTCTGGGTGCAAGCGGAGTAAGTAAATATCAACCATCCAGCGACCCACTTCTTAAAATTCCTTTAAATGTATTTGCTTATTCCACCCGTGCCAGAGTAAGTTCCGGTGGGTTCAACGTGTACGGCGAATGGGCTTATAAAATTAACGACCCATCGGAAGCAAATAGTAAATCGTTTAACCCCGGTAATGGTTTGTATGTATCTGCTGCCTATAGTGGAACCGGTTTAGGAGTTAACCTGATATTTAAACGCATTGATAATATGGATTTCCGTAGCGACCGAGCTGCTGCCATTAACAGTTTAACATTAAGTTTTTTACCTGCACTAACTAAACAGCATACCTACCGTTTGGCAACTATGTTTCCATATGCAACTCAGCCAAACGGAGAAATTGGGTTACAGGGAGAAGTAGTATATACCTTCCCTAAGAATTCATTCCTTGGTGGTAAATACGGTACTACGGTAACAGTTAACTATGCTAATCTTCATAACCTGGATTCTACATTAACTGATACCAGTGTAAATCGTTTTACGTATGATTCCAAGTTCTTTGCTTTTGGAAAAACACTTTTGTTTAATGATTTGAATATTGAAGTATCACATATTTGGTCAAAGAGTTTTAAAAGCACGGTAATGTTTGCAACTCAATCCTATCAGCGTGATATTATTGAAGGTAAGAATGAATACGGGCTAATTCATCCAACCATAGCTGTGTTAGAAGGCACATATACAATAAACAGTACTAATGCACTCCGTTGCGAGCTACAGCATCTTGGCGTATCTGCAGATTCGGTAAAAGCAGACAAAAACAACTGGGCGTTTGGTTTGTTGGAGTACACTTATAATTCTAATTGGTACTTTACAGTGTTCGACGAATGGAATTATGGCAATCACAACGAACAGGAGAAGATACATTATTATAGCGGTGCCGTTGCCTTTGTTAAGAACACAACTCGGGTATCGTTTGGATATGGCAGACAACGTGCGGGAATACTATGTGTAGGCGGTGTTTGCCGCGTTGTTCCGGCAGCAAACGGTTTAACGCTATCGGTAACAAGTTCATTTTAATTTGCTATCGCCTGACCGCACCGAACCTGAACTATTAAACACAAAAGGGCAGTTAATACTGCCCTTTTGTGTATGTACTATTAGCGGGAGATAACCTTACTTAATAAGAGACCAGCTATAACTAACAACAACTTTTGTAGCATCACTCTTTGCAATGGAGATTGTTATAGTTCCATTATCGCACTTTGTTGAGTAGGTATTTACTTTTTTGTTTGTTGAGATTGAAGTAGCTACCAGTTTCGTTGCAGTATTGAATTCGTTAGCGGCAGATGTCGCAGATGCTGCATTAGCAAGTTTTGATGCATACGTAACAGTTTCTAACTGCGCGCCGTTTTTGGTAAATACATACGTGTATTCTGTTTGTACATCGGCAAAACGGATGGTACGCTGTACAATTGTTTCGCTTGGTTTACCGGTAGCGTTTGTTACACCGTAAATTGAATCAACCTGAATGCGCACCTTTCCAACTACTGCAGTTTGTTCGTGTACCATGTCTAACAACTCAGCAGAGGTCATGGCAAACGAACCAAATGGTAACGCACATTTCTTTACTTGTAACGGATTACAAATAGTGGTAGGTTGTGCGTGTAATATTGTGCTTACAAAAAGTAATAGTGTAATAATAATAATTCCACGCGATGTGGCAGATTGTACAGTGATATTCATAGTGTATAGTTTCGGTTTAAGAATTTGAGTTACGTAGACGTTCTTTCCCGCCACACACGTTGCTTTGTAGCACAACAGTTGGTGCGGTCTGGCGATAGCATAAAATAAAACTACAATGTTATAGTACAACCTTAGTTTTTTTTAAGATTGCCCTTGTTGCTTCAGGAACATCCTTAAAAAAAGTATAACCGGTTTGCTGTTCTATGTTCTCCACAGTTGTTGTATATAACTGCCAATCGTTGTTTGCTGTTGTGTATGTGCCGTTGTTCATCATTACGGCTATTACCTCGGTTGTTGATGTAACAGATGATAATTTCTGTCCGCGGTCTAACACAACCACAATTTTCCAGCAGGAGTCCGGGATGGTGATTTTACTCTTAATTCTGTTTTTAGTTTTATACACACCACCTGCAACTACATACAATTCTTTGTTGTAGGTATTGCACAACGAATCACAATATTTTTCTAACGAGTACCATGTTTGTTGGTTAAGCGTTGGTGTTTGCGGAAAGATGTTTGTTAAATAGAATGTTGCTTTGTTATCGGCATCGGTTGCAGTACGAGCTTCACTACCAAGTATGTGCGAACGGTCGTACCCGCTACCTGTGTAATCGCTTGGCGAAACAAATGTAAACGATGATGGCAATAGAGTATCGGGCATAAAGGTTCCGTATCGCTCGGCAGGACCGTACCAACTTTTGTTTTCATTCCATGCAACCCAATTAGCAACATTAAGGTTTTTGTTATACGATAAATCGTATTGCGGACGTTGAATAATAAAATCGTCCGATGAATCAGCGTCGGTAATCCATCCCAACTCCGTATGAACCGAGCGCGCTGTGCGGGTATCGGTAGGTGTATTAGTGGAATCGGCACATCCAACAAGGTAGGGAATAATAACAAGGGAAAGTATCTTTGCAAAGTTTCTGATTTTCATTATATCTCCGTTAAATATTGTCTTGATAATTCAATTTGCAAAGTACGAATCATACCCAAATAGTAAAGGATATATTTTGTAAATACCATTTGGGTTTCCCACTTCTGCCGAGGCAAGCCGCCTGCGCGCCAACCCGGTGCGAACCGATCGTTACAGCAACGCATTGTGAAAAGAGACGTTATCTCATTTGGTCTAAGATTTCAGCTAAGGTTGTTACGGCTGTGGTTACTTCTGCATGAGTAGTGTATTTACTTAATGAAAAACGTACTGCTGCTTTTGCCTCTGCATCCGCACGACCCATAGCCGATAACACATGCGATGGTTGCATTGTACCACTAACACATGCAGAGCCATTACTACACGCTATACCTTTCATATCCATAATTTGCAATATTGCATCGCCATCAATATGTTCAGCATCGGCAAAAGATACATTAAGGATGTTTGGCAATGATTCAACCTCCGGTGTATTGATGTGGATGTTGGGGATGGAGTTTATTAGCTGTTGGCGCATTGAGGTAGTTAACGCGCGAGTATGTTCTGCAAAATGTTGCATTGAGGCATGTGCAATTCTGGCAGCTGTTTGGAAGCCAACAATAAGAGCTACTGCTTCTGTTCCTGCGCGACGGTTGCGCTCTTGTCCGCCGCCTTGTTGATGTGCTTTAAAGTCAATGCCCTTCTTTATAAACAAAGCACCAACACCTTTTGGTCCGTGAATTTTATGTGCCGAGAACGTTGCAAAGTCAACACCCAGTTCAGCTACATCAAACGGTACCTTTCCAAATGATTGAACAGCATCAGTATGGAGATAGGCGTCTGGTACGGTGCTCCGTATTTCTCGTAACCGGTGTACAGTTCCGGTCTCGTTGTTAGCGTGCATAATGCTAACAAGCGTCCGTTTGGAATCGTATTGTTCAAGTTCATCTACAGAAATGTGACCTTGTTGATTAACGCCAAGAATTGTAGAGCGTACACCCGTTCGTTGTATTTCTTCGGTTGGATAGAGTATTGCATGATGTTCCGTTGCCGAGGTGACTATGGAATCAACTAAAGCAGATTCAAACACACACGATTTTAATACGGTATTGTTCGATTCTGTTCCCCCACTAGTAAAAATGACTTCAGCGGGATGTGCATTAATGAGCGACGCTATTTCCTCGCGTGCAGATTCTACGGCAACACGTGCCTTTCTGCCGTACGCATGTGTAGATGAGGCATTGCCATAATCCTCGCGTAGCCAAGGAAGCATTGCTTCTAAAACGTGTTCATCTATTTGTGTGGTAGCTGAATTATCGAGGTAAATCATGTTGATACGTTTAGCATGTGTTTTCCGAACACATGCAAGTTACTAAAAACGTGCGGAGCGGACCGGGTTGCCGCGCAGACACGGTTTGATTTTGCGTGAGAGTAACCAAAGATAGTTACTTAACAATAGTTGTTAGTTTTGAGACGGTTGTATTCCCAACGCGAACGTGAAGGACATATACTCCTTGCGCCACCTCGGTTGTAGGCAGGCGAAGGAAGGTAGTGCCGTCGGTACAATACACTGTGCGTTGCAAAATGGTTTCGCCATTTAAGGATACCAATGATAGAATGCCGGTGGCATTGGCGTTGGCTTGTAACTGGACCGAAAAGTTTTCGCTTGCAGGTTGTGGAGTTACCTGTAGTAACATTGCTGTGGTGTTTGGTGTTGATTCGTGGACTGAAACGTCTGTTCCGAGTTGGCAATCGTACAGTTTTGCGGCGAGTTCCTTACGGGTTTTTGCGGCACCAAAGCAAACAATACATTGGCGTGATTGTGTAGGTTGAATATCTCCGCTGTACTTCATTCCAACAACCATAGATACATCGCCATTTCCTTGTTGTAAACCAATACCACTATTTAGTGTTTGTATTTTTTTTGAGTTGTCAAAACCGTTTATAAATTCTGCATTTAGTCCAGCTGCTTCGCCTAGAACATCTAAACCGCCTGATATAGCAGCTGCGCCAACAACGGGGTCTGCGTTTGTGCGTGTAGCAAACTCAGCAACAGACTGCATTGAACCAGCAGCAACCACTGCTTCGGGTAAGAACTCTGCTTTAGAACTATCGCCTGTTAAGGTGATATCCCAATCGAAGAAATATCCCATTGCTACGTTCTTTAATGCAGTGTTGTTCATGTTTTTCAAATTGAGAATAACTTTGGCAACTGTTGACGTATTGTTGGGAATCACAAACTGTTGCTCAACCTCAACGCCAATCTTCTCGGTTGTTTTAGAGGTATCTGTTAATGTTAGCGAGAATGGTTGAGAGTCGTTTACTTTTACCATATCAAAATCGTTGAATGAATCACCATCGCTACCAAAACCGCAACGTGCTTTTTGTGTCGGTTCGTGAACAACCATAAGTCCGGCACGGTATAACAAATTACCCATACCTTTAACGTTAAAGCCATTACCCTTTATTCCGTTAAAAGCTCCGGCATTGGTACCAAGCCATCCGTAATCGCCAACAGAAAACGAAATACTATCATTGGAGAGAGTTGCAAAGTCTTTTGTAGCAAAGAAATCAACTTTAGCAAAATCTCTATATTGTACAGGAGTTCCTTCGTTTTCATTTGGGTCGCCTTTACCTGTAATATCAACACGAAGAACCATACGTTTGGTACTTGCCGATTGTACTAACACCTTAAATGGTGCTATAACAAACTCTTCGTTGGTTTGGATTGCAGGAATAGTCACAACGCTATCAATGATTTCCAAAACATTAGAAATATCAGAATACCCCACAGATAACGCAAACCGCATTTCGGTTCCTTTACCAAGGTAGTTCTTTGCTTTTAAGAATAACTGTACCGTATCGCCTACATGAGCGCGCGTAACTTTTACGGAGTTCTTTTGCATGGAGTATGATAACACTCGTATAGCCGGAGTTGAAAATGGCTTACGTGTAACAGCATTCTTTGCATTCACAAAACCGGGAATGAGTTTTTGATAATTGACATTCTTAGAAGAAATATCATCGGATGAAACACGCACTTGTTCTAATGCCTGCATTGCTGTTAAGGTTGGAAACTTAGAACGTACTAATCCTACAACACCTGCTACAATAGGTGAGGCAGATGAAGTACCGGCAAATCCGCTATATGAATCATCGGAAAAATGATCGGTGGTGAGTGCTCCCTCGCCGGGTGCTGTTATTAAACACTGCGAGCCATAGTTACTACTGCCAACTAAAAAGCCATCGGGGTTTGTTTCTCCTACACTTAGCACACCAGAATACGAAGCGGGAAAACAGGGGTTAATACCCCCATAGTTTCCGGCAGAAACAACAAGTGCAACATCCTTGCTTATAGCGTAATCCACAATTGATTGCTCTACAACATTGTATGTTTGTCGCTCATTTCCCCAACTACAGTTAACAACTTTGCACCCACGTGCAACAGCATACAATAATGACTCATAGCCATAGATTACATCGCGTAAATTGTTGGGTACAGTTTTAATTGGAACAAGCCTACATTTTCCTGCAACACCCGAAATACCCTTACCGTTGTTCGATGTAGCAGCAACTAAACCACTTGCTTTAGTTCCGTGATTTTCTTGTGGATGGAATACGCTGTCCTCGCTTGTCTTATCCGCTATAAAAGATATGTTGTACCCTTTGTAATCATCTACATAACCGTTGTTGTCATCATCAATTTTATTGTTGGGGATTTCTTTTGTGTTGTAGGCGATGCTGTTAACTAAATCTTCGTGAGTAGTTCGCATACCAGCATCACTAATGCCTATAAGTACCGTACTATCGCCACGTGTTACATCCCATGCTTCCTCTGCATGAATTGATTTCATAAACTGTTGCTCGGCAAAGCGTACATCGTTTGGCGTAAACTGAAGTTGATTAGTATAAATAGGAATAGCAACTTCAACAGCCATGTTTGACTTCACTAATTGTGTACAAAATTCGGTTGGTGATAAGTTATCAGGAAGTTGGAGTGTATAGGTGCGTAGTAATGGTTCCTCTGCTTTTAGTATTGCATCGGTAGTACTGTTTTGTGTAGTTGGCGATAACAACCTGGATGCCTCCGATTGCTCCCAGCGTAATAAAGGTTGTTCAATTATAACTCCGGTTTGTACCTGTAAAATCTGTGTTATTGGCTGTGATTTAAACTCAGGCTTAATGCGCACATACACGCGGTTAGTAACACCTGCTTGTACCTCCAAAACACTACACCAAACAATCAATACAATTAATAACGTTTTCATATTTATTCCAAGATTTTCTTTACAAGTTTAATAACACAATAAACAGACATTTGAATCACGCACAATAATACGGTTATTGCTGAAAACAGAATAGTGTTTCTGCTATCGCGTGACAGCTCCAATTGGTATTCCATCAAATAAACAACAACTTGCCGGAAAGATTCTTCTGCGCCGCACAACGGTTGGCTCGCACCGGGTTGGCGCGCTGGTGGGTTGCTTCGGCAGAAGTGGGTAACCAAGAAACTGTTTTTCCTTATCGTTTCTTTTTATAGCTTTGCATGTACGGTTTATGGGGAAATGAACTGTAAGGGATTGATAACAGTGGATGTTGGGCGCCATAAAGAGGAATGTTCGTTAAACATTATCTGCTGTACTATGAAATGGGTTTTAAGTGTGATGTTGTTTGCAGTTGCCATGGCATCCGCACAACGATTTGATGAGCGTTCCGATAAAGGGACGATAGATAATAACGTACTTGATGAAGCCTCCGGTATTGCCGCAAGCCATACCAATGCTAATATATTGTGGACACACAATGATTCCGGAGATAAACCACGTCTGTTTGCCATGACCTACGATGCACATGTTGTAGGCGAGTATGCTATTGAAGGAGCTACAAACCGCGATTGGGAAGATATTTGTATTGGTGTCGGACCCAAAGATGGAATTCAGTACATTTATGTTGGCGAAATTGGTGATAATGATGCCGTGTACGACACCAAATCCATCTACCGCATTCCCGAACCAACTGTTTCCGATGAACAGAACTTTACACAACAAAACATCAGCGGTGCTGAAAAGATAACCTTTGTGTATCCTGATGGCAAACGTGATGCTGAAACCTTAATGCTTGACCCAATTACCAAAGATTTGTACATCGTTTCCAAACGCGAGGATTCTGTGCGTGTGTACCGTCTGCCGTATCCGCAATCAACAACATCTGTTATCACAGCCGAGTATGTGGTAAGTTTACCATTAACATATATTGTTGCGGGCGATATATCGCCTGATGGCAGAGAGATTCTTCTTAAAAACTACACTAACGTGTATTACTTTACCCGAGGTTATAAACAACCTTTAAAAAGTGCATTTACTCAACAACCAGTTATCATTCCATACGAACAAGAACCACAAGGTGAGGCAATTTGCTTTGATGCGAAAGGAGATGGCTTTTTTACAACGTCGGAAACGACACCACTAAAAATACCTGCTCATGTGTATTATTATTCACGTGCTACAGATATGGGGGTACTAAGCCCGACGGATTACAATGATAGAAATGTGAATATAGATGCCATTTATCCAAATCCATCGTATAAAGATTTTACTATCAAGTTCAGTTTGCTAAAAGAAGGAAAAGTATCACTTGATGTTGCGGATGTTAAAGGCAATACAATATCGCTTATGGCTGAGCGCCCTTTACAAAGCGGAAGTCACTCTGTGCAGCTATCAACCTCAATGTTATCAAGCGGAACGTATTCTGCCAAATTGAAGTTAGGGAAGAACATTGTACATAAAGAGTTCTTAGTTGTAAAGTAATCTTACTGTTCAGCAAGTACAACTATCATATCTCCATGCTGAAATGTTACCATATCACTTTTTTTAGGATTAACTTTTACTTTACCTTGGTCTGCAATACGTTTGTAGCCAATTGCAGTTTCGTTACGGCGTAATGCTGCCTCGCTTACTGTATAGAAGTTTACGGGCATATCAGTCTTTACGTACACCTCCACCGCCTTAAGGTAAATCTCTACACCAGAGTCGTCAAACAAATCTTTGAAGACATAATCCAATTCAGGATTCTCAGAGAGTTGAGTCATGAGTAATGATACCAACTGATGGCTTACAATAAAATCGTGTACACTATCAATTTCTACCAACGACCTGTTACGTTCGTCCCGCATTTCGCTGACAATAGAAAGCTGCTTGCCGCTTTTTGCGGCTATATCGCGCAGGTGAACCAGTGTTACTAAAGTTTGTGAGTCTGCTTCTTGTACATCGTGAATATCATCGTAGCTTAACAAAATCACGCTATCAAACGAAGGAATATCCAACGAATCTAACACACCTCGTTTGGTAATGCTTCCGTAAGTAAATGTGCAATCCAACTTTTTAAGGTCAGCATCAAGTTGAAAGATGTGCTCTCCAACTAATCGCTCTGCCACAACCCGCGCTTGAGATTCCATTGTTACGTAGTGGTCAAGTTCGCGTAGAATATTTGGAGCATTCTTATTCCAACCCAATATCAACACCCGTTCGCGTTTTTGGATTGGCTCTGTACCATTTGAAATTGCCTCGGTGTTAATTGGTGGCTTTGCAATTCCCGACATAATCACGGTGTCATCATCTTCCGAAATTGCAATCAACGAATCACCCATTCCAAGCATAGAAAACGACGATGGATTTAAAACAATCTCGTTGCTTGCTTTGCGGATGCCAATAATAGTGGAAGTTTCATAACTCATCACTGCATCACGATAATCAAAAGCAAAGAGGCGCGGTTCGTTTTGGAAGTAAATTTCGTCGCCATCAAAATCCAGCAACTCCTGATACACAAACGAGAGTCCGGGCTGACGGCATGTTTGTGTAATAATCTGTGCAATAACATTTTCCGCTGCCACAACACTAATACGCTCGCCACCAATCAGTCGGGCAATGTTTCTATTATCTTCATCGGCTAAAGAACACACGATACTTTTAATTGGGGCAGGGAACTTATCGCTGGTTAATGCAAGAATAACCTTCATAACATATGCATCGGGGTTGGCAATGTTATCGGGCGAGATAACTATTACGGCGCGTGCTTTATGCGGTACCACAATATCTAAATCGCTGAACTCGATAGGAGAGCCGCTTCTGCATACAATGCGCGTGTTGCCGGAATTACCAATCTTGATGCGGATTTCATCTTCCATCCACATCTTCTCTTTTTCCGATAATATCACAATACACGCATTCTTACGGTTGTGATTAGCAATGATAATCTCGCGGATAACACTAATCACTTCTTCCGACCATCCTAAAATTAACGTATGGTCTTCTTCAACAACTAAGGTTTTGCCTTTTCGTAACTCAAGAATCTTTGCCTGAAAGCCCGCCATCAAAACACCAACCAACGTAGATAGCAAAAACAATCCGGCCAAACATGCAATAAATATAATTATCTCATACTGCCAGGGTTTATCATCGTACGCAAGTTGCGAGGGGTCGTACGTATGCAGGAACGTAACCCAAATGTAATCCCAATACGAGGATTCCGGCTTGGGTTCCAAACGAAACACAAATAACAGCGTTGCAACAAATACAATTATCAAACCCGATAGAACAAACAATGCCATTACAATTGCAGGTGTTCCTTTGCTCATGTAATTATCTAACCAATAGCGCAGGCGTTTCAGATACATGGTGTTCTTGAAAGTTGTTGTGCAGAATATCCGTGAAATTAGGTGTTTCTTCTGTGAAGTACAATCATTTTACATTTTTTCTTTTGCTAACGCCGGACGGCACCAAGCACAGACTTTTCTAAACAACGTAGCCTTGCCGGAAAGAACCTTAATGCACGATAAACCCTTGTTCGTAATTGGCGTTCTGTTCCGCACAATTATGATTGTGTTGAAACTAACGTTCGGTGCGGTCAGGCGACAGCAAAAAAAAAAGGAACTACGATTGTAATTCCTTTTTGAGTTTATCCTTCGATATCTACCCGTATTTTGTTTTTCTTAAACCGCTTCTGGAAGCCGGAGATAATTTCCTCTGCCTGATGAGTTGATACCGAGAAGTAGGCGCGGTCGCGTTCAATTTTAATTTGCCCAACGCCAATTTCTTTATGCCCAACGGCATCGTTAATCATACCAAGAAGTTTTGGCGCGGTGAGGTTTTGATTATCGCCCATGTTGATGGATAAACGGAACTTTGGTGCACCCGATGATTGCGATGAACCTTTACGTCTGTCTCCACCTCTGCCGGAATCTTGGTTATCTCTTCCGCGGTTGCTGTAACGGTCGTTGCCACCACTTCTGCGGTCGTCAAATCTTCCACCGCCGCTGCTACGACGGTCTCCGCCTCTGCCACCACGGTCGTTGTAACGGTCATCGCGGTTATCTCTTCCACCGCGTCCACCGCGGTCGTTACTAAATCTATCGTTACGGTCTTTGCTGTACTCATTCCGTGGACGTACATTTAAGTCGGGCGCATCTTTGTAGTAATTCAGTAGACGCTTAAACTCCATCATCACAAAACGATTAATCAGTTCGTTTCGGTCTAACGATTCTAACTTTGCGTACACATCGTTTAGAATTGGGTCGATGTGTTCGTGGTCAAGTTCAATTTGTTGTAGCTTATCAATGTGCGCAAATAGCTGTGCTTTCCAGATGTCTTCGCCCGATGGAATTTGTTTTGGGTGAATACGTTTGTTAATACCGCGCTCAATGATATTTACTTTATAACGTTCGTGCATATTGATAATGCTGATACAAACGCCAAGATTATTTGCCCTTCCAGTACGACCACTACGGTGATTATAAATCTCGTGGTTTTCCGGTAACGAGAAATTGATAACGTGTGTAAGATTGTTAACATCAATACCACGTGCGGCAACATCGGTAGCAACAAGGATATGCAAATTCCGCATCTTGAATTTTTCCATTACCGAATCGCGCATTGCCTGAGATAAATCTCCGTGTAGCGAATCGGCATCGTAGCCATCGCGCATAAGTTTGTTGGCAATGTCTTGTGTTTCCTGACGTGTGCGGCAGAATACAATACTGTAGATATCCGGGTTAATATCTATAATGCGTTTAAGCACTAGGTATTTATCTTTTGCGTGTGCTAAGTAATATTCGTGCGAAACATTATCACTACCGGAATTCTTTTTTCCAACCGAAACCTCTACGGGGTCGGTTAGGTAATTTTTAGCAATCTGAGAAACCTCGCGAGGCATCGTAGCAGAGAACAATAACGTTCTGCGTTCGGATGGTGTGTGATTGATAATTGCTGTTAAGTCTTCTTTAAAGCCCATGTTTAACATTTCATCGGCTTCATCTAACACAAGGAAACGGAGCGAAGAAAGATCAACTTTTTTGCGGTCTATTAAATCTACTAATCTGCCCGGTGTTGCAACTAAAAATTGAGGTGGTTTTTCGATACGTTTGATTTGGCGCATAATATCTTCGCCGCCATACACAGGAACAATCTTCATTCCTTTCATGTACTTGGTGTAATTGGTTACATCGGTAGCAATCTGGTTACACAATTCGCGTGTTGGGGTAAGTACCAAAGCCTGAATCTTATGTTGTGTAACGTCTATGTTCTGAGAGACAGGTAAGCCAAAAGCGGCTGTCTTGCCGGTTCCTGTTTGGGCAAGTGCAATAATATCGTTTTTGTTTTCTAACAAAACACCGATAACTTTTTCCTGAATAGGAGTCGGGGATTCAAACCCGAGTTCATGGATTCCGCGGAGTACGTCTTCGTTTAATCCGAGTTCTTGAAATGTTGGCATGTATTAACTGAAAATGAGAAATGCAACTGCAAAGATAACCCTTTTTATGCAGGTAACACGTAATAACTACACCATTTTACAGTAGGTATCTGTACTTGTTCGTAGTTTTACGGAGATAAATGAAAGAATTATTACGCCGGAGTTATTCCACATGACCGTAAAAGAACTAACAGCCAAAATTGAACAAGTCTCACAAGACTACGAACAGACGCATAATATTACCCGCACAGCCGATTGGTACTTGCTAAAACTGCACGAAGAACTTGGCGAATTAACCCAAGCATATTTACAACTTAACGGTCAGGCGCGCGATAAAGGATTTACCGAAGAACAACTCCGCACAAAACTCACCGAAGAAATTGCCGATGTATTCAGTCACATCCTTCTGTTTGCGCACAACAATAACGTTAACTTATTAGAGGCGCTCGATAAAAAGTGGTTCAAGTTTTTACCAACTAATAACCAAGAATAACGTTTGTTTACCCATGTGCAACGAAGCAATCGTTCAGCGCGCAAACCCTGTGCGAGCCGCACGTTCCGCGGCGCAGTAAGGATGGTTCCCGACCGGGTTGCGGCGCAGTATGGCTTGCCGCGGCAGTAGAGGGAATCACACTGTTATTCTGCAACACGAGCGTTGATAATATAATCGGTTGAGATAGGTTCATTACCACCTGTGCGTAACAACAACGCAACCTGCCCACGGTGATACGTTGCATGGTTAAACAAGTGTACAAAAATTTCGCGAAGTTGAACCTTCCAGCTATTACCTTGAAAATCGGTATAGGCAATATCGCGTTTTAACTCATCGGGACGTAACCACGAAAGGAACTCAGTCATTTCATCGGCATTCTTTATCATTTGTTCTCTACATTCTTCAATGGTGTGCTCATCCCAAGGTTTTGTTGATTGCGTGCCTTTAATTCTCTGTAACCAGATTAGTTCTGCATTAAGGATGTGAGCAAAGATACGTACAGCTTTTGCATCGGGGGTGTTAGCTGATTCGAGTGATTGTAAAGTTTGCTCGTTAGCCCATTTGTTGTAATTGAGCATTGAAAGTAGGTAGTTCATAACTGCTCCGCGGTAATGGTGAGGAGAAATAGTACACTACAAAAATACGATGTTTATGGCCAACGATAACCAGCTTTAAGTTCCCATTCTTTTTGCTGGCGGGTTACGTTTTGCGTAGGGTTTGTTGTTTTGGTGAATTGTGTTGTTGCTGATCCTACATCAATTCCTAAAATATCACTTAAACGTGCATCGATGGTTATAGTACTATTGGTGGATAAATCTGCCATTGTACCACCAAGTGTAACATTAGCCCCTAAAACCTGCCCTGTAAGTTTAATGCGGGCTTGTGATAAATCTGAATAATTACCACCAAAATCCACGGCAATATCCTTAACAATACCACCCTGTACAGCACTTGTTAACAACGCTGATGCTGCCGAAGAAGCTGCAGAATTAATACCTTGGTTCACTGAACCACCGGCATCCAATCCGCCACTTTTTCCACCTGATAAAAACTCTTCTTGCGTTCTTCCAAATAACGTCATCAACAAAGCATTTGATGTTATTTTTTCTTGGTCTGTATTTGCAACACCAGGATGATCAATTCCGTTTATTTGATAATCCATCACAACTCTTGGTATCTTTTTAGTTCCGGTAATTGACATCGTGATTGTATACTCTTCTTTACGCTGGTCATCGCCTTTTGCTCTATCGCCTTTATAGATTGCCGTGAGGTTCAGTGCGGGGTTATCAATTTGTCCGGTTGCAAAATCTAACCGTCCAGTTGCATTAAAGTTGTTATAGAACTTATAGGTACTTTGTTTTACTACAACTCTACCTATAAGTTTTGTAGAACGGTTTCCATCACGAATAAACTCCAAGTAATCTTTAGGGTTTTCTTGTTCAACTTTTGCAGAAAGCTGGTCGTTAAATCCAAAGTCCATACGAATATCCATCACATTGTTAATCTTTACATTAACCTTTGTTGTAAGAATATCTGTAAACGCCTGCCCTAATGTGCGTTGAGATACAGTATATGTTTCTGTACGTTTGGGAAGGTCGCCAATAGTTGTGTCTTTTATCTCTTTACGTTCTTCAACAGTAGTGTAGAAATAATTATTACCAACACGTTTATAATTAAACGAAGATGTTTTGGATGCAACATTGTTAGAAGGAGGGAATTTGATGTCAGCTTCCTCCAGCATAACAAATCCATCTAATTGTGGATTATCCAACCTTCCAAAAAAGTTAAGCGACTTATTTTCCTTGCCATCGGTTGTAGATATAACTGTTCTACCATACATATCTCTGTTAACAGCCGCAGTAGCATCGCTCATAACTAACAGTTTTTCTTTGTTATTTACTGTTGCCTTAAACGCAATGCTATCCACGTTAAATCCGCGGATAAACATTTTTCCGGTAGCTCGGGCATGTCCACCACGTAAATCCGATGGCTCGTTATATACATCAATACTATCAAACAATACTACATTGTTTTGTAAACGTAATCCACCTTTACTTGTATAACGGATGTTTGTTGCAGGCACTAGTAGCGAACATGAATCATAAGTTACTAATCCGGTGTAATCAATATTATCCGGTGTTATTCCTGCTATGCTCATTCCTGCATTTGCAATACCGTTAACATTTGTTACTCCGGGAATAAAGGGCGCAACCGCCGCCATTGATAATCTATTCGCTCTTATTTCTATATCTAGTTTTTCTTTGTTGCGTAATCCAAGATTAAAGGGAATTATTGAAAATTGAAGAGGGATTTGATGTATTGAAATATCCAATGTTTTGGTTTGGCTATTCATTGATGGATTCACAACACTTGCATAACCGGATAGAGTTGTTCCGTCGAATTTTGCGTGAATATCCTGATTCCCAATAAGCACATTGTTGTAACGTAAGTTGTAAGCTATACCATCTATACTAAACTTTGGGTTGGTAAATTTATCGCTTACCGTAACAGCTAACGAATCAACTTTTCCATTTAGTAATTGTAATGGTTGAATTGCAGCAACTTCGCGTATCTTTTGTAATTGAGATATATCAAAATTCTTGACAATAAAATTCATTCCGTCAAAGCGCTTAAAGTTAAATACACCATTGGCGGATATAGTTGCCTGACTACTATCATGCTTCATAGTTAACTGATGTACCATTGTACCACGTGGAGTAATTGTAGCCCGAACTTTATCTTTAGCACTAAACGAGAAAGCGGTGTTTAAACCAAACTTTAGTGAGTCTAGTATTACGTTAAACTCTCTGTCTTCCATGGTGATATCGCCACGAACCCGAATAGGCATTTTGTTGTCTAACCATGTGCTTGCCGCAAACTGAGCTCTGTCGTCTATAAATCGTAACCAAAATGTTGGTTGTACAAAGTAGGTGTTATCAGCTCTAAAAACACTATCGCATGACGTCTCTATATCTGCCTGCATTACCGATGGAATGGTATTCATATTCTCTGTTCTTAGTATCATGCTCAGATTTATTGGCATTGCACGCATATACGTTTCGCCTACCTGCAACGAGAATTTGGGAACACGTGCTGTATCAACTCCTAACTCGTAACAATCGGGCTTACCACGAAGGTAACCACTTACATCTCCTTGTGCGTTTAATCGAACGCCAACCAAAAACGGACTGATGGGGGAGAGGTTCTTTACTTTCACTTTGTAACGCATATCCAACTCATCGGTTGGTAAATCGTACGGTGTAAAGTTGGAAGAAGCCGATGTGTCGCTTTCCATAATTGCAAAACCTTTGCGTATGGTTTTATCAATCATGTTTAATTGTGCTAAAAATACCTGACCAAATGTTCCAAGTTTAAAGCGGCCGCTTAACACTGCATCAAATGGACCTGAGAATAATTCAACTTTTCGGTGCTCAGCATCAAGCCTTGTAACATTAGTATTGAGAGTAAATGGGAACAACGCACGGTCAACCAACACAAATTCTTCAAAGTGTGCATTAAGCCCGGCTGATAATGAGTCGGGATGAAACCCGGTACCTTTAATATCTAACCCGCCACTTAATAAACGTGGTGCTGCCGGATATTGAAGCAATTCAGCTAAAGGCATATGTAGCAAACCAATATTCATATCGTAGGTAGGCCTGGAAGTATTAGAAAGATCTAAGGTTCCTTTTGCAGTAAATTCTTTTGGCTCGCCTGACATAAAGAACGCGTCGCTTGAATCCTTGCTACTCCACGGGAAATGAACGTTGAGCGAATCAACTTGAAGTAAACCATTCGTAGTTGAGCCAAGCAATCGTAACGATTCAATAGTTCTACCTGCATAAGAGGAATTTTTAAGTTCAATGTCTGTCTTTGCAATAGCTTCCTCTAATGTAGTTCCACTGCCATTAACATGGATATAACCATTGATATCACTCATATTAGATGACTTATGTGTGAAACCGGCAATATTGAAATTTCTACAATCAATAGTAGCTTTATAACCTAATACCTTGGTTGTTTTTAACTCGATAATTCCATCTATAGTACCAAAATCACCGGTAACATCAACATCGCAGTAAATCGAATCACCTTTGCCATATACAGTGGTAGGCCTGAATGCTAGCCGTTCAAGAAAATTTATGTCGGGTAATTGTAATGTAGGAAGTGCTACTCTGAAATCTGGATAACTTGCCTTAGATGGCGTTAGGTTAATGGTGTACGCTAACGTTTTATCATCGGTAAGGTGATTTAACTCCAAAGTGCCGTGTAAATTTGAACTTCCTGTTGTAACTTCATCTACTTCTAACAGTAAGTTATTTAATGTACCGTAACAAACTGTATGCAAAGAAAAAGTGTTTGCCAATGTAAATGTCGACGGCATAAACCAGTTAATATCCTTAGCATCAAGTGCTTTGGAGTTGATTTCAAGCGTTAGTGGCTTCTCTTCTATCTTTGCGCCGCTCCTAAAAATATTTACAGAGTCAATGTTAGCACGTAAAAACATATTGGTGGTTGGGGTAATTAGTCGCATTGCTGTAATTCCCAAGCGCGTAGAATCAACTTCGGCGCACAGATGAATATCATTTGCTGTGAAGTTAGTGCGCTGCTCGTGGAAACTCATGGAGTTTATGCAAACCGAAAAATCCTGACGAGCAATATTGAGTGCAGCCGAGAGTGAACAATTAAAATCACGTAGCTTCATTTTAGTATAGTGCATTCTATCGGGCAATGGCTCACCACTTAGTGAGTCATGCACCGTAACTATGGAATGTTGTATGGCAACGTCGCGTATATAAATACTCCAATCAAACGGTTTCGTTTCGGTTGTATCTTGTTTGGGCTTTACAATGTGCGCTACGTTCCAGGTGCTATCGTGAGTGTTGCGGAGTAACCTGATGTCTGCTCTATCTAACAATACTTCTCGTATTACAATTCGGCGGATTAACAGTGGTTCAAGTTCGTAGTACAACTGCAAGGAGTTTGCTTTTAGAACAGTATCACCTTTGGTAATCAGGCGTACGCTGTCAAGTTCAACTCCTCGGAATACATTAAACTCAATCGAAGAAAACTCTAATTTGGCTTCTAACTCATTAGCTAATACTTCCTCTAACTTCTGTGCCGACCAACGGTGAAACCAATCTGTTTTGGTAATAAAGTAAATGCTTATTCCTGCAACAAACAAAAACAGAAAAAAGGCAATAAGCAAAAACATAGTATAACGCAAAACCAGGCGTGCAAACGTAGATTGAGCGCGTAAACTCAATGCCGCCGGTCTGTGAAATTCTATGTTACCTATTTTCATGTATTGCAAGTTAGGTTGTTATATCTCACTGACGCCGTGAGCAGAACTTTGTTTCGGGTGCAAATTTAACGATTATGCTTCCATCTCATGCCTACGGACAGAATTGAGCAGTTTGACAACTGTTTTGTAAAGCGCTATTGCCGAAGCAATTCTGCCTGCGCGGCAACCCTGTCCGCTCCGACCGTTGCAGCGGCGCATTGTTTTACAGAGATGAGATTGAAGTTACTTGATGTAACCAAACTGCGAAGTTGTACCGTTCGGTTCGCGCCGGGTCTGCGCGCTTGAGGGTTGTTTCGGCATAAGAGGGAAACACAAGATATTCTTTACATCCATCTACCGTATGTTTTAAGCCATTCTATTGCTTCTTCGTGCCGAGGGCAAACTTCGGCAACGCGGTTCCAAAAGGCACGGTTGTGGGCAAGGATTTCGGTGTGTACTAATTCGTGAAGGATGATGTAATCTAAAACAAATGCCGGGGCTTTGATTAACCGCCAGTTAAACATAATGTCTTTCTTATACGAGCACGAACCCCATAATGTTTTTGGGGAAGTTATCCTGATACGATTGTAGGTAAATCCAAACCGTTCGGCAAGAAATTTTACTCTGCGGAGTATTACCCGTTCTGCCTCGCGCAGGTACCAGTTGTCCAACGTTTTTTTATGCAGAAGGTTAACACCCGAAGCAATAACTTTTTGTGTAGAATACAACTCTACAATGTGTTCTAACTGTGGTTTAAGCTGGAAACGATATGCCTCGCCTCGGTATAAAATTTCACCGTGTTCAAGTTCAATGCGTTCCAATTTGGAGAAACGTTCAAGGTGCTTGGAAATCCAATCAGAATGTTTTGCAAGAAGCTCATTGATTTTGTTTTGACTAAACCTTTCCGGCACTACAAAATGCACAGCTCCATCGTGATGTACCAATAGCCGAGCATGCTTCACTTTCTTACGCTGAATTTGTACAGCAGGAAGGCGTTTATAAGTGGTATTGTGCGGTGTAGTATACCCGGTACTCATAGGGATTCTTATACAACAAATGTAGAGATTATTGTTTATTGCAAACTACTGTAAATGCTTATATATATCCAAGTTAAAAGTGAGAATACGTGATATTACGTAGAATAAATTTTGTTAATGTTCTCAACTCAATTGTAAGTATTGTGTTCCCGCTACTTCCGAAGCAACCGCGTCAGCGCGCCAACCCGGTCCGACCCGACCGCTGCAGCGTCGCAATTTGATAGTATAACAATGGGAACAACGTGAGAATTCAGCCGAATTAGGGAGTAATCAGTTATATTGAAGAATAGAATACTCTTTACAAATTGAAATGAAGAATTTACTGATTGTAGCTTATTACTTCCCGCCATCCGGTGGTCCGGGGGTTCAACGTGTGTTAAAGAATGTACAGTATTTACCCCAATTTGGTTGGAACCCTATTGTGTTAACGGTGAGCAATGGAACCTTTCCGGCACGGGATGAATCACTTCTTGCTAAAATTCCACCCAATATTACAGTTGTCCGCACGCATATATATGAGCCATACGATTTATACCGAACCTTTGTTGGTGAACAACAGAATAAAGCGATAGACGTAAGCGTACTGACCAAAGACGGAAGTGGTGGTATAAAGAAGAGCATAGCGGAGTTTATACGGGCAACGTTTTTTATCCCGGATGCCAGAATAGGATGGATGTTTAGCGCTGTAAAAGCAGGTAAACAGTTGATTAAGGAACATAACATCAGTGCAATATATAGTTCCTCTCCGCCATATACATGTTCGTTGATTGGAAGGGCATTGAAACGTTCAACCGGATTGCCGTGGATAGCAGGACTTCGTGACCCGTGGACGGAGTTCTTAACAACTCCCAAGCGTTGGTTTTTACCGGCAATGATTGACCGTCACTTAGAACACTCAGTGTTAAAAGAAGCCGATTATGTAGAGTGTGCGTGGGAAGGAATTATCACCGATGCAAGAAGAAAGTACCCTGAACTCCCACGTGAAAAGTTTCTGCATGTTCCCAACGGATATGATTCAGCGGATTTCCCGGAAGTTCCAAAACAAGAGAACCAACGTTTTACTATTACGTATTCCGGATCGCTCTATGGATTAAGAAACCCTTATACATTGTTACAAGCGTTAGAACTCGCTGTTAAAAATAATAGCATTGACGTATCTAAAATACTATTCAGAATAGTGGGGAGAGTTGGGGATGATGTGAAGCAAACATTAGAGCAATCAATATTGAGAGATTCTATTGAGATTATTCCTTACGTTCCGCATGGTGAAAGTATTGCATACCTTATGAAGAGTGATATGTTGTTGCTTATAGTTGATGATACCAAGGAGAGTAATGAAATTGTACCCGGAAAAGTGTATGAGTACATTGGTGTAATGAAGCCTGTTCTGGCACTTGCGCCAAATCAAAGCGCAGTTGCTAAACTTCTAAGAGAAACTAATGCCGGTGTTACGATTGAATTAGGGGATGTTACCGGATGTGTGGAAGAGATTGTAAAAAGCTATGCATTATGGAACGAGAAACAACCGCTGTATCATCCGCATGTTGATTTGATTCAACGGTACGAACGCCGTGAATCTGCAAGGGAACTTGCAAATACTTTAGATAAACTAACAACGTAATTACTCACGCATATCTATAAGTTCTACACCTTTAGTTGGCTTATAGGTGAAAGTATTATCTGTTACAGGAACATTCAATTGAAGTGTTTTAATTTTCCAGGATTGTTTGCCCTGTTCACCAACTATGGCAATTGCTGTAATTGATGTGGATTTCTTATCTATGGAAAGTGTGATTGATTTAACACCAAATATTGGTGTGCCACTTGGTTCTAACAAAAGCTGATAACTTTTGCCTACAGTCTGCAACGATTTTGGCGAATACCTACTAATGATATCCAATAATAGTTTTTCAACCGATAAGGATGATGATTTTGGATTGAAGCCACTCACGGTTACGCTTTTAGCCTTTGCAGAATAATTCCATACATCTTTACCATTGCAGTAAATTGTTCTATCCGGTAGTTGAAGAACAAATTTATTGGTGCGCTTGGCTGTTATAATAACATTAGCCTTTGCAGGAGAGGATATGGTAGCTTCTACCTTAACAGTTTGTGCTGACGACAATTGGTCGGATATTTTTTTATGCAGAGTTGCGGCGTCGTCCTGTGCCAACAAACAATGCGCATTAAACAACACACATAATAGTATTACCAGTGATTTCATGTTATTCAACTTTTGATGTTAGTGGTCCGCGTAAGCCACGGTAACCGGTTAATTCTGCATCGATACTACCAATAGGAATCTTAGAGCTTACTTTTACCGGAATCTTTCTGTCATCATCCGAAAGCCAGATTAAGATTCGCCCATCGCTTTTAAACAAACCACCTTCTTTAATTAATGGTTCAATTACAATACATTTAAACTTTCCGGCTTCAACTTCTACAGTTTGCTTTCCAAGAATTTTTACTCCCAGTTCATGAGTTTGTTTATCAAAAAAGTTCTTGAGAGGTATAACGCTGTTATTTGAGTAACCACGTAAATTTTGAGTGCGTACATAATAAAATGCAGAGACTATATCATGCACATATGGTGATGTAGTAAAGTCACCCTCTGTTGTTTTTGCTACATGTCTTGCTTGGTCGAATGATGCTTTGAAATCGCGTTTGTAATTACCTTCTCGCAGTGTTTGTTCAAACTCCCAAGGGAAGATTCCACTTACATCCATCACCGTTCTGTAACGGTCGCGAACTCTGTATAGCCATTCTAAACTCTCTAACGATTTTACATCAAAACGTATATCATAACTTTGGCGCCCGTTACGTGTAACAGGTTCACTAGCAACATCAAACGAGGCAGTGCCGGCAGTAATGAATTTGTATCCAACGCGGTAATCTAAGTGTTCGCCAAACCCAAATGCATCGTTTTTTATATAACGGTTAAATTCTTTCTCAAGATTTGGTTCTTCTTTTTGTAACATTCCGGAAAGCATTATATATAAACTTCCGGTAATTGAGAGTACAACCAATGCACGTGCAATTGTTTTCATATACCTATAATTAGAATTTGTTTGGTTGCTATGACTCATGTAATATAAAAAGAGTGTATTCAATGGTAAAACTACATATTCTTTAGTAGTTCAAGTACTTTTTCTAATGCTAGTCCTCTGGAACCCTTTACAAGTATAATATCATCTGGTGAAACAAGTTTCATAACAATATCAGCTGCTTCCTTATGAGTGCTACATGTGTAAATCGTACTCATAGAATTAAGGCTGTTTGCTGCTTGCTGAAAATACTCGCCAACAACTATCTGTATATCTGTTTGCGTAACTGCATGTTCCAGTAATTGTAAATGTTCTGACTCCGAAGCCTCGCCAAGTTCACGCATATCGCCCAATAATGCAACACGTTTCCCCTTAGTTGGGTATGCTGTCAAAGTTTGCAACGCTATATTCATTGATTCCGGGTTTGCATTATAGCAATCGTTCAGTACTGTTAATCCGTTAATATGTTCAACTACCATTCTTGCGTAACCATGTACTTCCGGTGAAGTATATGACTCTAAACCTTTACACACTGTTTCAATTGTCAGACCAACCGATAAAACAACAGCAGCACTACAAATAGAATTTAAAGCAGCCGCATATCCAATCGTGTTACAGGTAACTGTATGTTTACTATTTGCATATTGGATAGTAAGTACCGGATGTAATGCGTTGGTGAATGAAACAGATGCACTTACATCAGCTGATTGTTGTAGCGAAAATGTTGTACATCTATGTTGTGTTGAAACATACTTCTTAAGCCGTTCATCATCTAGATTGATAATGGCAGTACTATCAATTTTATTGAGTGTACGGAATAGGGAAGTCTCTTCTTTTTCAACACCATCTAAGTTTATCAACTTCTCAAGATGTTCTTTGCCAATGTTGGTTATTACACCATGAGTTGGTAAAGTCATCTCGGAAAGTATTTCTATTTCACCGGGTTCGTTAGTACCTATTTCAATTACAGCGGCCTGATGTTTTTTATGTAGTTGTAATAAAGTTAGTGGAGTTCCAACCTGATTGTTATAATTGGCTGCTGTGTATAACGTATTAAACTGTTGCGATAAAAGATGTTTAGTTAATTCTTTGGTTGATGTCTTTCCGGCAGCACCAGCAATTGCTACTACTGGTATTAAAAATCGTTTACGGTGATAGTGTGCTAATTTCCCCAAAGCATGAAGCGTATTGTCAACTACAATTCTTGGGAACGAAGGATACTCTATGCCAAGTGTTGAGTGCCACGTTTCTAACCAACGTTTCTCAAAAACTATACAAACCGCCCCTTTAATAATGGCATCGTTAATATTGTTGTGTCCGTCGAATCGTTCACCTTGCAATGCAACAAAAATGTTACCCGGTTCTAACGTTCTCGTATCGGTAGAAACGCCAACCGTAGCAAGGTAATCCGGCACAAAGGCATTCTCATTAAATATGGTCTTTAAATCTATAGCTGTAAAATACGCGTGGTTTTTCATTGTGGTTTCTGATTGTTCGATACAATTTAACAAGTGTTAGGAGTAATTGGAAATTTCTTCTGTTCCAGACGGCACCGAATGTGGATGTAAAAACATCCTAAAATCCGCCGATAAGATCCTTCAGCGTTGTATTGTGTTAATCGTGAACCGGTAAGGAAACTTTTTGCAAAGATTACACGTTTACGGAATCACAATATTAAAGAACGAACAATGATGTATAATATCTTTTGGTTCCGCAGAGACTTACGTCTAGATGATAATGTAGGATTGTATCATGCCCTTAGTGCCGGGAAACCTGTTATACCTCTTTTTATCTTTGATAAAAATATATTGGATGAATTAGATAATGTTAACGACAGAAGAGTAACGTTCATTTACAAGGCACTCGAAAATCTACAAACCCAGCTCTTAGAGCAAAACTCAACGTTACTAGTACGTTATGGCACTCCCGCTGAAGTATTCACACAACTTCTTAATGAATTCCAAATAGATAGTGTGTTTACAAATCATGATTACGAGCCACAAGCAATTCAACGGGATAGTGAAATTCAGACTTTACTCCGCCAGAAGAATATCCGGTTTTCGTCATTCAAAGACCAATGTATATTTGAGAAAGATGAAATCCTTAACGGCGAAGGAAAACCATATACAGTATTCACACCCTATAGTAAACGCTGGAAGCAACTACTAACGGAAGATGCTGTAAAAGCATCAAATAGCCTCGGTTTAGTTTCAGAATTTTGGAAGAATGTGCCCATATCTTTTCCATCTATAAACGAACTTGGATTTGTAGAAACAGTTATTCCGTTTCCATCTAAGAATGTCAACATAGATGTTATACAAGAGTATCACAACACCAGAAACGTTCCTTCAATAGCAGGAACGTCACGACTTTCTGTACATTTACGTTTTGGTACAATCAGCATACGTTCTTTAGTAAAGACTGCGTTATCCAAAAACGAGAAGTATCTCAACGAGCTAATTTGGAGAGAATTCTATATGATGATATTGTGGAATTTTCCCCACGTTGTGACCTCTGCATTCAAACTGGATTATAACGACATTTTGTGGAGGAATGATGAGGCAGAGTTTGAAGCTTGGTGCGCAGGCCGAACGGGATATCCTATTGTAGATGCCGGAATCCGTCAGTTACTTGAAACCGGTTATATGCACAATAGAGTACGTATGATAACGGCTTCGTTCTTAACTAAACATCTGCTTATTGATTGGAAATGGGGTGAGGCTTTTTTTGCAAAGCACTTGTTGGATTTTGAACTATCATCGAACAATGGGGGATGGCAATGGGCTGCCGGATGTGGTTGTGATGCCGCGCCTTACTTCAGGATTTTTAATCCATATCTACAAACTGCTAAGTTTGATCCAATACATTTATACATTAAACAATGGGTACCTGAGTTTGGAACAGAACGATACCCTACGGAAATTGTGAATCATGAGAATGCAAGAAAACGTTGTTTGGAGACCTATCAACGTGCTTTAGGAAAATCAAACAAACTCATTCGTTAAGTGTTCCGTAACTTGCACAGTGTTTGATTTTTGTAGTTACAAGATGATAAAAAGGTTCCTTTCGCCGGAAATGCGTGATTTTTTGCACGATACACGCTCGTTGTTTAATAGAATTACCGGTATTGATATTCATTCCTATGGACTTTATCACTCCATAGCAAGGAGGAATATGTTGTTCCAACTCCACCAGGTAAACATGGTGTTGGATATTGGTGCTAACAGAGGTCAGTTTGGGGGGCAAATCCGCAGAGCAGGATACAAACAACTACTGCACTCCTTCGAGCCACTTTCCAGTGCCTTTGCATTACTTGAGAAAAAGGCGAAAAAAGACGCACTTTGGATTCCTCATCATTATGCTTTGGGAGATTATGATGGTACAAGCGTTATACATGTGAGTAATAATTCTCAAAGTAGTTCATTGCTTAATATGACATCCGCGCATACAAGTGCCGATTCTTCCTCAAAATTTATTGCCGATGAACATATTACGGTAAAACGCTTGGATTCTGTATTCAAAGAGTTCTATTCGCCGGATAAAAAGGTTTTTTTGAAGATTGATGCGCAGGGATTAGAGGATAAAATTCTGTTAGGAGCCTTGGAGTCCCTCCCTAAAATTCAGTTTGTTCAGACTGAGTTATCGTTTGTTACTTTGTATGAAGGGGAGACGTTGTTTATGGATTTTGCGAATAACATGGATAAGCTTGGATATAGAATAGTGTTTATAGAACAAGGATTTAGCGATAAAAACACTGCTTTTGCATTGCAGAGTGATGTGATTTTTACCAGAAAAGATTAATTCTTTAACTTTTTCTATTCACGGTAAACCTAATTTCTTGAAGAATTGGTCTGTCCGGCAAATAGTACGGTGTTGATTATGTTGCCGTTTGGTGCCGGCGTTCCAAGAAAAACTATCCCTGTAACCTTATGGAGATTTTGCAAATCATAGCTACCGAAACGGAAATGAAATTTTACTCATGGGCTAAAAAAAATTAAAAAAGTAAATTGCCGTTGTCAACGATTCAATAATAATGTAAGTCTATGGCATCACGAAGTTTTGGTTCTATTGAAAACGACAGGGTTTTTGTTGATAGAATACTTGAGAAAGACCCGGCTGTATTCACCGACATAGTGCATACGTACAAAAAGCAGGTGTACTATTTGGCTTTAGATTTAAGCCGTAATCACGATGATGCAGAAGATATTACTCAAGATGTTTTTATCCGTGTGTACAAGGCATTGGATCAATTTCGCGGGGATTCGAAGTTGAGTACTTGGTTGTACAGAATTACCGTAAATACGTTTATCAACAGAACACGTTCTTTAGCATACGAAGCATCTAAAACCAAAAAGGAATATGATGATGAGTATGGCGTACACTCGGGTGGGAATTCGATTGGCTTTTTGGGTAATCCGGAACATGCGTTATCGCAAAAAGTAATTGATCAACATCTGAAAGAAGCCTTGGAAACATTGAGTCCATCGCAACGAACTGTTTTTATGCTACGCCATTATCATGATCTTTCGCTTAAGGAAATTGCCGAACAGCTTGGTAACAGTGAAGGTACGGTAAAAGTACTCTTGTTTAGGGCTGTTCATAATTTGCAAAAGAAGCTTTCTTTCTATAAAGAAGATAACTAACAATTCAAGCACCACTCTCCGGTTTTACGTTCACTGACATACGTAAGGAGAAAGGAATACATTATGAAAGACAATCAATATTCACCAGATGAACAGATGATACTTGCCTATTACGGTGAGTTGTCTGATTCTGAGTTGCAGGCGTTTCAGGCAGAACTAACTAAGGATGCTTCGCGTACAGCTCAATACGAGGCCTTTAAAGCTTCTATGTCTACTATAAAGAATGATTCTCAACCTGAGGTTAGCGAGGACTTCTTTACAGCGTTAGAATATAATATTCATAACGCTATTCGTAAAGAACAGCACCCTGTTACAATAGCTGAACCCCAAAAAACAACTTGGCTGGACTCTCTAAAAGAGATGTTTTTAACACCTCAGCGAGTTGGTTTTGTTTTGGCTGGTGGGTTAACATTTATGTTACTGGGGATGTTTATTGGAACAAAAATGCAGTCTGGACAAAGTAGTCAATCAGTTGCATCAGTAGTTGATACAACAAGTTCATCTACATTACCAGCATCAAGCGAAAAGGTAACGGATTTCTTGAAGCGTTCGCAAATCTATTTAGTAACGTCGGTAGATAACGAAGTAAAATGTGAAAAATGTGTACCTATTCAGGAACAATACAACAATAAAAAAATAGCAGCTGACTTACTAAAAGAAGCTTCTCAAATACGTCAGCACGCTAAAAATAATCCTGAGATGCAGAAGTTGTTGGGTGATTTAGAGTTTGTATTGTATAACATCAGTACAAATCAAGCATCGGTAAATCCTGCACAGGCAGAAGTTGTACACCATGTTGCAAGCAATGCAGTTTGTGAGGCAACTGAAAAACTTGATAGTGCAAAAGTAATTCAGCCAAAATAAATTCTGGGTTAAATTCGTTAGACAAAAATTGTAAAAAACTAATTCAAATTTTCATGTTACACTATATTAGAGAGTAGTAGAATGAATCGTATTGTACTCGCAATGATTGCTTTGGTAGCATTTGCATCAGTTTCTGTATATGCTCAGCCAAAATTAGAAATTGTAGGAGGGGAAACCTACGATTGGGGTAAAGTTGAAGTAAAAGAAAACCCACTTAAAATGGTTACACTTGACGCAAATGTTAAGTTGAAAAATGTTGGTAATCAAGAATTGATTATTGATACTGTAAAAGTAGGTTGTGGTTGTACACACCCAACGTTGGAAAAAAAGAATTTAAAACCAGGTGAAACAACTAATCTTGGTATTGGATTAAATGTTGCATTACAAAGTGGTGAGATTTTTAAGAATCTTACAATTTTTGCTAACGATGAAGGAAGTAAAAATGGACGTATTATGTATTTGAAAGCAAACATTTTCCGTCCAATCACAGTTACCCCACAGTCACTAAATTTTAATGAAGTTGTACCTGGTGAGACAGCACATTCATATACAACTTTTAAAAACAACGATACAAAACCGTTTACAATTTCTCGGTTATTGGCAACAAAAGGAGTAAAGCTTGAAAAAACCGGCCCATTCACTATTGCTCCGGGCGATACATTGCATATCAATGCTTCATATCAAGCTAAAGAAAAAGGATATTGGAATGCTATCTTGTTAGTTGAAACCGACAGTCCTGATTATCCTCCGTTTGAATTAAGTGCGTATGGTAATGTAAAAGATCCAAGCGGTAAGCCAGATCCCAACGTTATTACAATAGATCCAAGCAAAGCAAAAGACGGTAAGATTGAATTACCTGCACCTGGTGGTGCTAAGCCAGCTGCAACAACTGCCGCGCCCGCAAATAAGAAGAAAACAGGTAAGTAAACTAAATCTAAGATTGATATAAATGCCGGACTCTATTTTGAGTTCGGCATTTTTTGTTCCTGACGGCTGAGTGCCTAAGTTTAATAAAAAAATCTCTATTTGCCGGACAGAACCACATTTTATAATAATATCACAATTCGTATATAGTCAGGTATTATTTATTCCAGGTTTTAATGATAATTGTAGCACTCTTATTATAGAATCTACTTTCTGGTGAATAATTGGAATATGGTGCGGCTACTGGAATGGTTGTAAAGGAATACGAATCTGATGAAACACTTTTTAATGATTGAAGTATATCATTAACGCTTTTATCATCGCTCATAGATACCAGACCAGCATCTAGCAAGAATGGCTTTATAGTATTACTCAATGAACTTGTTGTTGCCGTGTTAGGAATAGTATTGCTTAATACTAAAGTTTGTATAGTAATAGTATCCTGAATGTTATTCAATTTTTTATCTTTTACTGATTGCAATCTGGAACTGATTGTAATATTGTCAGATGCAGCAATTCCACCTTTACCGTACACTATCAGGTTTGCAACTATTGGTTGATCTGTGAGGCGTATATCTTCATCACCTAAATCAACTTGAAGACGCAGAGGTAATTCTCCATTCCCACTGAGAACTTTAATGGTGTTATTCATCTGTCGTACGGCAAGTTCCCAACGGTCAATTAGCTCGGTACCTACAGAGGTGGGTCTGAAACGCAAAAATCGTGGAGAAGATTGCCACAAATAATCATTTCGTATTAATGGTGATAAAATAATATTACTTGCTTGAATTTCAACACGTCTGTAATCTGCTCTCTCTTCTTTAGATAAGAGTTTTCCGGTTTCTGATTCAGGTATAGTACGCACTGTGATTACTATTCTTTTCTTATCTATCCCCCAAACCTGCTGTAAATAACGCGAAACATTTTCAGCACGTTGTAAAGGTAAGGATGTCGTTTTAGCTTCTTCATGTAATGTAGTTGTGACAGCAACTAAAGTAATGGTTTCTGAACTATAGGCACGTAATCGGTAACCTATAATATTTAGAATTGAATAATAGGATTCTAATGCAGTGTTGCCTATGAATTGTGTGGTATCAATAGTATTTGAAACTTCAGATGTTGAAAGTAATCTGTATTTGCTTGGCAAGGCATCATTATTCTGCTCAAAGAATATCATTGGTAATATAGGTTGGATACTGACAGTTTTGTTCTCTATAATACTAACAGGTAATCCGGGTTGTTCACGGATTCCATCGTATGGTACTGCTACAATTGAAGTAGCTAATGTTGGTGTTACAGTTGTATTTAGTTTGATAGATTCTATTTTAGGTGCCTGAAATGCAATACCAATACCAAAGCGAAAAGCATGTACTCTCCAGTCGTCGCCACCTGTAACATGACTCAAACCAAAAGCAAACGATAACTCAGGGAGCATTATCAGAGAATTATCAGTATTTAACGGTACATGAAAACGCATCCCACCTAATGCTGAGACGACTACTGGTTGAAGGCCAATCAAACTTCCTTCTTGAACATTTCTAATTCTGGAACCATTTTCAAATGTACCTGTTTCAGGTTCTATAAGTTCTTCTTTTGTAGTTGCTGATCCGGACAAGCCCATATCAAAGCGGAATCCTGCAAATAATCCCAACTGATTGGAAGCTCTGAAGTTTATTAAAGGTTCAAACCCAATACCTTTTATGGAAGTATTGATTTGGTGTGATATTCTAGCATTCCGTAATACAGAACTAACTATCACCGGTTGAATTTCTGTGGCTATTATAGTTCCGCTCAGGTCACTTAAAGATGCGCGTAGTGAATGCGAAATATGTTCACTTAATGGAATCTCAATAAATATACCGGCTGCAGGTGCAAAACCTGAACCACTATGAAACTGTGGGCAACATGTTGGGAAACCCGGTAGTGATTGGAAATTAGTAGTATGCAATAAAATGCTTGTACCAAGTATTCCACCAAAACGAAATCGAATAGTTGTATCGGTCTGAGCATGTACGTTTACAATACTGATTATAAAAATAAAATAAAGCAATATGATATGCTTATACATGCTCATCGAGACACCCCTAAAAGAGTTGTAATAACTTTAGTTGGTGTATGTAATACAAGAACATATTGCCCGGTTGGTAGCATGCCTAAATCGACAGCTTTTTCATAACTTCCGGATTTCATATCACCCTGAAAAATCTCATAAACGGGTCTTCCAAACAAATCAGACACATAGATAGATGTATATCCGTTTTCACGTAATGAATACTGGATTTCAACATAAGTAGTCACAGGATTAGGTCTGATATTAGTCAGGCTAAGAGTATCGGTATCTATGAATAGCCGAGCTGTTCCACCAGCGTAACAGATGTTTGTCAAGTACAATACGCCATTTTTGTTAGTAGGTGGATTAGGGCATTCATCATTCCAATGAAAATCTAATATTTCAATTGGAAATTGTTGTTCATTCCCCCATACAGTTTTTGCATTTATTGTAACTAACGTGTCTCCAGTTTCAAAACCATTTCCCTGAATTTGTACAACTCTCTTATCTATAGTCATCTCTCCTGTTGGAGTAGGGCTTTCTGGAATCAACGTAGACTTATTCCATTGCAATTTTACTATGTAAGGTCTTTTGGTACTATAAAATGAGTTGGGCATCCCTAAAAGTCTTATGGGAATGGTGATCTTATTGCTGATGTCTGTTTTGATGGTGTCTGGTACAACCAGTCTAACATTTGTGGATGGAGTGTTACAAATTCCTTCACCATACAGGTAAAATTCATACTCCTCGCCGTTATCTGTTAATGTAATTACTCTTGTGCTTACTCTGCCAATATGAGTTGGTTTATATTGAAACTGCAGACTTGTGCATTGTTGATTTGCCGAGAGAATAATTTCTGAATTAATCTTACTGTAAAAAAATTGCTCAACGTCTGGATACCCAACTTCTAACTTGTTGAGTGTAATCAGTTTTGCCTCTGCTAAGCAGATAGCATTGTTTACTATAGTGTCCTTAGTAACACCTAACTCAATCTGACCAAAGTTGATAACTTGTACTGGACGAATTTTATTAGAAATACATATACCGGAAATTTCAATAACTACTATACCCTGATTTGTATAAAAGGTAAATGTACCAACCCTAAACCCGGTATCAATTGGCTGGAAACGTACTTCAAGTAACTTTAATTTAGCTTTACTTATTAATGTAGCCGGTAATCCCGATACAACAAAAAATTCATTGTTATTGACACTGACAGAATCAATTTGCAGAAGGGAATTATTGTGGTTTTGTATGGCATCTGTTATATAAAATTCCGTCTGTTCGCCTAATCTTGTCACAGGAGAAGTAATTGATTTTACAGTAACATTTGGTTTTATAATCTTTATTGTATTCCCAGAATAATGAAACACTTCTCCATGTAATAATGCAATTCTTAATGTTGCATTAACCATTTTATTGGGGATATGCCATTTATACGACAGACCTGTTGCACCTTTTACAATTGTTTCCCATTGGGCACCAACTTCGTTGGAGTTAAACTCAATTTTTACAGAATCGGTTGGAAGAACACCCGACCATTGTATCAGAGTATCTGTATTTGCAAAAATTGTTTCACCACCACGTAGCGATGCTAACCGAGGTGTAATAGCCGGATTCTCATAAGAGTTTGCTTCAATATAAATCTGCGGACTACTACAACTATTGCTGACTATATCTACTTGCGTGATACGCCTTCTTAGTATAGTATCTGTTCCGGTAAAGCTACAAGTTAAAGTAACGGAACTGTCTTTTGACAGCTTGTAATTTATAAGTTTTGGCGTAAGTGTGAATAACGGGTTTGGACTTGAGATGGAGTTAATTATAATATCGTTACCTGTGGCTGTCAGAACGAAACTTGTAGTACGGGTTTCATCTTTTTTCACATTCCCAATAATTTTAGTGGTTTCATCAACCTTCAATCTGGGTATATAAGTTTCCGGTATTATCCAACCATACTCAATGGAAGGTACATTTAGCGAGTTGATTTTAAATCCGGTAGAGCGCTTCGAACCACAGAAGTTTTTATCTGTAGTCCATCGGTATACATTAGGTTCTGCACCTTGTGCTAATCTGCTCAATACAGTAAAGAAATAAGGTAATTTTGATAACGATATGTTATCAATACAAACACCATCTGTTTTTGAAGCACAATTTTTTAACTCTGTAGTTGCGGGATTACCAACAACTAATATATAGATAACGGCACTAAGTTTATTTGCTGCATCAACAATTACAGAATCATTTACGGGCGATAGACCATCTGTTGCCAGTATGATAACACGTCGGTATTTTCCTCGGGATAAAACTGATAACGCACCGTTAAAATCTTCTCTGAAAGCTGCATCTATGTTAGTACCGGGTAATGGTTGTAGCGTGTTTGCAACTTTGTTAAGTCTGCTTGTATCGGTTGTAAAATCCTGAACTATATAGGGTCTTCCTGCAAACAATGTAATGGCACTCTCTGAGAAAGTATTCATGGAGGCTGACCACGCTTTAACTCCGTTCTTTAAGGCATTAGAAATACTTTGATTGGAAATGTCGAGGCAGAGAACAGCAGAAAAAACCCTGTTAACTAACTGTGGCTGTGAAGTAATCACTGCTAACTTCTGGCTTGTACTATTATCAGTTTTTTCAATTACTAATCTGTCTCTGATAGAGTCCAACTTAACCGTATTTCCTGTAGAATCAAATGCAAATACTTGAGCTGTTAACGTGGGAAACCGAGAATAATCTAAAGATTGAGTAACAACAAATTGTGCACGTATCCCAAACGGAATCAGGAGTAGTACAACGAAAAAAAATATTTGAATACACATCTGCCGTTTCATAACAATCCTGCTATCAATTGCCATTGGCAAATTACAAAATCTTTGTTCCAGAAAACAGCATTGAATGGTTGTTGGTAGATTTTCATTTGGGCTTTGCCCGTTACCGCACCAAGCCGTGAGTATAGTCACCAGCTCATTATGCGGAAATAGTCCACCTTTACAAGCGATACCTTCATCGTGATATGAGTGAATTGAAAAGTGTGGTTCTGTCTGGCAAATGGAAGTTATTGCATAAAATGGTGGTGAGGTGCGGTCTGCGATAGCAAACAAATTATAGCACCAAACCCCGTACTAAGCGCGCTTAGCAAAGGGGAGGTGCATCCAAAGCATTCTACTATAGAATATAAGGCATCAGAAACTATAGCTTAGCCCGGATGTGAAACCAATTGTTCCGTGAGTTTTATCGCTTAAGAATAATAAGTTACTCTCAACACCTGCGTTGAAACGGAAATACCATATTGGGAAACTCATTCCAAAATTGATATTAGTAAATGGGTTTAACCCCTGATCGGTTGCACCTAAAACAGCTTGTACGTATGGTTGACCACCAAGCGCAACAGCATCAAAACGATAGTTGCCATAAATTCCAAATCTGGTGTATTGCGAGTAATTCATTGCCATTTTACCACCTTCCACACCAACCGACACATTGTCTCCAACTTGATATCCATACGTCAACGAGAAATTGTTCTTATTGGCTATTGAGGTTTGGTTTTGTACAAACTCATATTGCCCTAAACCATTTATACCAACTGTTTGAATTCCTTTAAGCGATGGTGCGATATATGAAAAGTTAGGACCTGACACTCTGCGTGCGTTGTACCTTGTGTTTGTTAACATTTCACCATAGTTGGAAGCACTATGTAAATCTAAAGGTTCATCGCCAACAGTAAAGTTAGGAGTAACTTCTTCTTGAGTAGCTTCTATATTGTTTTCAGATGATTCGTTTACAACAGCCGGTACGGGAATTGGTTGAATTCTATCAACATAAACAATTCGTGTTTTTTGTTGGTTGTTTCCGGAATTTATAGCCACGTTGTTTTGAACCGGCTGAGTAAGTGGTGTAACTTTCTCAATTGTTGTAGTTGGCTGATTGGATTGTTGCATACTTGCCGTATTTGTAGTGCCCTGCGATAATGATAACCCAAAGTACATTGCAACAGCACCAATGATTGATGCACCAATCGGAATACTTGCTTTACGTAACCATAACCAAATTAATGTTGCGATACCTGCACCAACTGTAGTTCCGGTGATTAGCCCGGCATCTTCGTACACTTTTGATGTTAAATATGCAGGCGGTTGTGCAGATGCACGTTCGTGTTCGAATGCCTTGCGCATAGCAAGTGCTTCGTTAAATTCTTGTTGTAACTCGGGGTCGGTAGCAAGCGCAGCAAAAAGCGTTGTCTGCTGTACCGAATCTGCCTCGCCGTCAACGTAGAGGTAGATAAGTTCCGATGGTGTGAGTGGTTCGTCTATCATTGCATTACCTTCTGTAATCAGCCCAATAAGGCTGTAGTGTAGCCCGAACTTTGCTTTTTGCCCTAACAATCCAATTACGAACTGTTGTTATGGGTACGTGCATTATTTCGGAGATTTCGTTATAGCTTAGTCCTTCGTATGCCTGAAGTACTAATGCCTCTCTTTGGTCGTCCGGTAAAAGATCGAGTGCCATGGAAATCAACTTGGCTAACTCTTCGGACTCAACGGGTTGTTCTCCCGGTTCGTGAAAATGCATTGCCTCGTTGAACATCATTGTTGGATGTTGTGCATCCCGTTCTTTCATCCGTAAACAACTGTTACGAGCAATGCGCAGTAAAAATGCCGGAAGGTTAGTCATTTCTCTATCGGCGTTGATGCTTCTCACAAACAAAGCAAATGTTTCCTGGAATGCATCATCGGCCAGAGTTGGGTCGCCTAAAATCTTACGGCAATAAAGGAATATCCTGGAAGAATAACGTTGATAAATTTCCTGAAACGCTGCATCTTTCTCAGCTTTTTCGCCAAGGAGCAGAGCGTAGAGTTCCGCATCAGTGTATGTCGAATAATTGGTCGTCATACTATCAACAATTCTTAGTTATGTATTCCCCGATTTTGAAAACAATAATCATGAAAAAATTAGTTTGTTTCACCCAAATAGTAAAATAAACTGTGTTTTATCAGGGAATTACAGTATCATACCTCTAAAAATACGTAAATGCACGGAGTTCTTCTTGCTTTTTGTAGGTTTATCTTTCTCATAGTTCGTTTCACCAAACAATCAGGTAATTTTATGATAACCCGTACAAACACCACAGTACTTGTTTTGATATGTCTCTTTTTTGTTGGTTTACATTCTGTGAACGCACAAGGCAATATAGATTGTTCATCGTTAAAACCCCGGATCATGTCGCTTGGGTGTGTAAACACCTGCGAGGGCGGTAGCATAACACTTGATGCAGGAGACGGGTATGCTGATTATTTGTGGAATGATGGTTCTAAAACACGTACAATTGTTATCAATTCTTCCGAGGCATCGGGTAATTACCATTGTTTGGTTCAGTCTGCATCGGGATGTAAAGTAGCTACCGAGCCTGTTAAAGTAACTATTTATCCTTCTGCACTTAAGCCGTATGTTATCCGCCAAGGTAATAAACTGGTGTCAACAGAAGCGGCAACCTACCGTTGGTTTTATAATGGTAAGCCATTACCCTTAGCAAATACACGCGAAGTTGTTTGTACCGAAGTGGGTGATTATAAAGTTGTGATTTCCAATGAGAACGGTTGTTCGGCTGCATCGGATGTTACTACAATTGACCAATTAGCTATGGCTCAACCGGAGCATGGTAAAGATGCACGCTTACGAGTGTATCCAAATCCATCCGACGGTAGAATAGCTGTACAATTACTTTCGGAGTTTGATGGCGATATAGATTATTCAATTACCGATGAAAGTGGTAAGGTTGTGATGCAATCAACATGGATTGCACCTAAAGTTTTTGATATTCTTCAACTCGATATTACAAATCAAACTAACGGTGTGTATTTCCTGACGGCATTGGATGGCGTTGATATTGTTACCGAAAAAATTGTGAAGATAAAATAAGTTGTTGAGGTGCTGTCCCGCCGCATAAGATACTTTTGGTGATACGAGGTTTGGTGCGGTCAGGCGATAGCAAAAAATAAGCGTCGTGCATGTACAAGAGTTAACTCCTGCTTTTGTTGCACGACGCTTTTGTTTTTATGCTTTAGAGTACGCTGCGTTCTTACCGGCATTATGCAGATTCTCAACGTGCATCCATTTCCAACCTGCCGAAGTTACCTCTCGAAGTACATCCAGAATATCCATCTCGGTAATATCCTCGGTTGCCATATACCGGCAGCGGAAAACATCTACCAAAAGAATATCATGAGCATTCTCTTTGGTTACTGCTGTTCCACGGTTAGCAATTTGTTGCAGTTCAAACTTACCGATGCGCGTGGGTACATCGGGTAATGTTGCACTCTGAACAAACACATCGGTACCTACTAATTTCCAATCGGTTTTTGGTTTTGATGTTGTGATTTTATTGCTGTATCTAATCGGGTTTGGTTCGTGATATTCGGAATCATCCTGCTTTGGAAGTTCAGCAATGATTGCCCGAGTAAACTCTTTGGTTGAAGCATTACCGCCAAGGTCACGGGTTTTGATACCACTTACCAATGCCAAACGCATTGCATCTTCTATACGGCTTGCGTGCTCGTAGAAACCAATGTGCTGTAACATCTGGATACCGCTTAACAACAACGCAGTTGGGTTTGCTAACCCCTTACCTGCTATATCTGGCGCAGAACCGTGTACTGCCTCGAATACTGCAATCTCGGTTCCTATGTTTCCGCCGGGAGCCACACCTAATCCGCCAATTAATCCTGCGCATAGGTCGCTAACAATGTCACCGTACAAGTTTGGTAACACCATTACATCAAACTGTTCGGGCTTTGTTACTAACTGCATACATGCGTTATCTACAATGATATCATCTGCATGTAAGTCGGGATATTCTTTTGCCATTTCGCGGAAACATTCCAGAAACAAACCATCGCTCATTTTATGGATGTTTGCTTTGTGCACGCAGGTAACACGTTTGCGGTTCATTGCACGTGCCATCTCGAATGTGTAGCGCATAATTGCTTCACTGCCGGGACGGGTGATAATCTTTAACGACTGCGCTACATCCGGCGTTTGCATGTATTCAATACCTGCATACGTGTCTTCAACATTTTCACGCACAAGCCAGATGTCAACATTGCTATAACGTGTGTGAACACCGGGTAAACTTTTTGCCGGACGTACGTTAGCAAAAAGGTCTAATGATTTTCTGATTGCTACGTTAACGCTTTTGTGTCCTGTGCCAACGGGTGTAGTTGTAGGACTTTTAAGCGCAACTTTATTGTGTTTAATAATCTCTAAGGTTTCTTGCGGAAGGGGAGTGCCATGTTTATGATAGCAATCCAAACCGGCTTCTGCTTCTTCCCAAGTAATAGGTGCGCCGGTGGCATCAATAATTTCGCGAACTGCATCGGCAATTTCCGGCCCGATGCCATCGCCCTTTAGTAAAGTTACTGTTTGTTGCATACTACATCCATTGGTAGTTAATAATTCAGTTTATAATGCACACAGTACATGTGTAGTTAATTACGTATCGGAAAAAAATCTGGGGTCTGAATAGATTTTATCAAGACGATTACAAAGATATAGATTATAATGTTGGTAATATGCTATCGCAAGCCGCGCCAAACAACAGCTAACTTCATAACCCTTATACAGCGGGAGAGAATATGTTCAGCAATTCCGAAGGGTTATCGTGGTTTCTAAGTAGCGGTTCTTTCCGGCAGAAAAATGTAATAGCTTGCTTAACATTCGGTGCCGTCATGCGATAGCAGAAAAAGATGCAACCAATACAAGTTGTATCTTTGCAAAGGTTGAACAATAACTATGTTCCAAAATGAAAAAACTGATTGAAGTAAAACTATCTCCCAAACAAGCCGCCGATTCGGAGTTTGTTCGTAAGCAAGTATTAAAAGTAGCCGGTGTTAGTACACCAGATACCGAAATACCCGTTATTCAACGCCGCCGTTCCATAGATGCACGAGGAAGACATCCACTTGTAGTATTAGGATGTGAAGTGTATATAGATGAACCTGTAGTTACAGAGCCACCAATACTTTCGCAATTCAGGAATGTACAAACCAAGAAACAAGTACTTATTGTTGGTGCCGGACCCGCCGGATATTTTGCCGCATTAGAATTATTATTACATGGCATTAAACCAATTGTGTTAGAGCGCGGTAAAGACGTGCGCGAACGGCGTAAAGACTTGCGTGCTATTCAGCAATTTGGCGTTGTTAACCCGCACTCTAACTATTGTTTTGGCGAAGGCGGCGCAGGAACATACTCCGATGGTAAACTCTACACCCGTTCCGATAAACGTGGAGATATACGCCGCGCATTACGCTTACTTGTTGAGCATGGTGCAAGCGAAGAAATTTTGTTAGAAGTACATCCGCATATTGGTTCCAACAAACTGCCAAAGGTTGTGGCTGCCATGCGTGATACCATTGAACAATATGGCGGCGAAGTTCACTTTAATGCTCACGTTACCGATTTTATAGTAGAGCATTCAGCTATACGCGGTGTTGTTGTGAATGATACAGATGAAGTTGTTGGAGATGCAGTTATTCTAGCAACGGGACACTCAGCACGTGATATTTTTTCACTTTGTAAAAACAGAGCCGTAACGGTAGAAGCAAAACCGTTTGCAATGGGAGTCCGCATTGAACACCCGCAAATTTTGATTGATAAAATTCAGTACAAGCAACAACCCCGCGACCAGTATTTACCTGCATCAAGTTACAGGCTTGCAGCACAGATAGAAAACCGCGGAGTGTATTCGTTTTGTATGTGTCCCGGTGGGTTAATAGTACCTGCGGCAACAGCACCCGGCGAGACAGTGGTAAATGGAATGAGCATGAGTAGACGTGACTCTGCCTTTGCAAACTCCGGAATTGTTGTAGAGATAACCCCCGAAGATTGGCAACCATACTCCAAACACGGAGAGTTTGCCGGACTTGAGTATCAGAAAGAAATGGAACGTATTGCTTTTACCGCAGGTGGCGATGAAACGCAACGTGCACCTGCACAACGTGTGGTTGATTTTGCACAAGGAGTGATGTCTGCCACGTTACCAAAAAGCTCGTACATTCCGGGGGTACATGCCGCACCGTTACACGCAGTTTTACCTAAGCCAATAGCTCAACGTCTGCAACGTGCTTTTGTTGAATTTGGAAAACAAATGCGTGAGTACTACACGAACGATGCGGTGATAGTAGGTGTAGAATCGCGCACGTCGTCGCCTGTTAAGATTCCTCGCAACAACGAAACACTTCAACATATCACCATTCAAAATCTTTATCCGTGTGGCGAGGGTGCGGGCTATGCCGGTGGAATTATATCTGCGGCTATGGATGGTGCGCGTGTAGCCAGACAAATTGCATCGGTACTTGTGTAGTTTTTGCTATCGCTGGACTGCGCCGAAACATATGTACAATTCATAACCATACTTTGCGGGATAGAACCTATATTAAGTCAATAGCTACATCATGATGTGATTGTGTTGAGCAGAACTTGAATTCCGGCAGATGAATGCACAGTTTTAGTTGAAGCTACTCTGCCGTCCTGCGTAAGCAAAAAGGAAATTAATCGCGCTTAAACGGAACAAACCAGATTTCTCCAACACTCATTGAGAAACTACAACGAATAAATTTTTCGCTAAGGAGATTATTATTAGTTGTGCCGCGGATACCCGCAGTTACAGATGCATCAACCATAGCTGCTCCACCAAACGGGAGTTGGAGTCCGAATGAGCCATAGTATTCATTAATATTCTCGCCGTTTACTTTGTAGTAGAGTGACTTCATACCGGCTCCGAAGTTAATGCCGATTCTATCGCCATAGGAAACCCCCGCGCCGCTTGTACCTCGGCGCGAAACCCCAACACTGAAACGTGAAGCATTGGTGTATTCAATGGATAATGGGAGATTCATACGATAGTTTGTTGTGCCGAAGTTTTGAAACTCAGCATCGGCAGCAATAAGGAATTTCCCGGAAAGATACGAGGCTCCTAAGCCTAGGATTGATGGTAGTGATGTAGTATGTTCTGAATAGGTTGAACTTGTATCTACTAACTGTCCAAACGCATTGGCTTCATCATACCGCAGTAATCGTATATAACTTAATGAAGCACTTGTTGTAAATGAAGCACCTATTGTTAGTTGGGATGTTGGTTGATAGAGTAATCCTGTACGTAACCCAAAGCCGTTAAATTTATCCTGATTGAGATTTAACGCAGTGTTAAATGATTCATCATCCAATCGTGATTCAATAAGGTCGGATATATTACCAAAATGGTAAAGTCCTGCTAGTCCTACATACAATCCATCCATTACTCTGGTTGAACCACCAAAGATGGCTGTAACTAAACCACCGGTACCAGAATATGATGTGGTTCCGGTAACCGTTGTGCCTTCACTGATGAAAGAAATCGGTTTTGTAAAAGAGTAGTTGATTGAACTTGATGGATACAACCCTATGCAACCGCTAATAGCCATACCGGTGTCAATGCTAAATAGCACCGTTGCACCATCTAACTTTCCATTGTTTTGCGATGTACTTGCTGTTGACGATGAAATTTTATTCTGATTAAAACGATAGCCGGCTTGCACACGTGTGGTTTGTACAAAACTCCACGATGCAGGGTTTGCCGTATTTACTAGATAGGGTGAAGTAATTCCGTAATACGTACTGCCCATGCCTTCGTATGCTGCACCAACACTTAATCGAATATCGCCAAAGCCAAACGTTGAGTAGTTAGAACCACCTTGTGCAAAAAGCAATCCGTTGGAAATTATCAATAATGCCAAAGCAGTAAGTATAGATCTGATTGTTCTCATTATTGTTTACCTCCAAAGGTTGGGCGCGTTAAGTAACTTACAATTAACTTGGGTCGTTTGTTCTTATCCGGATTATTGGAAGTGTAAAATACGGAACGTTCAAAACGAGAGTTGTTTGCATATACAAGAATGGTAATCTTACCGCTTGATTTTAGAATTGCATTATCTCGTCTTGCTTGTTCTAACACACGGGCAAAGTTATCGGAAGTGTATTCGTTGCTTGTGGAACTTTTTGTTGCGTAATACGCAAAGGATGTTGATTTAGAAATATTTTTATGGTCGTATTTGCTTGTATCGTAATCTACATTAACAGTTATCATAATAGATGTTGGTAAACCATTGTTACCACCTTGAAACATAGTTGTATCGGCGTATAGTTTTAGTTGTGCTTTTGCTACAGTGGGGTCTTTAGGTAAGGAATTAATATTAAGTACTATTTCTCCGTTGGTTTGTAGCAACGATTGGGTACTAATATATTGAGTTGAATCCGGTAAATCAGCATCACAAAACGTAGCATCATTACCCGATAGTAAAATGAGTGAATCTCTACCGGCATCACTTGGGCGGCGGTAATAGACATTCATTCTAACTAACTGTGAAGTTTGATCGGAAGTTGAACGGGTGTTGAACTCGCGTATTACCTTACTATTGGCAGTTGGTACAAAACCTATACCGTATATGTTACCGCGTGTAGCAGTATCGGCATTATCTTTAAACCATTGTACCAATAAACTTTTCATTTCGTTCGTACTGCAAGGAATCGTAGCATCCTTTAATGTATCATTTAATGCAACAGTTCCATTAAATGTTCCTAACGTAGCACCAAAATAGGCAGGGCTTGGAGTTATACCATTAGTAAACAAATCATTCCAACGTGGTTCAAGTTTTACTTTGCCATCTTTGTCATTTACAATCCATGCTTTCTTCAAAGCAACTACATTAAATTCTAAAGTATTATTTACGCTATCGCCAAACACATAGCGGTGGGGCATAATATATATTCTTACAGAGTCTATTTGCGATTCAGTTAGTGATTTTAATGAATCAGGTATATTAACAAAACGTATCAAGGTGGCTGCTCTTGCTGTAGAGGTTGCACCAATGTATAAATTACCTGAATTGTATTGAACAGATCTTGTTAACGACCCCTTAGAACTGGCAATTAACGTTGTATCATCCAGGGAGGTAACAGTAGTAGCAGAAACAGAATCCGTTGCCATTACCGAACCAACTTCATTCGGAAACTCATTACACGATGGTAACACCAATACGCTAAGCAACAGCACAACCGTTGCAACAACATTATTCAGATACGTTTTATTCAACTCAATACCCATTTTGTTATTGGTTATTCAAATTCACGAAACTGCACGACGCACAATACTAATAAAAATTAGATTTGTAAATTTTTGCTATCGCCTGACCGCCACGAAGCGTATAGTATAAAAACAACGTCACTATGCGGCGGAGAGAAACTCACTTTCCAAAATACCCTTACACCGACACATCGTTTTATCATTTGTTTCTAAACACGATAAACGGTTGTATACAATCGCAATTGAACTCTCCGGCAACGTAACTTACGTTTGGAAGACGTCGTTTGGTGCCGTAATGCGATAGCAAAAAACTCACTACTAAAAAAAAGGACTTTCGCTGTATCTGCTATACTATGCGAAAGTCCTGAAAATACGTACTAACTTCTGTTAAGCATCCATTAAAGAACGATACAACTCATCGTACTTTTTAGCTGATGCCGACCACGAAAAATCGGTTGATAGACCATTGCGAACAACCGTTTCCCAGTTTTCGGTTCCATACAGTTTAACGGCGCGGTGAACAGCATGAACTAAATCTGCCGCTTCGTATTTCTTGAATACAATTCCGTTACCTTCTGGTGATTTCTTTGGGTCGTAATCGTTTACAGTGTCTGCCAGTCCGCCTGTAGAGCGCACAATAGGAACTGTACCGTACATCATGGAATACATCTGGTTTAATCCGCATGGCTCGTGATGCGAAGGCATTAAGAACATATCCGAGCCGGCTTCAATCAAGTGCGCAAGTTCATCGTCAAATCCCAATTTTACTGAGAAGTTACCTTTGAATTTTGCAGCAATCTTGCTAATTTCTTTTTTCATCTTTGTATCGCCATCGCCAAGGAAAACAATCTGGACATCTTCTTTAAGAATATCTGCCGCAGCTTCTAAAAAGAGTGGAATTCCCTTAGCTTCGGAAAGGCGTGAAATCATACCAATTACCGGAGTGCTTTCTTTGGGCTGAAGATCAAATGTCTGTAGTAATTTTTCTTTGTTGGCTGCTTTTCCCGATTGCCAGGTGTTTGCATCGTATTGTTTTGCAATCATGATATCGCTTTTAGGCATCCAGCCATACAAATCAATACCATTAATTATACAGGGCAGTTCATGGTTCTTGAGTGCGGTATGTAAACCGCCACCAATTTCTTTATCCTTTATCATCTCCTTAGCATAGGTTGGGCTAACGGTAGATAAGGCATCGGAGAAGGAGATTCCTGCTTTTAGGAAGTTTAGCTTTTTATCGTGTGTAATTTGCGGATATACTTCTGTAGGTAATCCGGTTTTATCGCAACTGCTTGCAGGAAAAATTCCTTGGTCGGAGAAGTTGTGAATGGTGTACAGAATTTTTGTGTTTGCAAACTCTTTTGCGTAAATGGTACGCAAGTATGCAGGTAATAACCCTGTTTGCCATCCATTACAATGGATAATATCCGGGAACCAACCCAACAACAAACATGTTTGTATTACAGTTCGGGCAAAAAATATAAATCGTTCGTCGTTATTATACGCTTCGCCCGTTACGGGGTCGGCATACAACCCTTTTTTAGCATCAAAGAAGTTAAAATTGGTTGTTACATACGCCTGAACCTTAGTTCTGGGGTTGTTAATTGATGAAGATTTTACTGTAGCCGGTTCGGTGATTTCGCCAACGGGAATTGGGATATCGCGTAAGCGGTTTATCTCGTGGATGCGATTTTTTCGCTCACTAATATTCCCATACTTAGGCAACATAACTCTGATATCATGTCCTAAATCGCGTATGGCTATAGGAAGTGAAAATGACACATCGGCTAACCCGCCGGTTTTTGCAAATGGATAAACTTCACTCGAAACGTACAGTACACTTAACGGCTTAGAAGGCATTAGTTACCTGCTGTTGTTTTACATTACCCGTCTTATTTATATCTGAATTTTATCAGCTTTCCAACTTTCGGATTGCAAAAATACGGCAAACTGTCCGAAGTTCAACACGTATATCCTTAGAAATTGAGTTTTTAGCATATCGTTCACAAAGTGGATGATACCGGGAATCAGAGGTTTCTCTCTTGAATCCGTGACAAGAAAACCGCCTTTTTGTTTTGGTTTCAAACAAAAAGCAATAATTGTCTGTTGAGTCGCCTCTTCGTATTTTACCGCTAAATATTTTTTAAATTCCGATTGCTCAATACCTTATGAAACTCACCATACTCAGTTTATTTACAGTTT
>JAIBAE010000078.1 GCA_019695345.1 Bacteroidota bacterium | reverse complement strand
GTTGGCATCGGAAGCAGGGCATTACCGCACTTACACCGATATAGCCCGCGAGTATTTTCCGATAGCCAAGGTAAAAAAACGCCTGACCGAGTTAAGTGAAATTGAAGGCGAAATTGTCCGTAACTTAAAAAACAAACCAACCATGCACGGGTAAGATCTCTTAACTTTTTTCAGTATGCTTAGTAGGTGGTGGTGTTTCTTTCCCGCAGCAGAAGGTTGTTGAGTGATGAACATGTGGTGCGGTCAGGCGATAGCAACATATATACATAAAAAAGCCCGCTTGGTAAAGTGCCAAACGGGCTTTGTAGTTTGTAGAGGTTATTACCCAAACGATGATTGCGACCAATCCATTCCGCCATTTGCGCGGCGGCGTTTGTTACGGATAATTACATAAATTACAAATATGATAAGCGCAATAATCAGTACGGTAAAGAACAACTTTGCAAACGAGAACGTTGGCGGATAGTATTCCACTACACCATCGCCACGAACTACATACGGCGGTGGGGAATAATACCACGCCGGGTGAAACGGTGTGTACCACCACCAGCTCATTCTGCCCATTGCATAACCTGTCATTAAACCGTCGCCATATCCACCGTAATTATTGAATACATAATTACGCGATGTGCCGTAGTTATCGGTATAGGTTTGTTGCTCTTGTCTGCGCGGAATACCATAGCTGCGTTTGTATTCGTCGCCCGAACTGATTTGATTGCCGCGGTACGCATTATTACTGCGCGAGCTCCCAAACGAACCTCCCGAATTACGCTGTGTTGAATATCCGCCCGATGAACCTGACGATGGATAACGTTGTGTACTGTATCCGTTGCTACGTGGTGATGAATACGAACGCCCGCTACTGCGCGAGCCACCAAACGAGCCGCCACTACGCGACCCGCCAAACGAACGTCCGCCACCCCCGCGCGAACCACCAAACGAGCCGGCATCGGAATCGGTTACTGAGAATACCAATACTGCAAGTGCAGATACAACTGCTAACGATACAAATGTTCTACGTGTTTTCATAGATTAAAAAATCTGTTCGGTTGATAACGTGTTATCCTCATTGCGAAATGTAATTTCCGCTTTAAACTCTTCGTGGTCCGGGATTGCTTTCTTTGTGGTAAACAACGATGCTAATCCACCACTACTTTCTTTTTGCGGCGACTTGATATGAACAAGCAAACTTGTAATACCTTCCAAAGGTTGGTCGTTTACTAAAATAGTTGTGCCTTCAATATCGCCACTGCTTTCTAAGGTAAGCAACTGTAACTGCTGAGATTCATACTCGGTAAACGCCGCCTCGCGTGTTTTAAGGTTTTCTAAATGGTCTAAGAAAATGTGTTTACTATACAAGCGTTCATCCGCGCCCTGATACTGAATAATAGCATCAAAAGTACCATCTTCATCCATATTCAAAAACACCTCGCGCACGCCGGCAAGTTGTTCGCCATTCAGATACACAGCAGTCTTCTCAATTCTGCCATTACTTTCAATCGAAAATGAAGTCATACTAATCCTTCTGTCGTATTTAGTGAGTTCTACGGAAAACTATATATTGTGTTACAATTATTTTTTGCTAACGCAAAACCGCTCCCAATGTCTGCTAGTATTACAATCTTCTGCGCGGTGTCAAAATGTTTCTGCTATATAATAACAAACATCGTGTAGAATTAATGCGCTACGACGAATCGCTGACTATATGTATTGGAACCCACACGTAAGCGATACACGTACACACCAGCCGGCAGAGCTGATGTTGAAGCATGTAGGGAAGCATATCCTGCATCTACAACTCCGCTATATACTATTACCACATCATTCCCCAACAAGTCCGAAATTACTAAATTCACATTGGATTGTTCTGCAAGTGTAAATGCAAATGTTACATTATCATTTGCAGGGTTTGGGAACACCTGAGTAAACTTTGTAACAGCGTCATCAAGCACACTTGTATTATTAACCTTTTTACTAATACCTGTAATCTGAACAACTGCATCATTACCTGCATTGTGTTTAATGGTAAGCGTTGCTTGCTTGGTTCCCTCGGTATTTGGTTTAAACTGAATACTTATTTTATCCGAGCCCGATGCAGCAATAGTTGTTGGCTTATTGGTAATGGAAAAATCGGCAGCATCCGCACCCGAAAGCGAAATATCGGTAAGATTCAATGCTGCAGAGCCGGGATTCTGAACAGCTAAATCCTTTACCAATTGTGCGCCTACTAATACCGAATCAAACGTTAAGGTTGATGCCACGCTAATTTGTGGTGCCGCCGCCCCAACAAACGGAATACGTAATGAGCTTAACTCCTTACCAACTACATATATAGTTGCCGTGGCTGTACCCGAAGTTGTACCAAACCCCGCCGTTGCCGATGTTGTGTTATTGGTAAGCACAGGATTCCACGTTTTGCCATTATCAACCGAAGCCATCACTTGTGAACCCGAACAAACTGCCAACAGCTGTAACGAGTTCACCGGTGCATACGCATACACGGGATGTACTCCGGCTTGGTTAAACTGGTATCCTGTAGCTGCCCATGTTTCGCCGCCATCGGTAGTTGTGTACACTTTTGCGGCAACGGAAATAGTTGGCGATGTGCGTACTAATGCAAAACCATTTTTTGTAGTTGAAAAAGCAAGTTGTGTAACAGCATCGCTACTACCAATAGAGAATGTATTCCACGTTTGTCCTTTATCGGTTGTTTTGATAATTCGTCCTTTAGTTGTACCAATCCAACCCACATCGCCATTCCAAACAATTGCCGATGATTGTGTTGTTTCACCGCTTAATGGCGTTGGTAATGTTATACCTTTAGCCCATGCTGTACCTGCATTTGTTGTAGTGCCGGTAAACCATGAACCACTACTATGCGGAGCACCAATAATAATACCGTTATTCGAATCAAAGAAGTTGATATTATACACAACCGATGTAACTGTGCTTACCGGGACGGCAGACCAATTGGTGCCACCATTACCTGTATGATACACACGAGAGTTCGATGTACCGACGTTAGCTATTTGAGTTGAGTTACCCCATACACACGTAGGGACATCGGTAATAGAAGTTGAGTCGTACGTTGTATTCTTCATTACTACAACACGGTTTGTACTTGTTCTGCCAACTGCCCATGTTGTAAGGGGTGGTTTTGTATGAATTGCAGTCCATGTATAACCATAGCTCGCAGAAATGCTGGAAAACGAATTTTCTGTTTTTAGATTAACCGGAATAGTAAATGTTTGGTAATGGACAAATGTTCCTGCTGTAATAGTTGCCTGTACAGTTACCGATGTACTAACAAAGTATGCAGGAACCTTTACCTGTGCAAAACACTGGAACGTGGCTTCTGATAACGATGAAACCGTTGGAATTGTAAATGTTGTTTGTGATAACGAAACATCGTTTCCGGTTACTGCTAATGTTACAGTAACATTATTTGCTGTTGAAAGATAATTTTCAATGGTAAAGATAGCAGTTTGCTGGTCGGTTGAAGTAATTGCAGTCTGATTGTTAAACTTCACACCGGTTATTTCCAAACCTGGGGCAGTTGTACCGGAGTTTAATGTACGGTTAACATTTAATGCATTGTATGCATTCAACCTGCCATAGAATTGCTTTCTGTTTGATGTATTAACCACGTTATCGCAAGTTGCCCGTAATTGGTGGAAGATTTGTTTTTCCGACCAATCAGGATGCAATGTTTTAATTAACCCAACAACTCCTGCAGCTATCGGACACGAAAACGACGTACCGTCGGCATCGCCATATTGATTGTTAATTTTAGTGGTACGTATTCCTGTTCCGGGTGCATATACACAAACTTTTAAACCATAATTACTAAAGTATGCTACTTTATCGGAGTTGTTGGTAGCACCTATACAAAGCACATTATCATAACATGCCGGGAAGTATTCAGTTTTATCCATATCCATAGTCTCGTTACCGGCAGCAGCAACTACAATAGAACCACTTGCGGTTGCATTATTAATAATGTCTTGTTCTGCGGGTGAATCACCCGGGCCTCCCCAACTGCAATTAATAATAGTAGCTCCTAAACGCGCAGCATAGGTAATTGCTTCATATCCTCTCAGCATTTTACCAACCAGATTCTTATCATTTGCATCTGTACCACATTTAATCGGAATGTACTTACAGGTAAACCCGGTGGAAGCAACCCCCTTTACATTATTACTTACTGCTGCTGCGCTACCCGTAGTTTCAGTACCGTGCTGGTGTTCGGTAACAATAGTAGTTGCCCGTACTTTAGGGTCGTTATCTTCTTTTACTATGCCTTGTACTAACTCTGCCGCAGTAATATTTCCAACAAAATCCCACCCGCGGTAGTCGTCTATCTTTCCATTGTTGTCATCATCTTTACCATTGGTGCGTTTATCCTTCCCCTGACCGTCTGTTCCTGTTTCACCGGGATTCGTCCACAAGTTTCCAGCTAAATCTTCATGCTCAAAATCTGTCCCCGAGTCAATAATCGCTATTGTTACAGTACCCGAACCGGTAGATATATCCCATGCTTGCGGCGCTTGTATTTTACCCATAGCATATTGCGAGGCGTATTGTGAATCGTTTGGCGTTAACGAAATATACCTGTTATACACTGGTGTTGCATATTCTACATCGGGGTTGTTGGCAAGCATAACACAAGCATCGTAGGCATCAATTGCAGATTCATACCGTATTTCGTAAATACGCTCAATACCAAACGGTGATTGTGCCGCTTGCAGCGATGTACCTTCGGTTGCAAACGGAGCTCTTATTTCTTTTACCAACAACGGTTGTAATGCAGCACTCCACGAAGTAGACTGCAAACTCTTTGTTCCTTTTGCAATGCTATGCGAACTGCGGGTTTTTACTAAAATTACACCCGGCTGATATGCATCGCTTCCCAAACGTTTAACAGTAAATACACGTTCCTGCACCGATACATTTTTGGTTTTCACTGCTTCTGCTTTAAACTGTAACTCTGTAAACCGTGTTGGCGAATACGCGTTAAGAGCTTGGGCAAATGTTATATATGGAAAGGAAAGAAGAACTGCAAAAACCAAGGGCACGTAGCAATAGAAAAATCGTTTCATAACGGTAGATTGGTAAAAGAATTTATTTGACGGCACAATATACAAGAATAACAAGAATCCTGAAGAAGTGTTTCGGGATTTTTTGCTATCGCCGGACGGCACCGCGCCTTTACTTGTAAAGTACCGCATCCTGCCGAAGAGTTACTTCTGCTATAAACTATAATTATCGTGAATCAATTGCTAAACATAAGCACACCTACCATTACAACTAAACGATGAAGGCAAGTTTGGAAAATCGGCTTTCTCTCCCGCATAGTTAGGGTGTTATATAGGTAACAACCGACGTGGTTTGCGATAGCATAAAACAATTAAACAACGACGTTGTTCATTTGCCTGCTTTATCGCCGGGCGTCTATCTTGTTGTGGTCTCAAATAGTAATCAGGTAATGCGAACTGAGCAACTACTGGTACGCTAACATCAATCATTAAATATTAAGGTGCTGTTTCTGCTAACGCATTACGGCACCTTGACGTTTGTGTATAAAACGGACACCCATTTGACGCACAGAAACATTTTTAATGATATCCGCACACTCAAAAAGAACCAACATAATAGATAAAAACATCTTATTTATTCAAATTTCCCACGTTCAAAAAAAAGGCAGTAATTTTCTATAAACTCCTGCCGATATTTTTCAACCGTAAGCCGCGCTGTATAGAGTATTTAGGAAATACATTGCAGATAAGAAACAAGATATAATGCACCTCAATTCTACATACTAGGAGGCCAACATGGGTTCCTTTCTCAAAGAGAGGCGATTAGGCATAAGCCAAACAATGATGATACCGATTATAGCGGTTAGTTTGCTTTGCACTATGGTTACATTCTTCTACTTCACTCAACAATCAAAGCTAAAAGCGGTTGATGCAATGGTATCACAAGCGCGTACTGTTGTTCTTGAGGCAGAGGCATCACGTGAATATGCCGCTGCACAAATCAAACACAACGTATTCCGTAGTGATATAACAAATACAGAAGATATCCTCCATACAGTGCCAATTTTCTCGGCTATACAAGTAGCAAAGAAAAAAGCCAAAGAACTCGGTGTAGAAGTAAAGGTACCTAAGTTTTCGCCTCGTAACCCGGATAACCAACCCGATGCTTTCGAGGCAGACATCTTGCATAAGTTAGAATCGGGTACCATTGCAGAAATGCAAACTATCGACGAAGCAAGCAATACCTTACGGTACTTCCGCCCAATTAAGTTAACCGAGGAATGTTTGCGCTGCCATGGCGACCCCAACACCTCGCAAGAATTATGGGGAAACAGCCAAGGGTTAGATGTAACCGGTGCAAAAATGGAAGGATGGAAAGTTGGCGAAGTACATGGTGCATTTGAGGTACTTATGCCGTTAGGTGCAATGCAAGCAGAACAACGCAGCCAAACAATAGTATCGGGGTTAATTGGCTTAGGAAGTTTAGGTGCAGTTGTTATCATTAGTATTCTATTGGCACGTTACATAAATCGTCCATTAAAACGTATAAACGATGCCTCCAAAGAAATTGCCGCTGGTAACTATAATATTGCAGTAGAAGCAACAGAATACACCGAGTGCGAAGAGTTAGCAAACGGATTCAACTCAATGGTTCAAAGCGTTAATACTGCCAAGTTGCAGCTACAATCCGAAAAAGACTATTTGTCTAAAAGTGTTGAAAAGATGCTTAATGAAATGTCGAAGTTTGCAAATGGCAATCTTGCAGTAACCTTACAGGCTGAACGAAATGATGATATCGGGAAACTCTTCTCAGGATTTAATAATGCCGTACACAATATGCGAAATCTGGTTACGCAAATTCGTAGTATTGCAAATACAACCTCCGAAGCCGCACATGGTATTGGTACATCAACCTTAGAGTTATCGGCTACCATGAACGACCAGACACTTCAAACTGTTCAAATAGCAACAGCCGTAGAAGAAATGACCGCCACAATTATGGATAACGCCCGTAGCGTAACATTAGCTAACGACGAAACAAAACGAGCAAATGATGTTCTACAATCATCGCTTACAACCTTTAACGAGTTAAGTGGCAGCAGTAAACAAATTGGCGATATCGTTTCGCTTATCTACGATATTGCAAATCAAACAAACTTGTTAGCTCTTAATGCAGCTATCGAAGCAGCTCGGGCAGGTGCTCACGGACGTGGTTTTGCAGTAGTTGCCGACGAAATACGCCGCCTTGCCGAACAAACTCAAGATGCAACAAAAGAGATTTCAACAAAGGTTAGCCAGATACAAAACGACGCAACAAACTCTACATCATCGTTACATCAAATTGCAGAAAGCGTAACACACTTAAAAGAAATTGTGCAAACAATTGCAACAAGCAGCGAAGAGCAATCGGCAACAAGTGTAGAAATTGCTAACAATCTGGGTCGCGTTTCGCAAAGTGCAGAAACAACTGCAATCACTGTAAACGAGTACTCGCACACGGCAGAGAATTTACGCCGCTGTACCGAAGAACTTGAAACACTTCTCAATGGTTTTGTGTTAGAAGATAACAGCATGCACTACTATCAACAAAACTACGCAGGTGATGTGCCAATGCAACGCAGACAAGAGTATATGCAGCCATCAAGAGAATACTCACGCTAACCTACAATCTAAAGCTACACTATTAAAAGCCGGCAGAGAATACCTCAGTCGGCTTTTTTTATGCTACCGCAAACCGCACCAAACCATACGCTATTGCATTACCTTTTCGCGCGGGAAAGAAAGCGGTACATTCAACCAAGCCATTATCATTTATGTGTGGTAGTATCTGCGATGCAGCAACGGCTGGCTCCGCCCGTGTGACGGCGCAGAAGGCGCGCTTCGGCCAAGGCGGAGAAAAAAAAATTTCAGTCCGATTAAACCCTGTTTACTGTTTGTGAGTACTAAGCACCAGAAGTTGCATGCACAATTTTTGAAAACAACAAACACAACAACAAGGAGAGAACCATGAAAACGAAATTGTTTTTGATGATGCTTGGTATAGTTACCATTATTGGCTTACAAAGCTGTAGCAAAGATAACCCTGTAACAACCGAAGATGCTTTATATAGTGCTACACTTCCCGATGCAGATGAAACAGCTTCCGATGTTACCGAGGCAACCACAACCGAACCATGCGCAATGGTTACGCCCGCAAGCGACGAACGCAGATTAAACGATTTTGGCGTGCGCGTTTTACGCCGTATGCTAAAACTTACCGACGAGCAAAAAGCACAGATTCGTACATTCCACCAACAGCACGAACAATGCTTTAAAACTATTCGCGATACTTTACGTGCTTCCGAGCGTGCAATTATTGCAGGATATAAACCACAATATCAAACCATACGCGATAACCTGAAAAATGGAGTGATTGATACAGCAACTGCTAAACAACAACTCAGAGACTTAACTGCACAACTCCGCGCTGAGTTAAAAAACAATCCGGTACGTGCATGGGCTAAAGATGAGTTTATTAAATGCCGTCAGGCGTTTTATGATAACGTTCGCTCGATATTAACCGACGAGCAAAAGGCAATCTTAGAAGAGTGGATTGCATTGCACAAACGCGGATAATTGATGTGTGTGTAAAAGGAAAAGCCCCGTTGTACAATTGTAGAACGGGGCTTTTTAATTTTCTGGTGTTATATTCGTGCAGAACATACCATTTACTATATACTGTTATGGGACTTATAAGAACTCAAATAACGTTATTGAACCCTACAAATAGTACATTGCAGTCTGTACAAGTACATGCTTTAGTTGACACAGGTGCATTACATTTGTGCATACCCGAACATGTTGCACTTCAACTTGACCTTAAAGAGTTAGAACAACGCGAGGTTCTTCTTGCTGACGGGAAAAGAAAACGTGTTCCGTATTGTGGTCCCGTTGAAGTACGATTCAAAAACCGAAAGTGCTTTGTTGGAGCATTGGTTTTAGGTGATGAATGTTTACTTGGGGCAATACCAATGGAAGATATGGATTTAGTTGTACATCCTTCCCGGTTAAGCATTGATATAAACCCACAAAGCCCAAACATTGCTGTGTCAACCGCAAAGTAATTCACCTCAATTCATCTGTTCACTTTTAAACGGAATCGGGTTCTTGCGCTCACCAATTTGCTGACGCCACATTGCGTAGTACAATCCTTTTTCATCCAGAAGTTGACTGTGCGTTCCTTGCTCTATAACATTGCCGCGCTCTAACACGTAAATTCTATCGGCGTGCATAATAGTAGAAAGTCGGTGAGCAATCATAATCGTCATTTGCTCTTTTCGCTCTGAGATTTCGCGTATGGTTTGCGTGATTTCTTCTTCGGTAATAGAATCCAATGCCGATGTAGCTTCGTCAAAAATCAACACATCGGGTTGGCGCAACAATGCTCGGGCAATAGAAAGCCGTTGGCGTTCGCCGCCACTAACCTTAACTCCGCCTTCGCCTATAATGCTATCTAACCCTTTATCGGCGCGGGCAAGTAAGGAATCGCACGCTGCTTTTTTAAGTACATCCATACATTCGGCATCGGTTGCTGTAGGATTTACAAACAACAGGTTATCCCTAATAGTGCCGCTAAACAGTTGAGTATCTTGTGTAACAAAACCAATTCTATTTCTTAGTTCATCAAAGTCCATTTCTTTTCCGTTAACGTTGTTGTATAACACTTGCCCTTGGTTTGGATGATACAAACCAACCAACAACTTTACTAAGGTTGTTTTACCGGAACCCGATGGACCCACAAATGCAACGGTCTCTCGCTTGCCAACATGAACGCTAACATTATCTAATGCCGGATGTGTTGCACTTTGGTGTTTAAAGGAAACAGTATCCAAAGCAATGTCATCAATTTTACCAATGGAAGTCGGGTGTTCTGGTTTAGGCTCGATAGGAGTTTGGAAAATACGTGCAAGATTATCCAACGAAACTTCTGCCTCGCGGTAAATGTTCATGATATTACCAAGTTCCTGCAACGGACCAAAGATGAAGAACGAATACACAAACAACGAGAACATCTGCCCAATGGTTATTTGCCCAACATACACTAAATAAAACATCAGGAATAAAATGCAGGTGCGTAAAAAGTTCACTAACGTTCCCTGAATAAAACTCAAACTGCGGATATACCGCACCTTTTTAAGTTCAAGCGCAAGAATCTTATCGGTTACGCCATTTAATCTGCTGATTTCTTGTTGCGCCAATCCCAGCGATTTTACAAGTTCTATGTTGCGTAACGATTCCGTAGTAGAACCGCTAAGCGAAGTTGTTTCGGCAACAATCACCTTTTGCATTTTTTTGATGCGCTTACTTAGTTTAGAGCTTACCATTGCAATAAGCGGAACCGTACTAAAGTAAATTACTACAACAGCCCAATGCACCGAAAAAGCATAAATCGTAACAAACACCAACCCAATTAAGGTAGTAAACATAATGTTGATTCCGGCTGTTACAACACGTTCAACATCGGTGCGGGCTTTTTGTAAAATGCTTAAGGTTTCGCCACTACGTTGGTCTTCAAACACCTGATACGGTAATTGCAACGAATGCCGCAAACCATCGGCATACATTTTAGCACCAACTTTTTGTACTATAAAGTTGATAAAGTAATCCTGGAAATTCTTGGCAATACGCGAAACAAATGCCGCACCAACCGCCATTGCTAAAAAGCCAACCACGGTAGAATAAAACACATCCGACGGCAGTTTAGGCTGCTTCAGAATTGCTTCGTCGATAGTCAAACGGAATATATATGGGTCAAGCAACGAGAAAATCTGGTTAACGGCAGCAAGGAACAATGCCAGAAACACCAAACCCCGATACTGACGTAAATACGTAAAGAGTAGCTTCATAGAGTCCCCGAATTAAGGCATGGAAATAATGGGCGGGTAAGACGTTTGGCTGTAAGGAATGTTTGAGACGTGGAAAACTATTGTTCCCCACTACTGCCGAAACAAAACTCAAGCGCGCCAACCCGGTGCGAATCGCACGGTACAGCGGCGCAAAGAAAATACAAACCAACACCGGAGAGGCGGCACTCTCTCATAGCAACCGTAATTGCGCAGGTTACACCTATTCCTGTCCTCGGTGTTGTACAACAAATAAACCAACACCGGAGAGGCGGCACTCTCTCATAGCAACCATTGATTGCGCAGGTATACCTATTCCTGTCCTCGGTGTTGGGAAGTATATAAACATATCCAACATCAGAAGGGCGGCAAACTCCTTCATGCGAAGCGTACTCCGGTAGGTATACCTTTCCTATCGTTGATGTTGGTAAAAATCATCCCGCTATGTGCGACCGTAAATAAGCATCGGGGTTCTTATTCAACATACAGCGGGAAAAAGCTCTGTTTTGTGTTGAACAAAATTAGTTAAATTGGATAATAAATTACCCTTACGGATATTGTTGAAATGAAAAGTAAATCGAGTAATAAAAACCTACATTCTGCCAAGACATCTAAGAAAGACGAATTTTATACACAGCTTGCGGATATTGAAAAAGAACTTAGCCACTACAAAGCACACTTTAAAGATAAGGTAGTGCTGTGTAACTGCGACGACCCACGTGTTAGTAATTTCTTTGATTATTTCTCTAAAAACTTTGAGGCATTAGGACTCAAGAAACTTATTACTACGTGTTACAAAAACCAAGACATGGATTTGTTTAGCCAACACGATAAAGAGCAGGCAATCTATTTGGAATACGAAGGTGATAAAAACGGCGATAAAGTTCCTAACCCCGAAGAAATTGGAATTAAACACTTAAAAGGCGACGGAGACTTTAGAAGCAAAGAATGTATTGAACTTTTAAAACATGCCGACATTGTTGTTACCAATCCACCTTTCTCTTTGTTTAGGGAGTATGTAGCCCAGCTCATTGAATACGATAAGAAGTTTGTTATTATCGGTCATCAAAATGCAATTACTTATAAAGAAATCTTTAAGCTGATAAAGGAGAATAAAATCTGGTTAGGGTATGGCTTTAACAGAAACTGCGCACATTTTATGAACAGGCATTACGAGGATTACGCAACTGATGCCGACCACAAAGAAGGAATGATAAGAGTATCGGGCGTAGTATGGTACACAAACTTAGATATTGCTAAAAGACATGAAGATTTAATTCTTCATAAAAAATATACACCCGAAGAATATCCGGTTTATGATAATTACGATGCCATTAACGTGGATAAAACTAATGATATACCAAAAGATTACAATGGTGCTATGGGTGTTCCAATAACATTTTTAGACAAATATAATCCTGATCAGTTTGAAATCATTGGTTTAGGAAATAGTAGGGAGAATTTTACTCCTAATAAGGATTATATTAACCCATATAAAGTATTAAAAGACGGGCAGAAGAAAAATGGTAATGCAATCAATTGCGTTTTAGCAATCGAAACAAATGTAAAACCTAATGAAATTCATTATACAAGTAGCAATAGTAGATATTTAATTGCGCCTTATGCTAGGATACTTATTAAAAATAAGAGGATAAAATGAACATACAACTTCACACCATCACCGTAAAAGAATTATCAGATGGTTACAAGGATAACGCCGAGCAAGGTGTTATTGGGTATGGTGGTAAACTTGATATACGCCCACCCTACCAACGTGAGTTTATATACAAGGATAAACAGCGCGATGCTGTTATAAATACCATTACCAAAGGTTTCCCGCTTAATGTTATGTATTGGGCAGTACGCCAAGATGGAAATTTTGAAGTGATAGACGGACAACAACGCACAATTTCTATTTGCCAATACATGCAAGGCGATTTTTCGTTTAATGGTTTGTACTACCATAACCTACCCGACGATAAACAAGAACAACTCAACAACTACGAATTAATGGTGTATGTATGTAGCGGCACCGATAGCGAAAAATTAGAATGGTTTAGAACCATAAACATTGCCGGAGAAAAACTAACCGACCAAGAACTACGCAACGCTGTGTATGCGGGTTCGTGGTTAAGTTCGGCAAAACGTTACTTTAGCAAAACAGGATGTGCCGCCTACCAAATTGGCCACGACTATTTAAATGGTTCTGCCATACGCCAAGAATATTTAGAAACTGCAATAGATTGGATTTCCGAAGGGAACATTGAAGATTACATGGGTAAACATCAGCATGATACCGATGCAACCGTATTATGGGAATATTTTGAAAAAGTTATTGATTGGGTAAACACACTTCCCAGAAACAAAAAGATAATGAAAGGTGTAGATTGGGGCAACTTATACAATACATACAATACTGCGGAAATCAACAAACAAGAATTTGAACAAGAAATATCGAAACTTATACTTGATGATGATGTTACAAAGAAAATTGGAATCTATCCATTCCTATTTACCCGTAACGAAAAACATCTTTCCATCCGTGCCTTTACCGATTCGGTAAAACTCAAAGTCTATGAAAAACAAAAAGGTATTTGCACAGTATGTAAAGAACATTTTGCATTTGATGCAATGGAAGCCGACCACATAACCCCGTGGCACGACGGCGGAAAAACCATAGAAGAAAACTGCCAGATGCTTTGTAAAGATTGCAACAGAAGGAAATCAGGGAAATAACAATGTATCTATCTAATAACAATAAACGCTTACTTAGATATTACTGTACTCATTCGTAGTATGTGGGTTTGTTTTCCCGCAAGATGTTACGTATTACGTAAAGATATTTGCGTTATCTACTACTACCAAATCAATCCTTCTGCGTCGTTACTCTGGTAGATTTGGGCAAAGTTTGGCGCAAGGTTGCAGTTCGTCCCCTCTATTAACAACATAGAAGAAAACTATTTTCTCCCTATAGCTTAGCACAAACAACCCGTGGCTTGAGACAAACAACCCGTAGCTTAGCACAAAAAACTCGTGGCTTAAGACAAACAACCTGTGGCTTGACACTTACAGCTCGTAGCTTGTCACAAACAACCCGTGGCTTAGCACAAACAACCCGTGGCTTAGCACAAACAACCCGTGGCTTGAGACAAACAACCTGTGGCTTGACACTTACAACCCGTGGCTTGGCACTTACAACCCGTGGCTTGACACTTACAACCCGTGGCTTGACACTTACAACCCGTAGCTTAACACTTACAATTCGTCGTTTTTAGTTAAAAGTTGTTAGTAATTGTAAAAGGAGGCTATAAAGCCCTATGTGCATAAAAAGTTATCTCAAATAAATACAGATACTTACATTTCAACACTGTAGAAAATGAGTACCATGTATAAAATTTATTTCGTGTATTTTACACAGAGACAAAATAAGATACTCAAACCCAATTGCTATATATTAAAGAGGTTCCTCATGAAAACTACATGTGTTTTACTCGCCTTAGTAGGTATAACTACTACTTTTTGTTTTTCCCAAACTCCTGTTCCGCTTGAAGAATGGCTGGTTTCCAAAGGTTATCCTGATTCTTCAGCTTCTCCTCCAATAATTGCAGGAGTTACAAATCAGTTTTCGGTCGTTAATGGTTTTAGAAAAGATCCAACCAAACAATCAATTGTAATTGGAAAAATCCAACCTAAAACATTTAGTTACACAATTGAGACTTGGTTGAATCGCTTTCAAGGCGATACATTAAATGAGTTTACTTGGGGGAGTGGTTTTCATCCTGAAGGTATCGTCTCCTTAGATATTAATGGTGATGGAAATACTGACTACCTCAATAGAAGCGGTAGACTATTTTTAGGAACATCAGAAGGAGTACCTGATACTACTAAAAGATATGTATTTGGAAATCATCCTCATATCCGTGCCGGAAGTCGCAAGAACACATATGGCGATGTAGATAGCGATGGCAAAGATGATGTATTTTATTATCATGTAGCAGACAAAGGTTATCCGTACCTTATGAGTATTATGCTAGGCAACGCCGATGTAAGCAATGTGAAAACAACACACATTCAAAGTCCTGTGTTAAGTGATACTACCATGCACGAAGTAGCTGTTGTCTTATTTAAAAACAAGTCAGGTTCATGGCGTTTACTAACATATACATGGGCAAATTACTTTTTTCAGAATCCTCCTCCCGGTAAATGGGTAAACATTCCCGAAAAATCTGAGATTCGTTTATACGGTGTTGAGTTTAAACAACAACTTGATAGTACAACAGTAACACTCACAAAACTTGATGCCTATCAATCACCCGAATGGAAAGACCATGCCGACGACTATTACAAAAACAACTGGAGTCCGGTTGCCACTAACGGCGGAGGTACATTGTTTAACTCACAACACCTTGATAAAATTCTGTTTTATCCTGTTGTCAGTGTTATTAACGGTACTCAGTTAAGTACTACGAATCCAATATTTGATTTGCAAGGTGAATCATTTTTCAAGATAGCAGACGTAGGGGGTTGTCCTGAATGTTTGGTTCTCGATCACAGCATTGATGGCGATGATATTGAAGATATGGCACGTGGGTTTAACGATGAACTGATAACATATTCGATTACTCCAAATGAGTACACCCCAATAGCAAAATATAAGCATAAACTACTAAAACCTTATGGTACTTTAGTAAATGATATTTATTCATTGCCCGATACAAACGGAGACAACATCAATGATATTGCAGCTATGTTTTATCATGGTGGTGCTGAACCAAATACATTTGTTATACTTAAAGGTAAAGACTGGAAAACAGTCCGTGTACAAGATACAGAAGTAGGAAATGAAATGTTGGCAATAGGAAATCCGTTTCCAACACCACAAAACGCTTCACAACTACAAGTGCCAATACATACTACTACTACGGGATTGTATGAACTACAACTCTTTACACTTGATGGAAGGATGATTGAAACTGTTTGGGCAAAACAAGTAGATGGTGCCCAGAATCTCACTGTACTTGTGCAGACATCAGAATTGACAGCAGGTGTATATTTCTTGCGCTTAACAAATGGCGTGCATAAGGCAGAACAAATAGTAACCATTACAAGATAAGGAGCAAAAAATGAAAACTATCATACTGCTTCTTATATTGTCATCTTCAACTATTATATATTCTCAAACAATTGAGCCAACGCCACATTCATTCAATTGGGGTACATATACAGCACCATTTCATGATTCAACTCATACTCAACAACGTATGGTTATGGGTTGGCAATGGGGTGGTAATGATACCTCGTTTGATAGGTTTATGGGAGTAAACACCGTTCACGACCACAATCAACTTTCAGACTTTTGGCATGCTAAGTATAACGATGACACCGTAAAACAGATATACGAATTAGATGCAATTAAAGTAGTTGGTATAACCTCGCGGTTTGATGGTGAAATAGTTTCCAACCTTTCCAGTGTATTTCAGCCCAATGTTTTTGATAGTTCAGGCGCCGTTTTTGGGTGGGGTTATCGGAATAATACAATAGTAAGTAATGATACGGCAACACAAGCCCACCCACGCGGATTTGCACACTTGCAGAGTAGCACAGTAGGGTTAGCACTTTCTGGTTGCCAGCCTAAAAATTTGTTATCACGGATTGAAGTAGAAAACACCTATAGTACCCGCAGGAGGAAGATGTATTTATCAGTTGGTATACGCCGTCCCGATACTACCTCAACTGATACTTCACAAAATACTGCCCTTACTCTCAAATTAAAGTATTGGGCGCATTCAACAATTCGCAATTGGAACAATACTGCCGATTCACTATATCTATATCAAAATGGTTTCTATATCAAATTCGATTCCATCGCTTCCAATTTTGCATGGACAGATAGAGGGTATAGAAATACAAAGTTTAGTAATGTTGATACGACCCTCCCTGATAATTTTCAACAAGTATTCACAATACCAAGGAACCTGTTACCGTTGGACAGTACAACTATAGTCCGCGAACCAACGGTTACATTAAGCGCAGTATTTTTACTCGATAGTATCCGCAACCCGCTTTTACGTTACGAGATTGAAGAACGGAATAAAGACGAAAAGGGATTTCACATTGATAGTTTTGATGTAGAGGTGTACTACCAAGGATTTCCGGTTAAACTTGATTACGTAAGCATACGGGATTCGATTGATTACGAATTACAGCAAGGTAATTATGATACGTTAATTCTCAATCATATACAAAACCGTATCACTCAGTATTACAATAATCGCCCTAATGTTAAGCTATGGCGTATTAGTGTTAGTACGGAATATAGGTTAAAAAATGCGTGGAGTGTCAGATACATAGGTAAACTTCTGAATGGTTTTGTAACTTCTTCTTATGGCTTTGATTTTCCAAAACACTCTGTACATATATTACAACAAAAAGGATATTGGTCATTCGGGCAGATTTCCGATGTACAATCCAATATGCCCGCACCGTGGATAGCATCAATGAAATCCGATAGTATCGCTTGTTGGAGAGGTATTAACAATTATGTATGCGGTAGTGTGTCTGCTGTTATGGGGTATCATCATGATAGACGTTCTTGGGGTCCATTCAATTCAAATTTTGGCGATACCTTACAATCTTTTTGGGAAACAAATATTTCTGTTTGGAATAAATATGGCACCTATCCTGCATTTACTGGATTTGCAGTTAGGAATCAAATACAATCTTTTGATACAATGCAATTAGAGATCTTTCTAGATACTTTGTATGATCAGCGGTCAACCTTAGCAAGTAATGAAGTAAAGAAGTGGAACTATTACTCAAAATATAATGACTTCTCATATTTATATTCAGGTAAGCATTGGTGGGCACAAAAACAACTGCACACGATTTATAATCCTGTTCATCACTTTCCAGACAATATACACTACGACCCGTTAGGTCCTCAGATTAACATTGGATATTCAAGAGCTAAAACAGGGGAGGAAATCGGCAATATGTTATTTAATGACCTGATTTTAGGTTGTAAAGGCTTTATGATTGATAATGGTACTTATTATCCCTATGGTGTAGTTAATTATGGATTATACCTTACACTCAGAAAAACAGGTCATATTACATCGCCGTACAATTCAGATTCACCGTGGGATACTGACTATTGGAAGCGGAATGACTCAACACACATTGACCAGTATATTCATCCCGATAGAATCATAAGACTTTGGGGAAATGAAGACACAAACAAAATATATTTGGGTTGCCGTTCAGCAAGGTTAACAGTGAGAAAAATTTGGAAGTTTATGAATGATAATTCCAATGAGCTTATGCGCTTACAATTAGTTTCTTGGATTAGCAAAGGATTCAAAACATACTATTCGGGTGATACAACTAATTTTAGTAGAGCAATATTCATACAAAAAGACTCTGTTTTGGTACGCCCAATTGGTAGGGTAAATTGGGATAATAGACCTTTGTACGAACCACGAGACTCTACCTTTTACGATATTACACTACTTCGTGATTCTTCCGACAGTGGTGTTATGCTTGACAGTGTTTTTTACATTGGTGTTTGTAATAAACGGACTGACCCATTACGGTATATACATTATCCTTTTAACGATACTGTTTCACCAAAACGGTTACTCTTTCTTTCATCAGCAGAATTTGAAGATAGTTGTAAGGTTTCAATTGATTCAACACAATGGCGGCAATTACAGTACAAACAACTTGGAACAAGAGAAATTACTATTCCGTTTAATTATTCACATTGGGATGGTAAACAACATATTCTTCGAGTTCAGGAAATTGGCGGTAGTTTAGATACGGTTATTAGTTCACATTCTAAGTTACCAGTAATACTTCTCCCTGGCGAGGGTAAGATTTTTAGAGTTACTATTCCGTCCGCAACCGCATCCGTAGCATTGGGTGACATTCAGAATAGTAACCAAAGAAAGCTAGTATGTTACCCTAAAGTTGAATATGATATAGGTAATAATTCATTTAGAGAATTAGATACTGTCTATTACCACATGTGTTATCATAGAGTTGATACTTCTGATTCAAGACTAAAGGTTTATTACCGTAGAAGTGTTCCTTCTATTCGTGGTCATGTTCCGGTTGCGGGATTACAATGGCAAAATGAAATATGTCTATCTCAACAACCTATAATTAAGTTGAACTATGATACTGCAACAATGCAAGCGGCTTATCCCTCAATTGTAGTGAGAAATGATTCTGTTAACAGAATCCCCCGAGTGTATGTAGTGTTTGCTTGCGAACAAAACAATAGTGA
>JAIBAE010000152.1 GCA_019695345.1 Bacteroidota bacterium | reverse complement strand
TTTTTTCACGGCTTGCCAAAGGTCATTCTTAAACTCATACCGAACTTCGGTTGTTACAAAATCAATTTTGTTTTGAGTATACTCAATCTTTTCGATTGTTAGCCATGAATTATTACTTGTCTGCCATGTATCTATATAAATTTCACTGACTTCGTTGTTATTGTTATAAACTCTACGTACTCGGCTTGATGGTAATATCTCACCATCTGTATAAGTATAGTTTATAGAGCTAACAAGCAGATTTAAATCATTGTAGGTGTTTGTATTCAGGTATTGCGATTCTGAGCCGTTGTAATTTGTTCTGATTTGAAGTAAGGTATCATACTGTTGGTAATTGATAGAATTAGGAATACCTCGTTTAGCAGAGTACGCAAGATGAAGCGAATCACTACGCCTAAATATCTCTTTTGTAATATCAGTGATATCACGTTGGTATGTGGATTTTGCAATTAAGCGTACATCTTGTGACTGAACTGCACTAGTGATAACCAGAAGCAAGGCTAAGTATATTCTCATAAGTCACCTAATTGAGTTTGTGTATTCAATATACTGTTCTGTTTTTTAATAGCCAAAGGATATGTCCCACACAACAGCGCCCTGCTAATAAGCAAGGCGTGGTGTGGGTTGCGATAGCAAAAAAAACTTTGCTTAATGTTGTATTATGTTTTGTACTGTTTGTACCGATGAGTTACTAATGAGTTTAATAAAGTAAATACCGTTTGGTAAATCTGTAGTATTTACTCTGTACACTTTTTCAAATTGGTTATCGATGTAACGGCTATAAACATTTTGTCCAAGTGCATTTGAGATTACAATTGATTGCACATCCAATGAGTTATTGATGATATCAAGATAACCATTTGCAGGATTTGGAATAACAAGCGGAACATTGCCTTGGGTAGTTGATTCTTGTACTCCAACCGTTCCAAGAATAACGCGTGCTTTTAGTTTAGCATTTGGCATTGGTAACCCAAATGGTCCACCTTCGGTTGTAAACAGAACTTTATCATTTACTGTTAGTTCTTTTGTTGGTTTTGCATCTGCCTTAGGTATCAGCCTTCCACCAAATCCACCTTTACGCCCACCTTTGTTAGAAAAGTCGACGGTGAACTGGCTTCCCTCTACTTGCAACAGATGAAAGAATTCCAATGTATCTTTACCTTTAATGGTAGTTTGATAATATCTACCAAGCGAACCTGTGTAAGAGCCATCTGCTTGCGCGCATTGTTGTTGGCGAGCAGCATTTCCATCAGCACCACTTGCATTACACCAACCGTAAGCAGAGAAACTATACGAGCCAATAGGATGCGTTTCAATTTGTGGAATTAAATCAGGCGAAATGGTATCAAGCCATAACTCAGGATAACGAACCGTTCTGTTACCAGTGTTATAGGAGCGTATATTTTTAAGATGTACAGTGTAATAAGGAACACTAAACGTAACTGTATGTGTTGAAGGTGTGCGAACTTCTACTTCTATCTCTTCAACTCCACCGGGGCTAAAGCTCAACTCATACTGAGCGTTACCATTATCTAGTGCAGAATATATGTAATCATTAATCCCTGCGTCAAATTGGGTTGTTGGAATCTCCTGACGTAATGTTGCACAAACAACATCAGAGCTACCACTTGTAACCTTTGCATTTCCTAATCTGTACTTTCCACCATGTTGCTCTATACCATAATTAAAACCAAAATGGAATCCGTAACGGGAAATGTCATCGTAACAAGAGGCATTAGTTGAGAACACACCTTCGCGGAGTTCTTTAGTATCAGGCGGTAATCGTAAAGTATCACCGCAAGTGTATGTGTAATAATCGGTGGCAAATAAACCCTTTAATGAACCACTGCAAAGCTTTTGTTCAAACCTTGTTCGTGGAGATGTAAGCATTTTATTATCAGTAACATCTTTAATTTCCATTCTGCGTTGGTATATCCATGAAATCCCGTTGCCGTTGGCTGTATCCGATGATATTTGATAACGTATCATCTCTGGCACAAAGGTTATTTCTAAATCATGATTCAATAACTTTCTTACTTCATTAGAATCAACAACGGTGAATTTAAAATTACTCAACCCACCCATCTTTGAATCTTCAACATCTGTTACTTGAATTGTTGGTGTTACTTCGGTTGTACTATTAACTGGTGATTGTGCAACATCACCACCGTCATTTTTAATTCCATTAATAAACTGATCGTTGTACTTGTTTCTAAATGCAACAACTTTGTCTGTTAAGTCAGCCATATCATTTGTTGCACCTGTACCTAAGCCACCATTATTTGATTTTGAAAATATTATAGCATAAGCAACAGTAATTGTATCGCCGGGAACTAAAGTAAATGGACCGGTTGCTTGAAGAACTCGTTTATCGCCTGCACCATTATCCGCATCAAATTGCATAGAAGAAAGTAAATCATAACGTGCACTTGGGGGAATTCCACCGGAAATAATATTATATGCTTTCGAGGTCCGTAACCCTAATTGTTCGTTAAGTGCAAATACAGGTTTATCATGACGTACATATCCATTGTTATCTACTGCAGGTGTTTCCAATAAAGACATACCCACATACCCATGTGTTTTTTCCCTAGCAGAGCCACCTGTCCACATAACATGTAGATTCAAAGTTGTATCATCACTATAATAGCGTGCAAAATCGTTTGTAGCCCCGGTTACGCCTCTAACTGACAAATCGAAATCGTAAGCAGGAGCAATCCAACAATTGAATAATGTATCTTTAGATGTATTCGTGGCTTTAACTCTTACTATAAATCCATCTGCTAAAACGCCTGTTTTCCATGAATAAATAGATTGTTCGTAGCGCATGCCCAACGGATAACCAGCTTTACCATTAGCCGTATCTGTCATTCTGGAAATGTCGGCATCATTATATGCCGAAACAATATCTTCATCGCTGATAAATACTGGTCCACCTTGATATGTAGTACTATTGCGTTTAGTTTCATCCATAACTAAAGTACCAGCATAACCATCATCACCTACTGTTTTTTTGTTATCTGTTTTCCAAATTAGCCAGTTGGGTCTACCCGGTGCTTTAGGTGAGCCATCGGGCTTGTATTGGGTAGAAAAAAACAAGAAAGCGTCTTCACCATTAAATAGTTGCTCGCTACAATCGGACGTATCATTACTAAACACTGAGCGCATCCAGGAACGTCCTGTTTCCGGGTCGTAAGTTATAGTAGATACTTTTTGTTGTATGTTATTGCCATCTATTTTGACATTCTTCATTGCACCAAACCACAATCCACCACCAAAGATATACATATCATCCGAACCGCGTGGGAAATAACCACCACCTTCATTTTTGCCAACACTCTGGCCTATAATGCCATTATCGTGCATCTGCAAATCAAAATTGCCAATGGTATTAAATTTTTTTATGGTTGGAGTTGTTGGTGTATTCCCTGCGTTACATAATGTAACAATTATCATCGTGAACAAGATTACGAGGCGAGGTTTCGTATTCATGTTTTCCCCTTAAGTATTTTACTACAGTAAATTAGTTTTCAAGTTTTTTTTGCTTTCGCTGTCGGCTCCCTACCTTTATACTTTATCTGCCCTCTATTTGCCGGACAGAATTGACCATGCTAAGTAATATTTATCTGCGGACGTTCTATCCCGCCGGTGAGGTTGTATCTATACTCACCATTAGGCGCGGTCAGGCGTTAGCAAATTATATAGTTGCCATTGCGCAGTAAAACATAAGTACTTATAAAATAGATTCTAGCCGCTGCGACATAGAATGTATTTTATCAATAAGTTCTTGCCTATTAGCAACTA
>JAIBAE010000010.1 GCA_019695345.1 Bacteroidota bacterium | reverse complement strand
CATCAGTAGATTGTAGTCTGAGCGAGAGAGTTTCAGATTTATTAGCTTCTTGCGCAATTATTTCTCTTGGATTAGGTTTCATCGATTCTACTAACTGTCCATTTACAGCTATGAGACGATCACCTGGTCGAACATTTGCAAGTTCGGCAGGTGAATTACGTTCTACAGTTACTATGTAGAGACCAGATGGCACATCTTCACCGATAAACAATCCAAAACCGTTGTAATTTGAATTTTTACGAAGTAAAACATCTCGTGTTAAAAATGTACTTGCATGCTACGCAACTCAAACTGACCAGCAAACACATGATATTCTACGTTCCGGGTTTGAGCGGTCGCCTATGTTTACCGGACTGATACATGGCGCAGGCCCACGGTATTGTCCAAGCATTGAAGATAAGATTGCGAGATTTAGCGAACGTACCTCACACCAGATATTACTGGAACCGGAAGGATTGAATACTGAGTCTGTTTATGTAAACGGTTTTTCTACAAGTTTACCGTCGGATATTCAGGAGCAAGGCTTACACAGTATTCCAGGTTTAAAAAATGCACAGATATTAAAATACGGTTATGCAGTTGAGTATGATTTCTTCTTTCCGTATCAATTAAAGTACACGCTAGAAACAAAGAATATCTCGGGTCTATTTTTTGCCGGGCAAATTAATGGCACCAGTGGTTACGAAGAAGCTGCATCGCAAGGGTTGATTGCCGGTATTAATGCGGCTTTGAAAGTACAAGATAAAGCTCCCTTTACACTACTTCGTTCGGAAGCGTATATTGGTGTGCTGATAGACGATTTGGTAAATAAGAGCACCGAAGAACCATACCGCATGTTTACATCACTGGCTGAGTATAGATTATTACTTCGCCAAGATAACGCAAAACACCGGTTAATGAAATATGGGTATGAATTTGGTTTGGTAGAACAACAACACTACGATGCATTTGTTCAACAAGCTAACAGCCAGCAACAGTTGCATGAATTATGTAATACTTTGAAAGTTACACCTACACAAATGAATGGCTACTTAGAATCAATTGGTGATTCGTTGTTATTTGAGACGGTGTTGTTATCGACAGTTGTAAAACGCACAACAGTTTCGTTGCCAGATGTGCTTCAACATTTAGCACCTTCGTTTGAAATTTTAGATACATTGCGTAAAAATCAGACAACAGTTCAACATGTTGAACATGACCTAAAGTACGAAGGGTATATTAAGCGACACTTACAAGAGATAGAAAATTTCAAAGTGAATGAAGGTAAACAAATTCCGCTGAACTTCAATTATAATAATGTAAAATCACTATCCAAAGAAGGACGTGATAAACTAATCAAGCATCGTCCGGAATCCCTTGGTCAGGCATCCCGAATATCCGGTGTATCTGTTACGGATGTTTCAATACTAACACTATATTTACGGTAACTATGGTTTCAATTGCAACAATCCAATTTACACCAACCATATTTGATGTTCAAAACAACATCAAAAGGATAAAGGATATACTTACATCTACTACGGCAGATGTAATTGTGTTTCCTGAGCTGGCAACCAGCGGTTATTTTTTCCATAGCAGAGAGGAAGTAGAAACCGTTGCATTGGAATTTTTATCTAAAGAAATGCAAGAGTTTCAACAAATCGCTAAACAAAAGAATGCTGTTATAGTTTTAGGTTTTGCGGAATCTTTTGAACACAAACTCTATAACTCAGCAGCCGTATTCTCCCCGAACACTATAGAAAGCCGAGTGTACCGAAAGACACATCTCTTTTACAAAGAACGGTATTGTTTTGATGAAGGTGATACAGGATTTTTTACCATTCAACACCCAGCCAAAGATGTTAGTATTGGTACCATGATATGTTACGACTGGCGTTTTCCCGAGTCTGCGCGAGTTCTAACATTACAAGGTGCAGATTTGATTGCATGCCCTTCAAACCTTGTTACCCATATCTGGACGAAAGTAATGCCTACTCGTGCAATTGAAAACAAGGTGTACTTAGCAGTTGCAAACCGATGTGGCACGGAGGAACGAAATGGCGAAGAAGTATCGTTTAACGGGCAATCACACATATACTCATATAATGGCGAACCATTAGTAAGTGCAAATGCTACCGATGATGAAGTCTTGTTATGTACAATAGAGCCAGAGAATACCCGAGACAAATCTTTTAACAGCGAAAATGATATTCTAAAAGACAGACGTCCTGAATTTTATATCGTATAATAAAATGCGCCCCACAACAGGCTGGTTCGCACCGGGTTGGCGCGCTGAAGGGTTGCTACGTTTCTGAACCGAATCCAACATTACGGAATCCAGATTTCCATTCCGCGTATACGTGAAATCCCAACAAATATGAGAATCAAGGATAACAATAACATCTGTAGTGTACGCTGAACACGAATTGTATTCTCGGCGTTCTTCCATTTAGAAGTGATATGTATTACTGCTATGGCAATGAGCATTGTTGTGGCGTGTTCTATTTGCAAACGTAGCGCGTGCATATCAAAACCAACGGTGTTGATCACATCTATCAGTTTAATTACCCCTAACACAAATTGTATCGAGGTCATGATAATATATATTTTCAGAAATGTATTTTCGAGTTTGCCGAGTTGAGCTTTTTGTATGTATGCTTTTGCAAACAGTACAATGTTTATCAATGCAAGAAGTGTAATCGTCCAACGGGAAAACCCGTGTATCATAAATAAGAAGTCCATATATATTGTATGTGGTTAGTGCGAAGAAACGCCTTGGATATAATAATACGTCATTAATGCAAAGGCAATAAAGGCAGGTATTGCCGATAAGATTACCGCACTCCGGTAATTCTGTTGTTTAAACCGCCACCAAGCCCAAGCAGAGTACACAATAGGCAACAAAGGATAGGCAAGAAACACCCAGTTGTTTTGCAAATCGGCACTAAAGCGTTGGTAGATAGTAAAGAGTACAGTCCATAATAGCAGCGAAGCAAATGATAAAGCTTGTGTGCCAACTAAAATTACAACAGCCGAAGATTTGTTATTCATACGTGTATAGATAGGCAAAAGGCACGAATACTATCCGTGCCTTTGCGCTGCAAGTAGTGTAAAGAAAATGTGATACACAAAACACAACATGTAATTGCACATGCTGTGTACTTTCTAACAGATGTTAGTGACCAACCAATTCTTTGTAAGCATTAACATCCATCAATTCGTCAAGGTCGGCCGGATTTGAAAGTTCAACTTTAACAATCCAACCTTCGCCATAGGGGTCTTTGTTCACGGTTTCCGGTGCGTCGTTTAATCCACGATTTACCTCAACAACCTTACCGCCAACCGGCGAGAATAAATCAGCAACAGTTTTTACGGCCTCAATAGTTCCAAACGAACCACCTTTTTCTACTTCTGCCAAATCATCTGCAATATCAATGTACACAACATCGCCAAGTTCGCCTTGAGCGTGGTCGGTAACTCCAATTATTCCAATATTGCCTTCAACTCTTACCCACTCGTGGTCGTGTGTGTACTTACAATTATCAGGAAACGTCATTCCAAACTCCTTGTAATCAAAATAATGTCAAAATTGTTGCGCGAACATCGTGAATTTTTGGTGTTCAACAAAACAGAAGTTCATAACAGTCAGGATTTTCTTATTTGCTACCGCAAGACCGCACCGAACAATACTGGTGGCAAAATTCTTTTGCCAAACACCCGCCATCTGCGGGAGAGAACAATACTGCATTCCAAAAAGGCATGTATCGTACAGAAGTTTTACTTTTTGTTCTGTACTTGCAACGCCATCATTTGCTTCATAGTGCGTTCCATTCCTTCCGATGAACCGTCCATAAATATCACGTTACCTTTTCCAAACTCAGCAAAGTGTTTAATGGTTTCCGTCCACATCTGGAACATAATCATAGAAGCATCCAAACCGGCCTCTTGTAATTCTTTTGCCGAATCTCTAATACCTCGCGCAGCAGATTCACGGAATAACGTAACACCTTCACCTCGCATTTGCATGGCTTGGCGTTCAGCTTCAGCACTGATTTTAATGGCATTACCTTCAGCTTCTGCTTGCTTTGTTTTTGTAATTAACAATGCCTGACCTTCGTTTTCTGCTGCTGCTTTTAAGTTTTGTGAGGCAACAACTTTAGCCATAGACTCAATGATAGCTTTGTCAAAAGTAATATCGTTGATTTGCAAATCAATCAAGTGGTATCCCCACGATTCCAAACTTGTATCAAGATGATGCTTAACCTCAGCTACAATCTCATTACGTAATGCTAAAATCTCAACTTGTTTTTTGGTAGCAACGAACGAGCGAACTGTACCTTCTACAGTACGAATCAACGCCTGCATAAAGTTCTTCTCGTCAATAAACTTAAAAGCAACGTTTTTGATTACTTCTTCCGATTGATTTAACACAGAATACAAAATCATTGCCTTAAAGTACACATTCGCTTGATCTTGTGTAATTGCCTGAAACTCTAAATCAGCCGAACGGTTCTGAATAGATATACGCTTATGTATTGTTTCGAGGAATGGGATTTTAATATTCAATCCCGGTAACATTATTCTTCTGTACTTGCCAAACATGGTTACAACTGCAACCGTACCTTGCGAAACTGTTTTCAACGTTCCAAAGAAGAATCCAAGAATCAGCAATACTAATACTATGGTAAAAAATTCCATAAAAACTCCCGAGAATTAATTAATGGTATACTTACTCAAGCGAAATTACTGAATGTATTCGCTCGTTGTCCTCTTTCTATCAAACAAAAAAGGCGTTTCAAAAGAAACGCCTTCAATTTACTGCCAACCTTTTGTATCTAGATACTTGGTATCAAAATTACCCGAGATAAAATCTGGATTATCCATCATTTTACGGTGGAAAGGAATGGTTGTATGAATTCCTTCTATCACGATTTCATCTAACGCTCTACGCATCTTTGCAATAGCTTCGTCGCGTGTTTTAGCAAACGTAAGAAGTTTTGCTATCATTGAATCGTAATATGGTGGAATCATATATCCCTGATACACGTGTGAATCCACGCGCACACCATAGCCACCCGGAAAATGCAACGAGGTAATCACTCCCGGCGATGGACGCCAATCGTGATATGGGTCTTCAGCATTTATTCTGCATTCTATGGAATGATATTTAGGCTCTTGAATTGATAACGTAAGTTTCTCACCTGCGGCAACCATTATTTGTTCTTTAATCAAATCAACATCTAACGATTGCTCAGTAACAGGGTGTTCTACCTGAATACGAGTGTTCATTTCCATAAAATAGAAATTGCGATGTTTATCTACCAAGAACTCAATCGTCCCCGCACCAACGTAGTTAACTGCCCTTGCACCTTTCATTGCGGCTTCACCCATTTTAGCGCGAAGTTCCTTCGTCATAATTGGGGATGGAGCTTCCTCAATCAATTTTTGGTGACGGCGTTGTATGGAACACTCACGTTCATTCAAGTGAACTACGTTTCCAAACTTATCGCCAAATACCTGAATCTCAACGTGGCGTGGTTCTTCAACAAACTTTTCAATATAAATGTCGCCATTTCCAAATGCGGCTTCAGCTTCATTGCGGGCATTAGTAAACGCGCGTTCAATCTCGCTGGCTGTCTCAACATAACGCATCCCTTTACCACCACCACCGGCAACAGCTTTCAACATTACTGGGTATCCCACACGTTCAGCAACTTCCATAGCATCTTGTACATTGCTGATAACTCCTTCACTTCCGGGAACTACTGGTACGCCGGCAGCTGCCATTGTATCTTTTGCAATGGATTTATTACCCATTTTAATAATCTGTTCGGAAGTAGGACCAATAAAGGTTATACCGCAGTCGTGGCATATCTCGGCAAATGTATCGTTCTCTGCCAAGAATCCATATCCCGGATGGATTGCATCTGCATTTGTTACTTGTGCAGCAGCAATGATATGAGGTATTTTGAGATAACTAAGTTTTCCTTGTGCCGGGCCAATACACACAGCTTCATCGGCAAAACGAACATGTAAGGAACTTTTATCAGCATCGGAATACACAGCCACAGTTTTAATTCCCAACTCGCGGCATGCACGAATAATCCGAAGCGCAATTTCTCCCCTGTTCGCTATTAAAATCTTCTTCATAGTTACGTTAGTAGTTGTTATACATGTTCAAATTACTTCAACCAATAACCTAACTTGGGTCAATTTCAAATAAAGGTTGGTTATATTCAACCGGATTCTGGTTTTCAACCAAGATTTTTACAACGGTGCCGGCAATATCACTTTCAATTTCGTTCATCAGTTTCATAGCTTCAACAATACAAAGTGTTTGCCCAACACTTACTCGGTCACCAACTTTAACAAACGAATCTGCATCGGGTGCCGGTGCGCGGTAGAACGTACCAACAATGGGTGATAATACTTTATGTGTTGCTTTCCCCGCCGGTGCTTTTTCGGCTGGCGTTGCATCTGCCTGAGCGGGTGCCGCCTGTACTGCAGGGGCTTGGGCAATGTGCTGCATTGGTTGAACCATTGGTGCATGCATAACTGTTTGTACCGTGCCACCTGAAATATGGCGAGCCAGTTTTAGTTGCACTCCCTCTTCTTCAATAGATAACTCGCTTAACGTTGATTCATCAAAAATTTTTAGTAGTCGCCTTAGATAGTTTAAATCCATAATTTCCCCACTATATGTATTCAAAAAGTGTCAGAATTTTTACACAAGTTACATGATACTTCGCACATCACAAACATTTTTTTTCACAAAAATATTCGTATAGTAGCCATAAAATTTTTTGCTTCGCAAGCCGCGCCAAACAGCTCATTTCAAGGTCACCTTGTTGCGCGGGATAGAGCCTTACACTCTAATCTGCGGTTATCGTGATTACGTAAACAAAGGTTCTGTCGGGCGGCTGAAGGCTTGTTTTGCAATATTGGCTGTAGCCGATAACAAAAAAGCGTACACCCTAAGTTAAAACCAGAGAATGTACGCTTTAATAAACAAATCAATACTTATTCTTTAACACGCTCAACGTATTCGCCCGAACGGGTATCAATGCGGATTAACTCGCCGTCGTTAACAAATGTAGGAACGCTGATTGTTGCGCCTGTTTCTAACGTTGCAGGTTTTAGCACGTTATTAGCAGAATCGCCCTTAAAACCTGGCTCGGTATAGGTAATGCGCAAAACAACGTGTGACGGTAACTCTACGGAAAGTGGTGTGTTTTCCTCGAAGGAAATCTGAACATCCTGGCTTTCTTTCATTAACGGAGCTACGTCGCCTACAATTTTAGCATCAATAGTTACTTGCTCGTAGGTTTCATTTTCCATAAACACATAGAACTCGCCATCGCGATAAAGATATTGATACGGGCGTTGCTCAACGCGTACAATCTCTATCGTTTCACCTGAACGAAAACGGTTTTCTAATAATTTACCGCTACGGATTACCCGCATTTTGGCTTGATAAAATGCACGTAAGTTTCCGGGTGTACGGTGCTCGGACTCTAATACCTGACAAAGTTCGTTGTTGAACTTGATGAATATTCCGGGTTTTAAATCTGCTGTTGTAGCCATGATTTTTTCCTGTATAACAACTATATAGACAAACGTTAATCTTCAAACAAAACACGCGGCTCTTGAAACCTTGAGCCGCGCGTTATTAAGAGGTCCCGGACGGACTCGAACCGCCGTAAAAGCTTTTGCAGAGCTCTGCATAGCCACTTTGCTACGGGACCATATTTAGTTCCACTGTTTAGAACGGACGGCAAAAATAGGGCTGTACAACAAACTATACAAACAAAGTTTTACTTCTGTACGATAAACTATGTGTTCTGCGCCGTGTATTCATTCCGGCAAGACAATGTTTTTAGATGAATAATGCTCGGTGCCGTTCGCGTTAAGCAACATTTGCTGAAACATCGACCTGTACATACGGACAAGCCACTTGCCTGCCGTCTGCTTTTGTATCAAGTAATGGAACTTCGTTAGCACACTCGGGTTTAGCCATTGGGCATCGGGTTCGGAAACCACACCCGGTTGGTTTGTTTAATGGAGTAGGTATATCCCCTTCTAGAACAATTCGTTTCTTGTCGGTTCTGTGGGGATCGGGTATTGGCAATGCTGAAAGCAACGCTTTGCTATATGGGTGCGTTGCATTGAAATATACTTGGTCGCTTGAACCGATTTCGGCAACACTACCTAAATACATAACAGCAATACGTTGCGATATATGATATACTACGGATAAATCGTGAGCGATGAACAGATACGACATTTTGAATTCATCGCGGAGATCTTCCATGAGGTTGATAACCTGAGCTTGAACAGATACATCGAGAGCAGATACAGGTTCATCGCAAATGATTAAGTCCGGATTCGTTGCCAGCGCACGTGCTATACCAACACGTTGGCGTTGCCCACCGGAAAATTCGTGCGGAAAACGTGCTGCATGTGCAGGTTGCAATCCTACTTTTTCTAACAACCAATATACTCTCTCTTCAATTTCTTTCTGCGACATCTCAGGATGATGAATCTCCATTGGCTCAGCAACAATCTGCTTAACAGATAACCGAGCATTTAACGATGAAAATGGATCTTGAAATATCATCTGAATTTTAGAACGATACGAGCGCATGTCCTTAGTTTTCAGATGTAGTAGGTTAGTTACTTTACCGGTCTCATCGTAATAGTTTACTTCACCATCCAAATGAACATCCGGGCTTACGTGACGTAAAACGTTGATAATAGCTCGCCCAACGGTTGTTTTACCACAACCGGACTCACCTACTAATCCTAATGTTTCCCCGCGTTTGATAGTAAAAGAAACACCATCAACCGCTTTTACATCTGCTACTTTCCTTTGAAAAACTCCCGCATACACCGGGAAATACACTTTCAAATTTTTAACTTCTAATAATATCTCATGTGCACTCATGCGGTAGCTCCTTGGTTTTGTGTGTTTACTAAATGACAACGCACAAAATGATTTGGTCTTGCTTCAACTAATGGTGGTTCTACGGTATCACACATATCCAACTTTTCTGTACATCGCGTACAGAACTTACAGCCAACAGGCAAGTTTGTAATTATTGGTACATTGCCCGGAATAGCTTTTAATCTTTCATGGCGTTTACCGGCATCTTCGGGTCTTGGAATTGACCCCATCAATCCTCTGGTATACGGGTGAGATGGTTTATCAAAGATGTCTTTAACGGTTGCGACTTCCTGAATCTTACCACCATACATTACAATTACTCTGTGACACATTTCGGCTACTACAGCAAGGTCGTGAGTAATTAGAAGAATTGCAGCATCCTTACGCTCCTCCTTTAGCTTTAACATCAAATCGAGAATTTGAGCTTGAATTGTAACATCTAAAGCTGTAGTGGGTTCATCAGCAATCAACAAAGCGGGATGACAAGCCAAAGCAATGGCAATCATAACACGTTGTCTCATACCGCCTGAGAACTGATGCGGGTAATCGTTTATTCTTTTTTCCGGATCTGGGATACCTACCAAACGAAGCATTTCTATAGCACGTTCTTGTGCTTGTTTCTCGTTGAGTCCTTCGTGCGTCATCACTGTTTCGGCAATCTGCATTCCGATTTTGAACACCGGATTTAAGGATGTCATTGGTTCCTGGAAAATCATAGCAATTTCTTTTCCACGAATCTTGTACATTTCTTCGTACGTAAGTTTTAAGATGTCAGTATCCTTATACATAATGGAACCATCCATTATTCTTCCCGGTGGATCTGGTATTAACTTCATAAGTGAAAGCGCAGTTACCGATTTCCCAGAGCCTGACTCACCTACAATACCTAACACTTCACCTTTATAAATATCAAATGAAACATCATCTACGGCTTTTGCCCAATTTCCTTCGATATTGAAATAGGTTTTAAGATTTTTTATTTCGAACAGTTTTTCTTGCATGACTACTTTATTCGGATGAATTTCGATTTATAAATTAACGTAAACGTGAGAATACTTTGGGATCGAATGCTTCGCGTATTCCTTCACCAATAAAAGTTACTAGAATGAGAGTGAAAAACATTGCGCTAAGTGGCACTAACACTAACCACCAATAACCATCTGTAACATGTTCTAAACCTACACTAACCATTTGCCCCCAACTTGGTGTTGGAGCTGGCAGTCCAAAACCTAAAAAATCTAAGCTTACTAAAGCAGATATTCCGCCTACTACAGCAAATGGAAAAAAGGTAATTATGGGTACTAAAGAATTAGGCAATATATGTTTGATAAGTATTTGCCAAGTAGGAACACCTATTGATATGGCAGCTGCTACATAGTCTCTAGATTTTTCTCTTAGAAATTGGGCTCTCATTTGTGCAGCAGGACCTAACCAAGCAAAAAGTGTAAGGACTGCAACTAGTAAAAAGAATGTTGAGTCAAATATTGACACTAAAATCATTACTAAAAACAAGAATGGTAATGAATGCCAAATCTCAATAAATCGTTGCATAGTTAAATCAAACTTCCCTCCAAAATATCCCATAGCAGCACCTAATGGCACTCCGATGAGGTATTCAAGTATGGCAACAAATAGAGCAAACGATATGGAAACTTGAAATCCATAAGCCATTCTGGAGAATACATCCCTAGCATTATTATCTGTTCCTAACAATCTAATGCTACTACCATTAATTGATGAAAGTGGTGGCATAAACTTCTCCCCATCCTTTACATCGGTTCCCTCAAATGGATTATATGGGTACAAAGGCATTAAGACAAAATTATCACTATTACTATTTTTGAATTGTTGTTGAAGTTCTCTATATCGGCATTCAGATGCGTTACCTATCTGTCCTAATGTTTCTCCACTCGTAAATGATGAGCCTCCTACTGCGCCTATCAAAGGTATATCTAACAAATCCCTAAAAGCAGGGAAATAATATGAATTATTATACTTAACTACTAATGCTTTATTGTTAACAAGTATTGGCAGAAAGAAAGATAAAAAGTATAAACTCATCAAAATAATTAATGAATAATAACCCCTTTTCAGTGTTTTAAACTTGCGCCAACGTCGTTGATTAATACTTAGAACTACTGCATTATTAATACTCTTATCTTCTGACATATTTTTATCCTGTTGTAATTTAATTTTATTAAATACAATATTACTTAAATCTGATTCTAGCATCAATCAACGATAGAACCAAGTCTGAAATAATAGAACCAAACAATGTAATAACAACGCTTATGACGGTATAACAAAAAACAATGGGGTAGTCTCTTGCTAAAATTGCTTCAAATGTCAACATCCCAATTCCATCAATAACAAAGACTTTTTCAATTAAATAATTACTTGCTAACAATACACCAAATAGATAACCAATATTAGCACCTATTGGAATGATAGAGTTACGCATTGCATGTAACCAAATTACTCTTTTTTCACGAATACCCTTTGCAAAGGCAGTTCTTATATAATCCTGACTTAAATTATCTAACAGTGAATTTTTCATCAACATTGTTAATGATGCGAAACCGGACATTGTATAGGCAATGGTAGGCAATACGAAGTGGTATGCTCTATCTAAAATTTTATCAAAAAAACTAAGCTCATTATAGAACTTATCTTCAAATCCTCCGAGCGGAAATATAGGGAAGAAAGACTCAGTACAGAAAAGCACTAGTATCACAGCTCCCAAGGCCCAACCAGGTATTGAATATGCAATAAAAACAATTGTAGACGAAAAGAAATCAAATTTTGAGTTGTGTCGCAAAGCTTTCTGAATACCTAAGTATACACACACAGTGTAACTTAGAATAAAGCCAATAATTCCAAATTGAATAGAAACTGGCATTCTAGCCTTAATTAACTCAATTACAGGTTTTCTATATGTCCAAGATTTACCAAAATTACCTGTTAAAATTCCACTGTACTCTTCTCTATATACTCTGTATGAAATTTTCCCATTTACATTTTCAGCAGTCACATTCCACTGATCAAGTACATCAGCTAAATTATCTGCATCTACTATTGTCATATCACCCTTAACTAATATACTCTTCCCATTTCCTACTAATCGCCTTTCATTTATTTTAACATTATAAGTCTCCGCCTCCCGTTTCCACACGCCTAACCATATCAGATATCGAACTATTAAAGGCTTGTCAAATCCGTAAAAACGTTTCAACTCTTCAATGGCTTGTGGTGGCAAAGTTTGTTCACCAGCTATACTAGAATTTCCACTGGTCTCTCCACCACCTTTTCTCAAATTTTGTATTTGTGTCTCAAGTGGACCACCAGGAGCTAATTGCACAATAATAAAAACGACTAACGTACAACCAATAAAAGTTGGGATCGTAAGTAGTAGGCGTCTTAAAAAATAATCGAACATAAAAATTTTAAAGTATGCTTGGTAATTAAAATAAATTATTTTATGTCTTTCCAGTAACGTACCTCGCGAATTTGCTTATCCCCATTAAGAGATTTTTTGTTCTTTCTAGCATCGTCAACTTCAGCCGCTTTCTCTGGATCCCACCACCATGTTAATGCAATAGTTTGGTAGATATACGATAATTGTGAATATCTACCTACTACATAATCAGGCATACCAAATTTATCCCAATGTGCTATACGAAGTCCACGAGGATTCCATTGCATCATGTCAAAATTCATTGATGCTGTAATACCATCTATTTCTCTGATGATTTCAATTTGCTTTTTAACATCAAATTCTTTGTCGTAGATGTCAAGCAATTCATCAATACGAGCATTCTTTACGCCTTGTATATTATTATTATCAGTCTTATCTGCAAGTGTAGATTTGAGTGATGTCTCAGGGTTAGGTATTAGCAATCCAGAATACCCAAATGCAAAAATGGTAAAGTTTCGCGCATCAATATTTTTAATTGTGGAGGTCCAATCTTCATTTTTTAGTTTTAAATCAATACCTGCCTTGCGTAGCTCTTGTTGATAAGGTAATACAAATCTTTCTTGTGGTTTTGTAATTGCCATTTCAATTTGAAATGGTTTTCCATTTTTTGTTCTTATACCATCAGCATTTCGCTGATTCCATCCAGATTCATCTAAGAGTTTAGAAGCTAACTCGGGGTTATATTCAATCTTTTCATTATTAGGATTAGCATAAATAGTATTTGGATAATGAGTATCATATGGCTCATACTCATTATATAATAACTTCTCTATTATTTGTTTTCGTGGTAATAAATAACAGAATGCTTTTCGTACTCTTTGATCATCAAAAGGTGCTTTACGCATATTAAACGCATAGCCTGCTGTTCCCATAGGACCATCAGTGAAGACTCTTAACCGTTTAACCCAACCATTTTTGATAGCCGGATAATCAGTATCCTTTATCCATTTTTCAGTTGTAGGCATTGTGTATCTAAACAAATCCGCCTCACCTGTTTTGAATTTCTCATATTCAATAGTTGGATTATCTTTTACAACTTCATACACAATTCTATCAAAATTTCCGATTGATTTACTCATTGGATAATCTTTCGCCCAATAATCATCTCTACGTGTCATCACGTACTGTTTACCTTCTTTAGTATCTTGTTCCAATACAATATATTCACCTGAACCGGCAGGCATATTGAAATTATATTTTTCAAGATACTCTTTACCTGTCAGTTTACCAATTTCATGTGCCGGTTCAACTAATATATTGGCACCAAAGTATAATAGATTCCTGAAATTTAATGACTTACATTTAACTTGTACTATATACTTACTTAATGCAACTGGGGTTTCGAACTTACTGAATACTACAATGTTAGAAGGCTCAAGTAAAGATTCGTCCATTAATAGTTTGAAGGTCGCAACAACATCTTCAGCAGTTACCGGTTTACCATCACTAAAACGTGCATTAGGGTCAATTCGGAAGGTAAATGTCATTTTATCATCAGAAATTTTCCAATGAGATGCTAATGCCGGAATATATTCTCGGGTAACAGGATGAGTTCCAATCAACGTTTCATAAACTGATGACTTAATATCTTGGTTATAAACAGAATTTGAGTTTTGTCCTTCGGGTCTGAAAACGGCAGGAAACTGATTTGATATTATGTGTATCTCGCCACCTGTTTTTGCACGTGGGTCGCCAAAGTATTTGAGCTCTTCTTCTTTAGGAACATAAGTTATAAAACCCATTTTCTCAGCTATCTTTTCAAATCCTGCACCACCTAATGTATCAGGAACACTTGGGTCTGCTCCAGGAGGTGTGTCGTATTTCTTCCAAAGTTTAAAGTTGCCGGAATTACTTGGTGGGAGTTTGTGTTCTTTCTTTTTACCACAACCGCTACATCCAAAAATTCCATAAGCCATAACACATAGCAACAGAATAGACGTGAGTTTACGCATATCCTTTTCCTTACTGTAAAGTGATTATTATGTTAAATGCGAAGTTAGTTTCCCCAAATAGGTGCGTGAAAATAACACCACACTACCCATTCCACAACAAAATTTTTAATCAATTGTGATAAATTCGTCGGCTATATTTGTCTTATTAGACTATTTACTGTTATTAAACCTCAAAATCAATTATGCTTAGCTACGAACCTTCAGACATATCTCACAAAGATTTTCATCAGATATTATTAAGTGGAGTTGCTCCCCGACCCATAGCTTTTGTGTCAACTATAGATGCTAATGGGAATTGCAATCTCTCCCCTTTCAGTTTCTTTAATGCCTATGCATCTAAGCCACCTGTGGTTGCTATAGGTCCTGCTATTGCAGCCGCCACCGGAAAAGTAAAAGATACATGGAAGAATATTATGGAGACTAAGGAATGTACTATTAATGCTGTTACCTATTCAATGGTTGAGCAAATGAATCTTGCATCCACCGATTATGAATATGGCATTGATGAATTTGTAAAAGCAGGATTTCATAAAAAACAAAGTACAGCCGTTAAGCCACCGTTAGTAGAAGAATCTCCTTTTTCAATGGAGTGTTCACTTATTAATAACATCGAGCTTTTTCGAGAAGAAGGAGGTAACGGTAATATTATGTTATTACGAGTATTAAGACTCCATGTAAAAGAATCCGTGTTAACCGATGGTAAAATCGACCCTCGAAAAATGGACTTTGTTGCGAGAATGGGTTATAAATGGTATTCGAGAGTTACGCCGGAATCGTGCTTTGAATGCGCCCAGCCTCGGGTTAAGGGTATTGGCTTCGATGCCTTACCACAATATATTATAGAAAGTACAGTTCTAACCGGTAGTGATTTAGCGAAGTTAGCTGGAGTAACTGCAATACCGGGTGTTGACAACGATTGGTTACAAACTCAGATTGTAAGTACTGCTGATTCGTTTGAAATAGAGTTGCAAACAAATAACCCCGCAGGTGCGTTATCTGTACTAACACAAAATTCTAACCTAAACAATAGAAGCAACTTATATCACAGAGTTGCCCAAAGTTATCTAACTGTTGGACAAATCCAAGAGGCATGGCAAACGCTCTTTTTAGCTGAACGAAAATAATTCGCAACCTGAAAAGATTATCAACGTAAGTCAACTGCGTACAACTATCGACTAGTGGAGGAATTATGAATTCAAGGTATATCATGGGGCTCATTCTTATTCTTTTAGGAATAGGGTTTCTACTCGACCGTTTCCAAATTATACCGTTTGGAGATGTTTTTTCAGCTTGGTGGCCACTCATCTTTGTGGTTATGGGAGTTGTTCAGTTGATTTCCAGACCAAACAAATTGATGGGTAGTTTGGTGTTAATTTCATTAGGCGGGTTGTTAATTGCTGATAACCTGTACAAAATAGACTTTTGGGCTACAGCATTACCACTTGCACTCATAATTTGGGGAATAGGTTTTTTAATTCGCGATAAAGACCGTGAAGCAAAGTTTACCATAAATCATAATTTTAGTTTAGGTAATAAAACAAGTTCATCACAATTAGATGATGAAGTGATTGATATTCATGCTGTATTCAGTGGAACTGAATCTAATGTAGTTTCTCAAAAGTTTCGTGGCGGTAAAATATCGTCTACCTTTGCCGGAGTTGAATTAGACTTACGCAATGCATCTATGGCAAGCAACGAAGCATCGCTTGACGTTGATGTATCGTTTGCCGGAGTTGAAATCAAGGTTCCGCAACATTGGCATGTAGTAGTTCAGGGCTCACCTATGTTTGGTGGTATTAGCAACGATACTATGTTACGAGCAATTGGAGGTGAACATACATGCACACTTACAATACGTACTACAGTATTGTTTGGCGGACTTGAAATTACCAATTAGTATTCCCCGCTATAGCCGAAGCAACCGACAAGCTCGGCAACCCAGTCCGACCCGACCAATGCCTGTCGCAGGAAGGAGAAAGTCTTGGTAAAATGGTATCAGGACTTTTTCTCATTTCAGCGAAAAAGTAAGGCTCTATCCCGCCCGTGTGACGGCGCAGTATTGCTCGCTTCGGCAGAAGAGCGAATCCATTCAATCCCTATTTTGAAATTACTAAAGGCTGCATGTACACATCGCCACCCGCATGTAAGACTATATAATACAAACCAGACTCAGTGGATTCTGCATTGATGGTTACAGTATGTATTCCTTCCCTTTGGTATTCATCTTTAAGGATTTGTATGGTTCTTCCTACCACATCAACAACTTTAATGATAACTCTTTCATGATGACCTAATTGGTAATTACACATAACCTCAGTACCATCAGAAACAGGATTTGGTTTGAGAGTTAAAAATCCGGTAACTGCACCAATACGAACTCTCCTAATAAATGCTGCACATGTAAATACATTAATGGAATCTGAACTACTTTCTTCATCAACACAATCTATCCGTAATCCGGGATATGAAAGTGAAATAGTTGGTTTAAAAGAAAACGTATTATTTAGTAATGAAATAAAACTTGGCTGAAACAACATTCCATTACTATGTAACGGTGTAGAACCGGATAAGTAGAATACAAATGTATTGGGTGTGCTTTCCTGTGAATTATATGTAACAGACCATGAAGTATCAGTTACTGGTCCCAATACAATTTTAACAGAGGAATCTAAAGTCATACTACCCATTTCGGTAGTAATTACAGCTCTAACTTGGTTTATCTGCAATTCATTCCAATACATTGAGGTTACACTTACCGGTAAAATAAACGAAGTATCAATTTCAATGGTGTTACCCGGTATTTCTGCTTTAACCATTCTATTAACTGCATTTCCATCTATCCGAATAGTATCTACCCTATCAACATGGCTGTTGTGTATTCTAATCAAAGCCGAATACGGACCGTTACTATTGGGTAGTACCTTTACACTTAGTCCTGTATAGGTTTCATTTGGGTTAACTGTATATGGAAGGTTTGTACTTTGAGATGATTTGAGAAATACTTTATCAATAGTACAATTTAGAAGTTGTTCAATGGTTATACTATCAATGGTATTTGGTATTTGCCCTTTGTTTGTAATATTCAAAGTAACTAATGATGTATCACATGCTACTATAGTATCAAATGTAGGATTGGAAGTAATTGTAATTTCATCACCACATTGGATAACTTCTACCAGCACAGTTGTATCTTTATAGCATGCTTCTATATTAAATATACTGACATTGTACAACGTTGTAAGATTTGGTTTTGCAGTTGGCGATTGAATGTCATCTCTATCTAATCCTTGCGATGGTGTCCATTTATATGATGTCCCTTTTGATGCATAGAGTTGTACCGCCCCATTAACACAGATTTTTAGATTTGGTGTTACACTATCAACAACGGGTAATGGTTTAACTGTTACATGTACCGAATCCAAGGATTCGCAGTTGGTACTAGCATTCCGTTGCCTGATGTAATATGTTGTTGAGAGTGATGGTTGTAATGTAGTTGACGCACATGTTGTACAACCAACTCCTATACTTGGTATCCATGTAATTTCACCGGTTGTGTCCCCAACAACATTCACTTGTGTAAATTCACCTTTGCATACAGTTAGGAACTTATTTTGTACAGAAAATACCGGAGGAGAATTTACTGTTACTGTAAGTTGTAATGTGGTATCACAACCACCATCATCATGAATAATGATGCTATATGTTTTACTGCTATCCGCAGTTAAAATTGGGTCGGGACAGGTACTACATGACAGTCCTTTCGCTGGTGTCCACGTTATGGTTGAATTTGGATTTTGGCGTTGAATATGAACCTGAGTTGTATCTTTCTTACAAAGAGTAATCTGAGCAGGCTGAACGCTTGCAATATTTGCATACTTAACAGACACCGTAACAGAATCTACTTTGGAACAACTCCCTGAACCAACCTTCACATAATATTTTGTTGTTTTATTGGGTGATGCAACTGGGCTAACACATGTAGAACAATTCAAGCCATCTATAGGTGACCAACTTACTTCGGACGCACCAGATATTCCTGTTGTTTTCAACTCAACACTTTCTCCTCTGCAAATTGCAGTATCCTTTCTCAACGAAAAATTTATTGTAGAATTTATAATCTTAACATCAATCTGAACCTTTGATTTACATCCCGCTGAATCGCCTTCAACGGTGATAATAGTATTTGCTTTAACATTCACAGTAACTGTCTTGCATGTATCGCAGTTTACAGCTGAAGTTGGAGTCCACTTAACCTTTCCACCAAAAGGTACAGTTAGAGTTGTTGACTGTCCATCACAAATACTTAGAGTCTTTGGTAATAGCCCTTCAACGCCTGGTGCATATCTGATTCTAACTGAATCCATGGCATCACATTTATTACCATTACCTACTCTACCAATAGCATAATACACCATGTCTTTTTTAGGCGGTGTTGCAACAGTCTGCGGGCATGTAGTGCAAGAAATCCCTGTTGGAGGGAACCATTCAACAGTCTGAAAATTACCTGTTGCAGTTAATATCACACCTGTTGAAGTACATAATACTGTATCTGGCTCAGCATTAATAACTGCTTTGGGTAAAACACTTACAAGAACAGAATCTTTATATGGACATCCGTTTGGATCGTTTCCCGTTAATTTATACCAGGTTGTAGTGGTCGGCTTTGCAACAGTGCTGTTGCAACTATCACACTTTAACCCAATTGATGGTGACCATCGAGGATTATCAAGATTACCCGAAAAAGAGATGACGGCAGAATCATTTTGAGCACATATTGTAGCATTCTTGCTTAGTATAATAGGTGAGCTATTGAATTTAACTTTTACATATACTGAATCAACTGCAGAACAACCGGAACTATCCGTTACAGTTACATAAAACATAGTGTTGCCTGAAGGATGAACTTTTGTTTCAATGCAGTTTTCACAGCCAACATAATTTCTTGGCGACCATTTCACAGTCCTCACTGCTGTACCTGTTGTTGTAACCTTTAATACAATAGAATCGCCTGACAGGCAATATTCCTGATTTGGACCTGCATCCGCAAAGGCAGCATTGAAAACTAATGGTGTATAAACTAATGGGTAGACTTTTCCTAAATTACCCTTTGTAGAATGGTAACAGGGAAATGTTGGACTGCTTGAGGAATTACTTGTTCCACTTAGTCCACCAATTAGAATATTAGGAACTGCAAATGTTGTAACCAGAACACCACCACCTCCTCCTCCTCCGGGTCCGCATGCATCTTGTAAAGCCCCGGGAATTGCAACATAATTTCCACCATCACCACCTTTAGCTGCAATAATCAGTTGAGATGAAATAGATGTATTGCAATTTAAAACAATAGTACCTCCGGCTCCACCACCACCGGCACCATCGTTACCTCCACCATTTGTAGCAAGTGCAGTAGCACCATTAGCAACTATATAGCCATTGCCAGTTAAAGTTCCATTACAAAGAAGATAAATTAAACCTCCACCCCTACCTCCGGCAGTTCCAGCAGAGTTATTGCCATCACCGGAACCACCACCACCACCAAGAAATATTCTACCTGTTGAGTAATCTAATGGTCGCCCACCTAATCCACCAGTAACATGTTTGTTATCACCACTGTATAAACTATTTCCGGGAGGATATACACTAGGGTCTATGTTGTTTCTTGCCCAAGTTGCACCACCTCTCCCACCTCCGGGTGAGAGCTCATTGGCTAACCCTGCACGTTCAGTATTCCAAACATTAATGTAAAACTGAGTAGAAATATCTGGCACTCCAAAACCGGAGTAATAAGTTATGTCACCACCATTACCACCGCCGCCGCCCCCTGCATTGTGGGCGTCTCCTCCACCGCCACCATTTGCGGCGGCACCTCTGCAAAAATAGCCGCCATATACATTAAGATCGGTTGTAAACCCTGCTATTCCTTCTCCTTTTTCACCTGCAATATTTGTATTCGTTGAATAGTAATCTTGAATATTGAACGAGCCGCCATTATTTACTTTCCTACCACCCCGGAAACCTTTTTCGTTCGCTGATATTACACCACTTGCATTTACCTGAAAATTATTATTGGCTTCTACAACAACTACACCATACATCTGTCCATTCCATTCAGGACATGTAAGTGTTGCGTTATCTGAAATAGTCAGGGTTGTGTATCGCGGCACACGAATTACTTGAGTCTTGGCTAAGTATGAATAATTATATTTTAGTCTGCATTTTATAATTATTGTAGTGTTATCAGGGACTTCTAAAACTTCTGCAAATTCGTGTAGTCCACTACCTTGATAACTTAGTACACTACCCCACGATGAATCCTGTGGAGTGCCATTAATTATTGCACCCTGCATCTGAATTACCATTATCAAATCACCAGGACTAAGGTTGGTTTGGAATCTATTATTCTGATTCAAAAAGGAATTGGTAACATGCAGAATATTAGTTGATATTGCATCTTGTGTAAGATAGGTATATTCATTTACAATAGTTTGACTGCTGATAGTCTTACTGCCATGTTTACCAACTTGTGCTATTAATGATAACGGAACAATCATTAAGATGAAAAAGACTCTCATTGCTACTCCATCAATTTGGCTTTGCTTATTAAGTAACTTTAATTTAAGCAACTTATTTTCAATTAGCAGTAGAATTTATTCGGGTGAGAACTTAATATTTTTTGGTATTAAAGTACACATTCATGGTAAAAGAAGACATGTAAACTTGACCTTGGAATTCTCGCAGCTGCCGTAGCAACCGATAAGCTCGGCAACCCGGTCCGATCCAACCAATGCGTGTCGCACAGAGAAGAAAGTTCGGTTAAAATTATACCAGGATTATGGATATGCGCCGCTGCAACGCTCAGACCCCGCCCGTGTGACGGCGCAGTATAGCTCGCTTCGGCAGATGACAGAGCCCAAAATATTCTGATGTATTCTATGACTCAAGCGTATTTTTGCAATGAAATGGCGATACCCATAAGGTAATCGCCTGGTTTTATTTTATGGTATCAGAATGAACTCAGCATCACCACAAATCCCACAGTTACTTTCCGCGTTTCAAAAAACTGCGTTTTATACTTCTATTATCTCAGAAGTATCAAAGAATAAAACTTCACTTTCAATCAAAACATTATCCGGTTCGCTAAAAGCTGTAACGGTTGCCTCGCTGTGGCAAAAGCTTGGAACAAGACTTTTAGTGGTTACGAATGATGATAGTGTATTGAGTTGGTATCATGACTTGATTGTTCTGCTTGGCGAGGATAATTCTACCTATTGTAAGCAACAAGTACGAAGAAAAAAATCTCTGGATGAAGGATACAATGTTGAATTGCTGGATATCGTTGATACTGTAACAACGTTAGAACGAAATCCTATAGCGGCAGTAGTTTGTTCACCTGAATCGTTTTTACTTTCGTTACCAAAACGAGATGTTGTAACAGAGAATTTATATGCACTAAAACGTGACCAACATGTTCCATACGAGGAGTTTCAACATCATTTGTTGCTTCATGGATTTGAACGTCAGGATTATGTTTCTAAACCCGGTGATATTTCAATTCGCGGTGGGATTGTTGATGTTTTCCCAATTGGTTGGAGCACGCCTTTACGTATTGAATTTTGGGGTGATACTATTGAATCAATCCGTGAGTTCGACCCGCTCTCTCAACGAAGTATCAGAGAACATACTTCCATTGAATTTGTGGCTAAATATTTCCATGAACAAAGTGATGAATTTGGCGCGACACTGTTGGATTACATAGATGAAAATACAATAGTAATTTTGGATGAACCTGAGCAACTGGAATCGGTGTTTGAAAAAGCGGAAAGTAGTACTATATTTCATCAACTACGTAACAACAGAATTATCAGTATCAATCCATTTGGCAATACTGATATTGAAACACGTTCCGCTCAACAACCTAACTTCGAGTCTTCGGTAGAGAAATTTTTCACTGCTTTAGGAGAAGATGAAGAGCTACAGAAGAAGATTTTTATTTGTGCAGAAGGAACAATTCATACTAAAAGAATACGAGAGCTGATTGAAAACGTTGAGGAACGTTACGACCAAGACCATTTAGAATACAAACCTGTTTCAACACATAAAATTCATTGGGCAAACTCAACCTTACACTCAGGATTCAGATGGGATGACGAAGGTATAGTTTGTTACACCGAGCATCAGGTGTTTAACCGACAACGTTTCCGCGATGCAAACCGACACCAAAATCCTAACGGTATTACCTTACGAGAATTACAACAGCTGCGCAAAGGCGACTTGATTGTACATATTGATAAGGGTGTTGGTCAGTTTGATGGCTTAGAAACAATTACCATTGGTGGAAGCAAACAAGAAACAATCCGTTTAATTTTTGCTGAAGGCGATGTACTGTATGTTCACCTTAATTATGTGAACAAACTGCAACGCTATTCATCACAGGAAGGGGTTGCACCTAAACTTAGCAAACTTGGAAGCGGCGAATGGGAACGTAAGAAAGCACGAACAAAAAAGAAAATCAAGGACATTGCCCGCGAGCTAATAAAACTCTATGCCTTGCGTAAATCGCAACGTGGCTTTGCCTTCCCGACCGATACAGTATGGCAAAAAGAGTTTGAAGCTTCGTTTATGTATGAAGATACGCCAGACCAGGCCCGCGCTACCGCAGAAGTTAAACACGATATGGAATCTGATACACCAATGGACAGATTGGTATGTGGGGATGTTGGGTTTGGAAAAACTGAAGTAGCAATTCGTGCAGCATTTAAGGCGGCACAAGGCGGAAAGCAAGTTGCCGTGTTAGTTCCAACCACAATCTTAGCTCACCAACATCATATTACATTTAGTGAACGCTTAAAACGGTACCCCGTTAAAGTAGATGTTATTTCCCGTTTTCGTTCCACCGATGAACAAAAGTCTATTTCTAATGGATTAGAAGCCGGAACAATTGACATTCTTATTGGAACTCATCGCATCCTCAGCAAAGACATGCAATTCAAAAACCTTGGATTGTTGATTATTGATGAAGAACAACGATTTGGAGTTGGTGCTAAAGAAAAATTACGTCAGCTACGAACCAACATAGATACACTAACATTAACTGCAACGCCAATCCCCCGTACTTTAAACTTCTCGCTGATGGGAGCACGGGATTTGAGTAATATCGAAACTCCCCCAAGAAACCGCCTACCAATTGATACAAATATTATTCAATGGGACGACGATGAAATACGTAAAGGTATTACACGTGAATTAGAGCGTGGCGGACAGTTGTATTTTGTTAACGATAAAATTGAGAACCTCGATGCAATAGCAATGCAATTAACGGAAATCGTACCCGGACTCCGATTTGGAATTGCACACGGTCAAATGGATAGCAGTAAGTTAGAAACGGTAATGGAACGATTTCTTGAAAGGAAGTTTGATGTATTACTTGCAACAAAGATTGTAGAAAGTGGTTTGGATATACCTAATGTAAATACAATCTTTATCAATCGTGCTGATAGGTTTGGTTTGGCAGAGTTGTATCAATTACGCGGACGCGTAGGTCGTTCAACACGGCAAGCATACTGTTATCTTATTGTACCACCTGTTAAAACACTGAACCGAATAGCCATCCGTAGATTACAAGCTATTGAAGAACATACCGATTTAGGAAGTGGATTCCACCTTGCAATGCGAGATTTAGAAATCCGTGGAGCGGGCAATCTATTAGGTGGTGAACAGAGTGGGTTTATTGCTGAAATGGGATTTGAGTTATATCAAAAGATTTTAGATGAGGCAGTACAAGAGCTCCGTCAGGAAGAATTTAGTACGGTGTTTCAGGATAAACCTATACCGGTTAATCTATCAAACGATGAACTTAGTATTGAACTTGATACCGATGCTCTATTACCGGATACGTACATACCAAAAGATACTGAGCGTTTTGAATTCTATAAGAAGTTATACAATGCCGACAGCGAGTTTAAACTCAATGAAATAGTAAGTGAACTTCGTGATAGATATGGCGCATTACCAAAAGAAGCTGAAGAACTGTTGTTTGCAGTCCGCTTACGTATGATTACCCTACCTACCGGATTTGTTCGCGTTATAGTTCGCGCAAATAGTATGAGTATTGAGTTACCCGAATCATCTGCAACACAATTCTACGAAAAAGCATTTACACCAATTGCATCAACGGTTGCCGGAATGCATGGCGCAAGGTTTTTACAAAAAGGTAAAAAGGGATACGTTGAAATAATGTACGGTGGAAGAGATGAAGCAATAAACATAATGGAACAGTTTGCTCGTGTAGTGTACGAGGTTACGCATGAATAACATCTTTCCATTTAAAGATTTTTCAACTTTGTCACCAACAATCATTTCGCTTCAATCAACTACGTCAACGAACGATGTGATACACACACATTATAGCGAATTTCCGTTTGTATGCGTGCGGGCATTTCAACAAACAAAAGGACGCGGTCGTTATGGGAAACACTGGCAATCGGATACATCCGATAATGTGTGTTGTAGCATAGGTATGGAATACAAGCAACCATTAGCTCTTCAGCATGGCGCATTATTACAGATGATTGGAACAATAGCTGTACTTCAAACTTTATTACTCGTAGAACCACAGCTATACTACAAAATCAAATATCCAAACGATGTATATATCAAAACCAACCAGAACATTTTCAAAAAAGTATCGGGTGTGTTGTTAGAGTGTGATGTTCAAAATAACGTTATAACAAAATCGGTATTAGGAATTGGTATTAATTGTAACGTGCAGTCCTTCCCTACCGATTTACAAAGTAAAGCTACTTCCCTTTTTCAACTAACAGGTAAGCACTACAACCCGGCGGAGTTAATGCAAACACTTGTAAACAAAATTCAAGAGTTGTTTGCTTTATCTGAGAGTGAAATTATTAAACAATGGCAAATGCTACTTGATGTAGAAAATAAAACCTTTACTATACTTGGTAATTCCGATGAATGGAAATTTTACGGTTTCACACCCGAAGGATTGCTTAAAGTACAACACATTCAAACACACCAACTTCGCACAATCCACGATGGTGACTCAATCATTTACAATCTTGAATAATCTGCTTCGCAAGCAGCTCCAAACCTTACTAACAACACAAAGTAATCGTTGCTGGATAGTACCTCCCTCAAAACACAACATTTATCATCTAACTGTAAATAGAGAGTATTATCAATAGGCAATAACAGCCCAATTTTTCCCGACAATACTCGTAAATTTGTACTATGAAAGACAAACAATCAACCTCTATTCTCAGCATTGAAACATCATCCGTAACTTGTGGAGTTGCTTTAACGGTAAACGGTGCACTAAGCGGTGAATTCTCCTTGTTAATACCTAACATTCACGATAAAGCTCTGGCAGAAATGACGCGGAGTTTACTGGCGCAAAGCAACATAACAATTCAACAACTTGATGCGGTGGCTGTTTCTGCCGGACCCGGCTCGTTTACAGGTTTACGCATCGGTATCAACTTTGCTAAAGCTCTGTGTTTTGATAACACACCCAAACTTATTGCTATACCAACTTTGCAAGCAACCGCTAGCGCAGCCGATGAGTTTGCAACCATGTGTAATGCCGATAAAATACTGGTGGTGAATTCATCGCAACGCGGGGTGTACTTTATGCAAATGTTCGATAACACAGCCAACCCACTTTCCGATGTTAAGTTAGTTGAACATCAGGATGTACAACAACATATTACTTCAACAACAGTAGTGTGTGGCAATGCAGCACATGAGTTTGGTGGTTTACAACTTTCCGGGTTAAACAGATTAACGCCACGGTTTATAGCACGGTTGGCAGTTCGGTTTTTTGAGCAACAGAAGTTTGTAGATGCAACCAGTTTTGCGCCAAGTTATCATCAGGAGTTTGTGCCTAAAGTTAAAGTGACGGAAATGTAGTATCTTAGAAGTCGGTTCTTTCCCGCAGATGGCGGCTCTGCCTGTAAGCAAGTCATGGTGCGGTCTGCGGTAGCAAATGATTATTCAACACTATTTTTTACAAGTTATGATTGAACGTTATACACGCCCGGCAATGGGTGCAATTTGGGATGATGAAAACAAGTACCGTATTTGGCTTGATATTGAAATTTTAGCAACCGAGGCGCAGTGCGAACTAGGTATTGTGCCGCGTGAAGATGTTGATGAGATTCGTGCAAAGGCGGCGTTTAATGTAAAACGTATTTTGGAAATTGAGGAAACCACTAAGCACGATGTTATTGCGTTCCTTACTAATGTGAATGAGCATATTGGCTCGCCGGCTTCGCGCTGGTTGCATTTGGGAATGACTTCGAGCGATGTGCTTGATACGTGCCTTTCGGTACAGTTAAAGCAAGCCGGCGAGTTGTTGATGAAAGAACTTATCTCGTTGCGAGATATTCTTGCACGCCGCGCGAAGGAATTTAAACACACTATTTGTGTTGGTCGCTCGCATGGTATTCACGCAGAGCCAATGACCTTTGGTTTAAAGTTCGCACTATTTTACGAAGAATGTAAACGCAATATTGAACGTTTGGAAAATGCTATTGAACGTATTTCGTTTGGTATGATTAGTGGTGCTATTGGTACGTTCGAACATCTCTCACCAAAGGTTGAAGAATACGTGTGCGCTAAACTTGGTTTACAACCTGCACCTGTTTCAACACAGGTTATTCAACGCGACCGACATGCAGAGTATTTATCTACGCTTGCAATTATAGGTTCTTCGTTAGAGAAAATTGCGTTAGAAGTTCGTCATCTACAACGCACAGAAGTTCGCGAAGCCGAAGAGTTTTTTAGCAAAGGACAAAAAGGTTCAAGCGCAATGCCACACAAGCGCAATCCTATTGTAAGCGAGCGTATATGCGGTCTGGCGCGTTTACTTCGCTCCAACGCCATGGCTGCGTTAGAGAACAATGCACTATGGCACGAGCGCGATATATCACACAGTTCCGTTGAGCGCGTTATCTGCCCCGACTCAACCATAACACTCGATTACATGCTTGGCTTAACCATCAAACTTGTTGATACACTTTTAGTATATCCCGATGCCATGCTCAACACCATTGCACGCTCGCATGGGTTGGTGTGGTCGCAAACCGTTTTGCTTGAGTTGGTGCGTCGTGGCTTAACCCGCGAAGATGCCTACGCCATTGTGCAATCATCGGCAATGAAAACATGGAACGAGCAACGTCCGTTGATTGATACATTATGGGAGAACGAACAACTGCGTTCACACGTTACTTTGGAAGATTTGCAAGAACTCTTCAGTGGTAAAAAATCGTTGGGGAATGTAGATTACATCTTTGAACGTTGCGGATTATAATTTTCTGCTAACGCATGACCGCACCGAATCTCCTGCGCAACACAACAATCATCTGCGGGAAGAAACGTTGTACACCATAAACACAAAAACCAATTTTCATAATATTACACTAATGAATGTCATTCCCGAAAACGTTGAAAAACGTTTATCGGGAATCTATCCCAAATTGAGATATTATGAATGACTATTGTTATAGTGCACGATGTTGATAGTTATTTAATTTGTAGCCACGCGATGCTTCGCGTCTGATAGACAACATATCATGAAATTTCTTACACTCTTACTTTTACTTCTACTTGTTGAATCGGAACTTTACGGTTCCGATTCAACTCGTGTAAAAATACGTTTACCCGAAACGGTAAACAGTTTTACTAAAGTAGTAATGCCGGTGCTTTCGTTAGATGGGAAACGTTTGTATTTCTCAAGGAAGTTTCATCCGGATAATATCGGCGGCGTGAACGACCCCGATGATATTTGGTACACCGATAACATAGGCGGCAACCATTGGTTAGAGCCCGTCAATGCCGGACCAACCATCAACACGCCATTAAGCGATGTCCTCTTCTCCCTCTCGCCCGATGGGCAAACAGCGTTTGTGGTTCATAACATTGCAACCGATCACGGTAACGAACAACAATTTGGGTTTCATACGCTCATCAACAATAAAAAGGGTTGGTCTAAACTCGACCCCATTACCATAACAAACTATAAGAATAAATCAGGGTACTTCTATGCAAGCATGTTACCATCTACCAAGATACTATTGCTTGCCATTGATAACAATGATTCCCGTGGCGATTTAGACTTGTACGTTTCATTCCGCCAAGGGAATTCCAACACCTACTCCGAACCAAAGAATCTTGGGGCAACCATTAACACCGCTTCAATGGAGGGCTCGCCCTTTATTGGTTACGATGAACAAACACTCTACTTTTCTTCAATGGCTCACGGAAGTTTAGGTAGCATGGATATGTTTTCATCGCGGCGGTTGGATTCCACGTGGCAGAAATGGTCTGCGCCTGTGTCGCTTGGCAACAACATCAACACAACAGGGATAGACCATTGTTTTACCTTAACCCAAAACGGCGAGCGTGGCTTTATCGTTTCAACCGATAGTATCTTCGAGCGGCTTGGTATATATCAAATCATCATTCCGCAAGAGCTGCGAATTACTCAGCCAACAACATCAAACACATCGCAGCAAAAAGTAAAATCATATACAGTGTATTTCGATTACAACAGTTCGGTTCCCCACAAGCAAGACCTGCAACAACTTACAGAACTTGCTTCCATTCCGCTTGTTCCTGCGCCAAGTATCAGCATCACCGGTCATTGCGATTCCCTTGGAACTACCCAGTACAACCAAGTGCTATCACAACAACGTGCGGATGCAATGAAGAGTTATCTCAACACTCTGCATCTTGGCAAGTTTGTTATAACAGCCAAAGGTCTCGGCGCGGACTTCCCTGCTACTTCAAACACTACCGATGCAGACCGCGAAAAAAACCGACGCGTGGAAATAGTTGTTACCTATAAATAATTTGGTTCCCACAACTACCGAAGCAACCCGTACTGCGCCGTCACCCGGGCGGAAACAAGCGTTAAGTGTCGCGAGTTATTAGTTTGTAATAGTTAAGGTTAACTATTATACTGTTGAAGTTAATTTTTGACTATATACTTAAGAGTCCTTACTGTTTTTATCAATACCTTCAGTTACCTAAAAAAGTAAAGATTCGTTTTATAAACGATTCTTGTGAGAAAACCTTTTCATTATACTGAAATACTGCATAACGTTCAATAGTATTTTTATTCATGCGAAGCACCAGCCCTATATCATTCACTCTATAGAATTTAAGACTATCTTTAGAAAAGACAAATTTGAATTAACCTGATTCAAAGAAAGTACTACCAATTTGTATCTTCAATGGATTATACAAAAACGAGCTATCTACTACCACAAGAATTCTACATCTTTGATCCTTGTTCTGGAATTTCCAATCTTTATTCTTATATGTCACAACCAATTGCGCTATGAATAAGTTATTATCAGTAGGATGTTCCTTTAGAATATCGATTGTACCAAATTTCAGCTTCTCACTACTTTCTTTTGTTGATAACAACCAATTTTGCTTACTTAAACAACTCGATGTTATATACCTTTCATGGTAATATCGCTTGATACTATCCAATTTGAAAAAGTAATTATTATAACTTAGGACTCTTTCTTCTGTATTAATCTCAGTCTTCGAAGTACTATCGTGTTGGGAGTATAGGGACGAAACTAAAAAGCAACTAAGCATAATAAGGCTACAAAGTTTGGATAAAGCATATTTAAGTCTCGTCAAGTCTTTTACAACCCTTGTTACGTCAGAACTTTCGTGCTGACGAGGATTGACAGCTTTCATACTAAACTCCATTGTTTAGTTGGCATGAAGTAGCTTATTTTTATTAAATAAGAATTCAAAGTAATGTAAGTTTATACTGAAATAAATCACAAAATCTGATTGATTATTTTTTCAGAATAAATGATAACTCCAATTTTTTGTTTGTTATATCATAAGTTGGATAATCTGGCTCTGGAAAAATAATTTTATAACTATAGAGGCACAACATATCTCCATGCTGTTCAAGTATATATTCATGTTTTACTTCTCCTGACTGAAAGCTCAAATAGTTTATATCATGCATAGGATCGCATTTGTAATTCAGACTATCTGTGTGAAAGAGTTGTTTAAATGTCCCATAGCCGTTTATTCTTAAGCTATACTCAAATGACTTAGCAATTAATCTGTTGATTTTGTTGTCATATTCACTGGGTTGTTCAACGGACTTCACAATTGTTAAACGTCTAAATGTTGAGAAAAAAGACTTATTCATTGCAGTCAAATTACTCTTTCGTAGTTGTAGCAAACAAAAGTATTCCATCGAATCCTCCTTAAGAGTGTACAAATTGATTTTATCATCCTTTTGCTGTATGGAATAATATTCATAGGGCTCTAGGTCGGCTCCAAAATACAAAGTACAATTGGTTGACTTTTCATTATAACTCGAATCCAGGATTATTAGATAAGGTTCTTTCCTAAACTTATTACGACAATCACAGTATGTACTGTAATGTAAACAGTCTGAAAAATCTTCATTAACATAAACTAAATATGTCCGTAATATTTCCTGTTGAGAAAATACCTTAATAGGTAAAAACAAAACAAATGTAAATACGAGCAGTTGGTACTTCGTTGTTTTCATATCTATTCACACCTAACATTATTCATGTCTTGATAAGCTTTCCTATATTCTTGTGATGTCAGTACTTTTCGCCTGACGGAGATTGACTGAGATCATATCTTACTCTGTTGATTTTTTGTAAAGTCACCTTAGGAAAAACCTACCAGTACGATTTGGTATTGATAAAACTTACATATATATTTTTCAACGGCAAAGGAGATTCTTGGGTAAGAATGCATCAGTCTGTTTTGACCTCACCCCAGCCCTCTCCCAAGGAGAGGGAGAAGACGTGTTGTGGTTGACAAATGAATGAGTGATGAAGATTCTGAAGCCCTCCCTTGTGGGGAGGGTTTGGGTGGGGTTGAATGTAATTGAGAAGTAGGTGTGCATCAAACGCGAAACTGTAACGCCCTGCCCCGCCCGTGTGACGGCGCAGTTGCGGTCGCTTCGGCAGAGGCGGGAAGCATACTGTTATTCTGTTACCCTGTGCATGGCAGACATGGCGTTTGTTGTATGCGGGTTTTTCATAATTGGCTTTTTTAGCACCGATGGAACTGGCTCCTCGTAAAGTTCGTACACACATTGCAAGTGATAACGAAAGAGTTCATCGAACATGTAACGGGTATCGGCACTGTGGTCGTTACCATACCACCAATACCAATCGCTGCCCTCGGCAATGTAGATGTGCTCCATACTTTCCTGCCATTGCTTGCGTGTTACCCGGCGTGATTCAATTAGTTTGCGTGCCTTAAACAACGCATCCCACGCAGTGTTTTTTTCTTCGTCGCCAATCCATATCTTGAAGTTCCCATAAATCCACGAGCCGGCACAAATGCCATCTAATGTATAGGTATAGGAAGTTGGTATTGTTGTAACTGCATCGTTAAACGTAATGGTTGTAAGATGCTCATCGGTTGTTAAGCGTTTGTACAACTCGCGCAGAAAATGAATGCCGTTATCCTGATAATACTCCCAACAATTTTCTCCATCTAATATTACGGGCACAACAGCTTGTTGTAACGCATCTTCGCCATGTTCCTGAATTATGGTGTTGCGTATGGAATGCAGTTTATTGATGAAGTCTGAAACGGCATCGTGTGCATTCCACTTTTGGTATACAAAGCCAATAGCATCGCTTAACTCATGGTCGCGGAAAAACACGGAGATGGTTTTTCCGTACTTGGTTTGTACAACATGCGGGAAGTATTTATCGGTGTGTTTGTAGTCTTCGCGTTTGGTGTTCATCAGTACCTGTTCGTCGGTAGCTGTCCATTGCACACCACGCTCTGCAAGTAAGCGCAAAGTTGGCTCGCTTACACTTCCCTCGGAACACCACACACCTTTTGCGGCTACATCAAAGTTCTGTTCAAAAATCAGTTGCCCGCGTTGTAACTGATAGTCGGCATCATCTAACCGCGTGTAACGGTGCTGCGGTAAAAGTATATCGGGCGTGGCCTCTAATGCGGAATCGGTATCGATAAGTAATGGCATGATTGGATGATGCAACGGCGTTACACTTAACTCCGCCAGACCTGCGTGTTGCAGTTCCTTCATAACCGGTATTATGGCGTTGAGTAGTAAACGCTGACGGCTGATAAGAATACGTTTATCCTGCTCGGTATAATTGCGCTCTTTGCGGAACAAGTATTGGATAATAGGTTCCATGCGCGAAAGCGCGCCAATCCACGTTAGGTTATACAACACTTGCAGGTCTAACCAATCCTGCGTTTGAAATGTTTGCAATGAGTTTTCGGTTATGGCGCGTTGATACAACTCCTGATAACGGGCAAGTGGATGTAACATCGTTTCGTGGTTACACATAAAGAACTGTGTTACGATGTCGCGCTTCTCTTGTTCGTTAAGGTGTTCTGCAGGAATCTCGGTTAGGCGTTGAATGGAATCGGTAATCCCCTCCTTATACTCATGCAATTGCATTAGTAACGACGGCACTATATTGTACGTTACTCGCAGTTCAGGGAATTCCCAATGCAGTGCGGGTAAATCGTAATAATCTTTTATTCCGTGCAGGCGAACCCACGGTAATACAAACTCATCGTCTTTGCGGTAATATGGTTGATGTTGATGCCAAAGAAATGCTACGCGAAGCGGTAAACTCATGCCTTACTTTCTTTTCTGTTAACGTGCTATAATAATTGGGAACGTGCTGTGTGTTGCGTCGCCAGAAAGGGTACATTGATACACGCCGTTCTGTAATGCAAGAACATCGAGCGCGTGAAGTTCGCCGTCCTGGCTTCTTACAAGAGAATGTACTACTTCCTGACCCAGATAATTTGTAACCTGTAATGTGTATGTACCCTCGGTTAGAATTGAATACCACACAACCGATGAAGCCGGTGTTGGATATGCTTGAATGGAAGTTATTGGCGTTGCATCATCAACAGCAGTAATTACCGGACTTTTTGAAAGCAATGCAAGCGAACGAACTGCATTCCCTTTGTTGATATTTACATCGGTAAAATCGTTTAGGGAATCCAAAGTGTACTCTTTTGTTTTTGAAGTTATTGTAATTACACGATGAACCTTATTACCCGAGGCATCGGTAAATGTTACCTCAAGCGGTAGCACCGTAAACAATCCGTTCACACCAAATGTATCCGATTGTACCTGAGTAATGTTTAACACACCTTGCCATCCGCCATCTTTAAACAATTTAAGTGCATCAATATTAACTGTACACCAACCTCTGCCACGAACCCATTCATCAAAGAATGGTTTGATGGTAGCTTTTTTATCAGCCGGTGCAAAAGTTTCGAAAGCTTGTTGCATGGTATCAATGGTTGCATTACCAAACGCATGTTTATCTAAGTAACTACGCAGTGTTGCAAAGAATGCTGAATCGCCCACGTGATACCGCAACATACCAAGTACTGCCGCGCCTTTCTGGTAAATTGTTTCGGGGTAATTTGATGATGGCGTGGCACGCGGGAAATTATACAGAGGCAAAATGCCTTCAAAGCCGGGACCTCCCGGCTTACCAAGCACCGTAAGGAACCTGTTAATCTTGCGTTGCATTTCTGCCATATAACCTGCATTACCAAACAATTCCTGATGCCAAAGTGTTTCGCAGAATGTGGCAAATGATTCGGTTAGCCACGCGTCACGGAAATCGTACGGTGTTACTAAATCGCCAAACCACTGATGCGCTAACTCATGGAATCCGTTTTGATTTACTGTATCACGGCTTTGGCTTATACTCTTTGCAACACACACCATTGATTGATGTTCCATTGAACCTTTTTGTGTATTTGCATAGCCAATTTTTTCGTGTGGGTATGCACCAAAGTAGCGTTCGCACATGGCAAGTACACGCGGTAACAAGCTAAAAGATTTTCGGGTAGCAGCTGAGTCGGAAACTCGCGAATACACAACCGCAGGTTTACTCATTCCTGTAAAGTTTACGGTAACATATTCATCGGCTGCAAAGGTCATTAAATACGTTGCACACGGGTCATTCATTTTCCAATGATATACTACGGTAGTGTCATCAACTACTGTGCGTGACTGCAACAATCCGTTCGATGCCACGGTGTAATTACTCTTTGTTACAAACACACCTTCAAAGGTAGCTTTATCACTTGGGTGGTCGTAACATGGCATCCAGTGTTGTGTTGCCGAAACATAATTATTCTTAAACCCAACACCCATTGCATACACCCCTTTGCCATCTACTTGCACACCGCCCCAATTACCACCACCAACTTCCTGAGTCATGGTACCGCTATACGTAATAGACATTTGTATTGTATCGCCTGTTTTCATATCCTGCGTAGCAGCAACGGTGTAATGGAAATTTGGTTGGGCAGGCACACCAAACGCCGTAAAAGGAATACTCTTATACGTTGTTTGCGCAGCACTTTTCCATTGAATTGCATCAGGTACTAAACCACGTAAATGGAAACGAAAGGTATCCGGTGTTGATGTCCACACAAACGTAATAACACAATGCACTGTATCAAGTTTTAACGCGGGCAACTTCAATAAATTTAAATACACATTGTAATGCAACACATCAAAGTTCTGTGGTATGTATGATGTAGGTCCCGAGACTTCTGTTGATTGAACATCTAGATTGTTTTTAACATAACAAACAGGTGGTACATCGGTAAACTCAATGACTTCTCGTGGCTCGGTTAAAAGTGAGTTTGGTATTTGGGCAACCGATACCGTTACACTAAGTAACATCAACAGGAATATGTTTTTCATAGCAGATTCAAATAAGTATTGTTTGCTAACGCAATCCGCACCAAATAGCAACCATCAACGTGCCTTGTTGTGCGGGAGAGAGTTCCTCAGTAAAAATAACAAACCTTCACCGTTTAGAAGTAACAGAAAAATAAAAGGCGACTCATACATAATGAATCGCCTTAGCATAATCTCCGTCTGAATTTTATCCGTTGTTTTTCCAGTTACGGATTAAATCAACAAACAAACGCACACCTACACCACTACCACCTTTTGGTGTGTAATAGCCATCTTTGGATGCAATGCCGGTGCCTGCTATATCCAAGTGTGCCCATTTGTAGTTACCAATAAACATCTTTAAGAACAATGCTGCGGTAATTGCACCCGCCGGACGACCGCCGCTGTTTTTAACATCAGCTACATCGCTCTTAATTTGCTCTTCGTATTCTTCGTATAAAGGTAATTCACAAACGTATTCGCTTGTGTTTCCGGCAGCTGCTTTAATGCGTGCTTTCAAACTGTCATCGTTACCCATTAATCCGGTTGTAACGCCGCCTAATGCAATACCGCATGCGCCTGTTAATGTAGCAATGTCAATAACCGCAGCTGGTTTGTATCTATCTGCGTAGGTTAGTGCATCTGCTAAAATCAAACGACCTTCTGCGTCGGTATTGTCAATCTCACTTGTTTTACCGTTCATGTGTGTAATAACATCACCCGGAACGTATGCTGTTCCGCTTGGCATGTTTTCGGTAGCGGGTACTAAGGCAATCACGTTCATTGGTAGCTTGTTTTTAGCAATAGCATAAATACCACCAATAACCGAAGCAGAACCGTGCATATCAATCTTCATATCGCTCATGCCGGCACCCGGTTTAATGGAAATACCACCTGTATCAAAGGTAACGCCTTTACCTACTAACACCACAGGTGCTTCGCCTTCTGCGCCCCCTTTGTATTCCATAATAATAAACACCGGCGGGCGAACACTACCCTGGTTAACCGCAAGCAAGCCACCCATTTTCAAATCTTCAATTTCTTTTTTACCAAGAACGGTAACGCTGAATCCTGCTTTCTCGCCGGCGGCAACAGCGCGCTCTGCTAATGTTTCAGGGTAAATCTCGTTGTTCGGTGCGTTAGCTAAGTCGCGTGTTAAATACACACCTTCGCACAGAGCTGTTGCAAATGCAACGCCTGCTTTGCTTTCGGCAACGGTTGTTTTGCTATCGGTAAAGAATGCGAGTGTTTTTAGTTTGCTTGCATTTTTGCCACCGTTAATGTATTTATCAAACTTGTAGGGTCCTAGGTATGCACCTTCTACAGTTGCTTCGGCTGTTGCTTGTGCATTGAGAACGTCGTTTGCAAGTAACTCGCACGCTAAGTTTGAAATCTTGGATTTACTTGCTACGCGCGATACAGCAGATGCCGAACGGCGCATTTGTTCTGCGCTGAAATCTGCTTTTTTACCTAAACCAACTAAATATATTCTTTTGGTTGTTTTGCCACTTCCGTAGTAGCATAAGCTAACGGTGTTTTTCTTACCGCTAAAATCGCCACTTTCTATAACACCTTTAGAGTGAGGAAATACACGCTGAACCGATTTTGCTTTTTCCGCAAATAGTTTCGCATCCTCAAAAAAGAAAAGTGCTATACCATCATTTTTTAGAGTTTTAACTCCACCTTGTACAAATTGTGTCTTCATGAACGTACGTTATATTGGTTGAAACTTGTAAATATCGGGATAGAATTGTGGGTGCAAACTTACAATGAAACAGCCACTTAGCACATCACATTTTGCTTGATGTACGATAATTAATAGCTAAATCATGGAGTTCATACTCTGTAGCACGGTAGTTTTGTTCCGCACCCTTTGGGGTTAGCAGGTATAATGCGAAATTCTTGCTGACGTACATGAGAAGCAGCAGAAGGTTAGATAGTATTGCACCAACCTCGCTCCAACCAATAATCACCAACGGATACTACATTGAAGCGAAACAAAGTTCCTGCCGTCGGAGACAGGAAGTACGGTTACGTTTTTATCGCTTACATCAAAGTCGTAGAGGTGCGCGCCAACGTAGGCATCAATTGCCGAGAGTGCATAGACGCCAAGTAACCACAAGCCGGCAACATCTCGCTGGTCGCGGTAGAATTCTTTTCGTCGGTAATTCAGGTTTTTGTTGGGGTCGGTATCTGGTGTGTTTTCATACAAGGTGGTTGCGTTTGCAAATTGCTGTTGGTTCCATACAATGATAGTTACACATGTTGCGGCGCCCCCAAAGAACAATGCGGATTTTATGTACGATTCGTTATACAACTGTCCCCAACCCGGGCAAGCAATAGAGCGCAACACAGCACCTGTGGGTGATTTCGTCATGCCTGTTTTTTGCGTTTGCGCAGTGTCTGCCTTAACAACAGAATCAGGCACAACCGGTTTGGCAGTTCGGGTGCTGGTGGAATCGCCCATTGCAAATGCTACCTCAAAGGAACACAAAATCACCGCAACAATTGCAACACTATTAAATAGAATATTTTTCACATGAATAAGGAACCGTTTAAGAATGAGTCAGGAACTGTCATACCCGAGAAATCGGGTATCCAAAGTACGTACAAAGAGATATAGATTCCCGATAAATGCTTATTCGCATTTTCGGGAATGACAGTGTTCAGTTTATAAGAAAGAACTCAGCTCTACACAAATATTGACGTAAGCAAAACTTTTGTTCAATTTGCCACTGCTATAATTTCTATCTCAACGCGCACATCTTTAGGTAAGCGGGCAACCTCTACCGTGGAGCGTGCGGGTTTGCTTTCGCCAAAGTATTCGGAATACACTTCATTCATGGCGGCAAACTCTCCCATATCTTTCAGGAACACGGTGGTTTTGGGAACATTGTTAAACGTTAACCCTTGCGAGCTAAGCAACAACCCAATGTTCTTGCACACCTGATGTGTTTGCTCTTTAATACCGCCTTCTACAATTGCACCGTGCGCATCTAAGGCAATCTGACCCGAAAAGTAATACAAGTTGCCGCTAACTTTAACGCCTTGCGAGTACGGACCAATTGGTGCCGGAGCTGATTCGGTATAAATAATTTCTTTCATGGATTTGTGATGTATAGTTGAACAAGAAGCAACCAATAATTGAAGTAGTAGAATGATAAATATCGTGATGTTCTGTTTCATCACTTCTCATCTTTCTTAACAATAAAAACTTTTTCGCCGGGTTTAACCATGCCGTATTGTTCGCGTGCAATGCGCTCAATCTCAAGAGTATCGTATTGGAGTTTTTTAATATCGGTACGAAGTGAGTCCTGAAAAATCCGTAACGCATCAATCTCGGAATAATACGAGGTCTTTTTCCGCTCTAACGAGAATCGCGTTATCACACCATACTTAGAGAACAACAGAAACGCCAATACCGCCACACCTATAATAGAAATAGAAAGGTAACGCCTGCGTTTCAGACGGTTTTTTTGTGCGCCGGGACTTTGTTGAACTTCCTCGCTCATGGTTTTGGTTAAAATTATACTGCGGTTCAAAAATATCGGATTATTCGCACGTCGGCAAGTTGAACTCAATATTTAGTTTTTTCTGCTATCGCGGGACGGCACCGAATAGTCAGCATCGTACAAAACTCACTATGCCGGAAAGAACATTTTTTAATGCGCCGCACGCGGGTCGGATTCGGACCGGGTTGCCGCGCTAAACGATTGCTTCGGCAGAGGCGGGAAATACAAACTTTATTACATAAAAAAACCTCTACCACAAACATGATAGAGGTTTTGTTGCCGTACCGGGGGAGGGATTTGAACCCCCGACACATGGATTATGATTCCATTGCTCTAACCGACTGAGCTACCCCGGCAACTGTTGTTCAATTTTGGGACGCGAATATAACACATCGCGGCAAACTTCCTATCCATTAGATTGAATTTTTTGCATTTCATCTCTAATTTTTGCTGCCTCTTCGTAATCTTCTTTACTGATTGCAGCTGCTAACTTCACTTTAAGCTGTTCAAAGTAACTCATGCCTTCGGTTGAAGGTGGTTCCTTATCCTCGTCGTCTTTATCTGTTTCCTGTTTGCTTTCGCGAAGTAAATCGAGTAAATCGTTTTCTTCTTCATCGCTGTCGTCATCACCTAAAGAATCATCGGCGTTTTCGGGGTAAAACCCTGCTTCTTCCAAAATAGATTCCGTGATATAAATGGGTGCATTGAAACGTACAGCAATTGCAATGGCATCGCTTGGTCTGGCATCAATTTCTAACGATAGACCATCAATAATTATAACTGCAAAGAAGGTACTATCTTTCATATCAACAATACTTACTTCGCTAACCGTTCCGCCAAATTGTTCAATAATGTTCTTCAGCAAATCGTGTGTCATGGGGCGTGGTGGTTTAACACCTTCCATTTCCACAGCAATTGCTTGTGCCTCGGGCGCACCAATTACTATTGGTAAACGGCGTGTACCGCCTGTTTCCTTTAGTATTAATGCATACGCGCCGTTACTTGCCGGGCTGGCGGATAGCCCTAAGATTTCTAATTGAATTTTACTCATATTGATAACCCTGTATGGGTGGTTGTTGCAGAACAAATTTAGGTATCCTGCGCCTCACAAAAAAGTATTGTGTTGTTTGGTGTATTACTTACCAGTTACTTCTTTAATTTTAGCTGTTAACTTTGGTAATACTTCAAACACATCACCTATAATACCGTAATCGGCAACTTTAAATATTGGTGCCTCTTTATCTTTGTTTATAGCAACAATAACTTTGGATGACGACATACCGGCTAAGTGTTGTACTGCACCACTAATTCCACATGCAACATACAAACTTGGCGAAACGGTTTTCCCCGTCTGCCCTACTTGGTCGCCATGCGGACGCCAACCAGCATCTACTACCGCACGCGATGCACCTACCGCTGCACCAAGTGGTTTTGCTAAATCTTCTACCAATGTAAAGTGTTCCGGACCTTTCATTCCTCTTCCGCCCGATACAATAATATCTGCTTCTAATACATCAAGTTTACCCTCGTTACGGGTAACACCTGTTGTTTTAACTTTTGCATCGTTGCCGGTTAATTCCGGTGTAAATGCAGAGGTTGTAACTGCTCCACCGCCAACTGCTTTTGCGGTAAACACATTGGGTCTTAGCGTAACAACAGTTACCGTGGTAGTAGCTTTAACATGCTCACGAGCTTTACCTGCAAATACAGGGCGGACACACTGCAACGCGCCATTTGCATCTTGTACTTCTACAACATCGGGTATATAACCTGCTTGTAATTTCACAGCAACACGTGGTGCAATCTCTTTACCGGATGCATTGCCACCAAACATTACCACGTTTGCATTAGCACTTTTTGCTGCTTGTGCAACAGCACTAGCAATTGCTGTGGAAGAGTAGGTTGCCAACAAATCGTGGCTTACTGTAATACAGGTTGTTAAACCATATTCTGCAAATTGATGAAGTGCATCAGCATTACTTGTTGTAATACCAACAATCTCTGCATTTAAACTACGCGCAGCTGTTAACGCTTCCTTTGCAGAACGAATTCCCTGCGCATTATGTGTCTCAATAAATACTGCTATTTTCATAATGTTCTAAGTGTAATATTCTGTAGTTATGGAATTATTAAAATGCCTTTGCATCTTCATGCAACAATCTTACAAACTCTGCAATGTCTGCATCGGTATCACCTAATATTTTACCAACACGTTTCGATGCAGGAATATCCATTGTAATGGTCTGCACACGTGTTTCTTGCGATGAAGGTGAAAATTCTTCTATTGGTTTGGACTTTGCTTTCATGATGTCCGGAAGTTTTGGGTAACGTGGTTCGTTAATCCCCTTCTGCACTCCAATAACACATGGCAAACTTGTTTGAACAGATTCTTTACCACCTTCAATATCGCGCTCCATTGCTACATCTGTTCCGGTAATTTCCAATTTCGATACCATAGATACCGAAGCCATGTTCATTAGTTCGCCTAATGTACCAGACATTTGGAATGAATCGTAATCAATGCTTTGGCGTCCTAATAAAATCACATCAGGATTCAACGTTGTAGCATAGTCTGCAATGTTTTTTGCAACCGAAAACGAATCCGATTTTTCTGCATTCTTAATAATAACAGCTTTATCAACTCCCATTGCCAAGGCCGTGCGTAAAATCTCTTTTGCCGAATCACCGCCAACAGTAACCGCTGTTACAGTTCCGGTAAATTTCTCACGCAAACGCAATCCTTCTTCAATGGCATACTCATCGTACGGGTTAAGTATAAACTTAATGCCCGCAGGGTCAACTGCATTTCCGGCAGAATTAATTACAATCTTTGCCGTGGTATCAGGTACTTGTGAAATACAAACAAGAATATTCATTCTTTCATCCTAATAAACTGAAATACTAATCAAAATTTTCTAAGGGATTACAAAAATAGCGGTTAAAACTCACATACTGTAGTACGTTTTCCGAAAAAATTGGGCACTCTCACTGTATTTCACAGCGTTCAGCGCGCCAACCCTGTGCGAACCGACCCATAAATTATAGGAATTATTACTTGATTATTGTAGCTGCTTCATTACCGATTGTGTCCGTTCCAATTCCTTTTTCAAGTACTTACCGGTAAACGAATTTGCAATTTCTGCAACATATTCCGGTGTACCTTCAGCTATTATTTTGCCGCCGTGTTTGCCTCCTTCCGGACCCAAATCAACAATCCAATCTGCGCATTTAATAACATCAAGATTATGCTCAATAACAACTACAGTATTGCCTTTATCGGTCAACCTATAAAGAAGCTTCAACAGAATATTAATATCTTCAAAATGGAGACCTGTGGTTGGTTCATCTAACAGGTACATCGTATTACCTGTACTAACTTTACTCAACTCTGTTGCTAGTTTAACTCGTTGTGCTTCACCTCCGCTAAGTGTTGGCGCTTGCTGACCCAATGTGATATAGGTTAAACCAACATCAAACAATGTTTGGAGCTTTGTTCTGATTTTAGGAATCTCACTAAAGAATGTTAGTGCTTCTTCTACTGTCATATCAAGTACATCCGAGATTGACTTCCCTTTGTACAGTACTTGCAACGTTTCGGTATTGTATCGCTTACCACCGCACACATCGCACTGCACATACACATCCGGCAAGAAGTTCATCTCAATCTTTTTTATACCGGCACCTTCGCACTCTTCACATCGCCCACCCGGAACATTAAACGAAAAACGTCCGGCTTTATATCCACGTATTTTCGATTCCGTCATCATTGTAAAGTGGTCTCGAATCAACGTAAACAATCCGGTGTACGTTGCCGGATTCGACCGCGGCGTTCTACCAATGGGTGATTGGTCAATCTCAATGATTTTATCAATGTTATCCAATCCAATTACTTCTGTATGTTCTAGCGGTACTTGCTCGCCATTAAAAAAATGTTTGTTGAGAATTGGATACAGCGTATGATTCACTAACGAAGATTTCCCCGAACCACTCATTCCTGTAATACATGTAAGTGTTCCAAGTGGAATTGTCAAATCAACGTTTTGTAAGTTATTGCCTTTTGCACCTGTTAGTTTCAGTACCTTCCCATTACCAGTTCTGCGTTTATCAGGCAGAGGTATCTCTTTCTTGGCTGTAAGGTACATACCGGTAGTTGATTGCTTTGTTTTTTGGTTTACATTATCAGTCATAGATGTTGGCTCTCCTACAAACAATACTTCACCACCATGAACACCCGCACCGGGTCCAATATCAACTAAATAATCAGCTTCTTCAATCATTTCGCGGTCATGTTCAACAACAACTACGGTGTTGCCTAAGTCCCGCAACTCTTTTAAGGAATGAATCAGCTTGGAATTATCATGCTGATGTAATCCTATACTTGGCTCATCAAGCACATACATTACTCCAACCAATTGCGAACCAATTTGCGATGCCAAACGTATCCTTTGAGATTCACCGCCACTTAACGAGCGTGCAGTCCTATTCAGTGATAGATATCCTAATCCAACGTTTTGCAAAAAGCTTAACCGCGAGGTAATCTCTTTCAAAATCAAATTTGCAATACGCATTTCCCGTTCTGTTAGAAATTGCGGCAGCTGCTTAAATTGGTCAAAAGCATCGGGTATATCAACACTTGTAGCTTGGTGAATATTCTTACCATTAATCCGCACAAACAGATTTTCTTGTTTCAACCTGCCGCCATTACATTTTGGGCAAGGTACTTCCCCCATAAAGGTTTCAAGCCAGTTACGAATCTTTGCAGATGTTGTATTCCCGTATTGATGTTTGAAGGTTGGAATTATACCAATAAATTGTTGAGTATAAGAATAGTCGTCATTATTCTCAAGTACTTCAACCTTTACCTTTAAGTTATCGCCGCCAAATAATAACGTGTTACGTTGTTGCTGTGTCAGTTCGCTAAGTGGTTTATCTAACGGTATTGATTGGCTGGTACATACTGCCTGCACTTGTTTCCATAACCACGTATCTCGTAGTTTACCAAGTACAGCAATCCCTCCTTCTTCTATTGTCATTCCTTCATCCGGGATAACTCGCTTCAAGTCAAAGTCACGTAAATCGCCAATGCCGGAACAATATTCACAGGCACCATAAGGAGAGTTGAACGAGAACATATTTGGTGCAAGTTGCTCGTACGAAGTATTACATGATGGGCACGAATACGCAGTACTGAAAAGCTGTTCGTTCCAGTTACCGTGTATTTCGCTTAACACCATTATCCGCTGTTCGCCTATATTTAATGCCAGCTCGACACTTTGGTTAATTCTTGAACGTTGCTCTTGAGTTACTGCAATTCTATCAACAACAAGTTCTATGTTGTGTACCTTGTAACGGTCAAGTTGCATTCCATCAACAATCTCTTGTACCTCGCCATCTATGCGTACACGTGTGTATCCTTGTTTACGTAATGTTTCAAACAGCTCTCGGTAATGACCTTTCCTTCCACGTACAAAAGGAGCTAAAATTTGTATTCTGGTTTCGTGTGGAAGTTGAAGTATGACATCTACAATTTGGTCGGTTGTTTGTGATTGAACTGGTATATCACAATTCACACAATATTGCACACCAATTTTTGCATACAACAAACGCAGATAATCATAAATCTCGGTTACAGTACCAACAGTTGAGCGAAGGCTATGACCAACGGATTTCTGCTCAATTGAAATAGCCGGTGATATACCTTCAACAACATCAACATCGGGTTTCTTCATCATTCCCAAGAACTGACGTGCATACGGTGACAAACATTCCACATAGCGGCGTTGCCCTTCGGCATAGAGTGTATCAAATGCAAGCGATGATTTCCCCGAACCGGAAAGACCAGTAATGACAATCAGTTTATCCCGCGGTATCGTTAACGAGACATTCTTTAAGTTATGCTCCCGAGCACCTTGAATATTGATGTGCGTTATTTCTTGTGGAATATCGTTTTCAAAAACAGAGGCTGAGTTTGATAGTGTGCTGCCGACATCTTTTGCAGATGCTTTTTTGGTGGTCTTCCGCTTCGTTTCTTTCACTGCCATAACGCAACTTTTAAGGGGTTAAAATAAATCGAATCACGAATATAATCAGTACGTTCCAAGTTCAAACATTCAAGTTTTACACATGTAAACGATTATCGTTGTTACGTAACAGCGGTTCTATCCGGCAAGGTGAGGTTATTGAGAAACCGATGTTCGGTGCCGACTGGAACAAAAAAACCTCTCACCTGAAACGATGAAAGGTTTTCTACTTCTACTGCGCTTTCAACTATGATATTCTCATAGGCATTACTAACATTAACAATGTATCTGTTTCGCTGTTTGGGCGAATGAGTACTGCGCGTGTTGGCGTTGATAATGATATAATGATTTGATTGTTTTGTGTGTCCTCGCCCGAAATGTGCGATAATGCTTCTTCCATATATTTATAGTTGAAGCCAACTTCCATTGGGTCTTCAGCAAACTCGCACGTAACCGATTCTTTTGCCTTGTTGCCCGATTCGCTATCTTCTGCGCTCACCACTAATTGATGTTGGTCTATAGAAAAACGAATCTGTGGCGAAGTACTGCTTGTAAACAGCGAACATCTGCGAATTGCCGATAACAACTGGCTTTGCTGAACCAAACATTGTTTTGTGTTGTCCTTAGGAATAACGTTCTCGTACTGAGGAAATTTCTCATCAATAATTCGGGTTACAATGCGTGTGCTATCAAAGATAAACTGTGCATGTGTTTTGTTAATTGCCATAATTGCATCACCTTCTGCTTTAGCAAGTAAGGCAACTGCACGTGCCGGAATAATTGCCGAAAGTTGCGATGGAAATGCTCCACCGTTTGCCGGTGTTAACAGTTTTACCAAACGATACCCGTCGGTTGCTACGGTTGTTAACGATTCGCCTGCAAACTCGAATAACACACCGGTCATAGACGGGCGATATTCTTCCGATGACACGGCAAAAGTTGTTTTAGCTGCAATACGAATAACATCGGCACGGGAAAGATTGGTAGTAGTCCCCTGCGGAAACTCAGGTATTTCCGGGAACTCCTGCGGGTTCATTCCTTTGATTGCATATTCACCAAAACTCATCCTGAGAGACACCAAGTACGAACTTGGGTTTGCGGTGAATTCTACCATTCCTTCACTACCCAATGCTTTCACAATCTCCCAAAGCTTGCGCGCCGGAATCAGAATAGAACCATCTTCTACGCTCATAACCGATAGCGAGGTAGAGATAGTTAACTCCTGGTCGGTTGCCACTAACGTTAATGTTCCCTCATTCAGAGAAAAATGGATATGCTCCAAAACATACAACGTTGACTTCGGCGGAATAGCAGGAAGAACTAGTTGAATTGCTTTCTGAAACTCAGGAAGCGGAATAGTGAACTTCATTGAACGAGAACTCCAATAAATGAAAAAGGTTGGTCTGAAACAAAATGATTTTGCAAATTTGTTGTTCGATTTGCCTGTGCAAATTACAAACAAGCCATTCAAGTGGCTTCTTGGGTTAAAAAAATGTGGAAAAGTTTATCCACATACAGATAATTGTGGTTACGGTCACGCAAATTCAGCCCCTTCAGCGCGGCGACCCTGCCCGACCCGACCCATGTTTTTATGATTACGAGTACTTTTTATGTTTTCAAAATACGGTTACGATAACTTACTGATTCTGGTAGCTGCTTCGTTGGTAATACTCCTTATTGGATACTTTTTGGAGAATGTGTATTTCAAGTATCCTTTATATGTTATTGGACTTGCACTACTGGCTTTAACTCTTTGGTTTTTCCGCGACCCGGAACGTATCGTTCCCGACCAAGCTAAAAATTCCGAATCACTCATTGTCTCCCCTGCCGATGGAAAAGTAGTGCAAATTGAAAAGATATACGAAAAAGAATATTTAAAGAGTGATGCAATACAGATAAGTATTTTCTTATCGCCATTAAATGTTCACGTTAACCGTTACCCTGCAAACGGTGTAATTAAATTAGTAAAGTATTATCCGGGCGAATATCTTGTTGCATGGCATCCTAAGTCATCGGAATTAAACGAACGTAGTGTTTTTGGATTAGAGAACACTCACGGAAATATCATGTTCAAACAGATTACGGGATACCTTGCCCGCAGAATTGTGTATGATACCAAAGAAGGCGATACTGCCAACATTGGCGACCGTTTTGGGATGATGAAGTTTGGCTCCAGAATGGATGTTTGCGTTCCCATTGGGACAGAAATTTTAGTAAAAGAAGGAGACGTAGTAGTTGGCGCAGAAAGTATTATAGCCAAATTACAATAAGTCTATTATGCCTATAAGAATTACACGTTCTATAGTACCCAACCTGTTTACACTGGCAAATTTGTTCAGCGGATTTTGTGCAATCGTTATGTTCTCTAAGGGAGAATTTGAAAACGGTGCAAAGTTTATCTTCTTAGCCGGAATCTTTGATATGTTTGACGGCTATATGGCGCGCCTTACAAACTCAGCCAGCGAACTTGGTGTTGAACTCGATTCTTTGTGCGATGCAGTCTCATTTGGTGTAGCACCATCGTTTTTGTTGTACAGTGTGTATTACAAGAATATCGGAGAACTTGGGCTTTTGCTGGCGGCTTTACCAGCCATGGCAGGAGTTTACCGCTTAGCTCGTTTTAACGCTCAACTTACAAGTTTAGAAGATAAACAGTATTTCCGCGGGATGCCAATTCCATCGGGTGCGTTAACCATTGTTTCCTTTGTAATATTTTTTCTGTTAAAAAATATTATTCCAGCCAATTACATTGATGCAAGCGTTAACTTTGTAAACATTGTTACTTCGTTTGCAATGATTAGCACAATTAAGTATGATAATTTCCCCAGACCAAGCATAAATAACTTCAAATTACATCCCTTTGTTTATAGCTTTTTTCTAATAGGGTTTATTGTAATTGTTGCTACCAAGGGAACGTTTGTTTTTCCATTTATGATGTTGTATATGGCAATTGGTGCAATACGCCAAACTGCCACATGGTGGAAAGAACGAAACGAAATTGATGAAGACGAAGAAGATGATGATGACGAAGAATCTGATTGATTAAACACTTATTACAGTTATGAAATACCACGCATCAGTTGACATCACATTACGTCAGGGTATCCTGGACGTACAAGGTAAAACCGTTGAACATGCACTCCACTCAATGGAATTCGGTTCAATTAGTAATGTACGCATCGGAAAGTTTGTAGAATTAAACATCGAAGCACCTACTCAAGATTCGGCATACGAAGCAGTTAAAGCTGCATGCGAAAAACTCATCGCCAACCCTATCATGGAAGACTTCCATATTACGGTTAAGGAGGTAGCATGAGTTCCAAAGTTCAGTTTGGGGTGGTCCAGTTTCCGGGCTCAAACTGCGATAACGACGCACTTTATGCAACTTCTCATGCTGTAGATGCAGAATCTAGATTTCTTTGGCATAAGGAAACAGCAATACCGGCAGATATTGATTGCGTCATCTTACCCGGTGGCTTTTCCTATGGTGATTATTTACGTAGCGGTGCAATTGCTCGTTTCTCACCAATCATGAAAGAAGTTATAGCTTTTGCTAACCGAGGCGGATATGTTGTTGGTATTTGCAATGGCTTCCAAGTGTTAACTGAAGCCGGATTATTACCCGGAGCATTAGCAAGGAATATCAACCAGCTGTTTAATTGCAAAACCGTTTATCTTAAAACAGTTAACAACCAAACCGCTTTTAGTTCGTCGTACGAACTTGGTTCGATACTTGGAGTTCCCATTGCCCACGGTGAAGGAAACTACTTTGCCGACGCAAATACCATTAAAGAACTTGAAGGTAACAATCAGGTTGTATTTCGTTATAGCGAAACAAACGGCTTGTTAACTGATTCATCAAATCCAAATGGTTCAATCAACAATATTGCCGGTATCATCAATAAGTCCGGTAATGTGTTTGGTATGATGCCACACCCGGAACGTGTTTGCGATCCCTTACTTGGATCAACCGACGGTGTTGGCGTATTTCAATCTCTTGTTCATGCGTTGCAAAGTGTGCATGCGTAACATAAGTTAATAGTTTGTGTCATTACATCTGAAAAATCATTTTTAGGAGTTTATATGCCATCCATTGGATTTACAGAAATTTTAGTTGTGCTTTTAATTATCACCCTTTTGTTTGGTGGTAAAAAAATACCTGAGTTAATGAAAGGGTTAGGTTCCGGTATTAAAGAATTCAAGCAGGCTGCTAACGGAACAGATGAAAAGAAAGAAGAAAGTAAATCATAATCTTGTAGTGATTCTTTTATAACGCAGGTGAATTAATGTTTGATGTTGGCGGTGGCGAACTAATGCTTATAATTTTCGCCGTCTTGTTGCTGTTCGGTCCTAAAAAAATACCGGAGGTAGCACAGATGATTGGGAAAGGTGTGCGAAAATTCCGCGAAGCACAAGATGAATTCACACAGCATATCCGCGATATTTCTACACAAGTAGAAAGCGAAGTTCAATCTGTTTCTAAAGAAGTAACCGAGATTTCTTCCTCTGCAACACAAACGTTGTCAGCTGTTGAACAACAATACAACAGTACGTCTGTTACCCCTCAGTTACCTGAACCCGAAGTGGCTTTGGACGTAGAAACGTCTATTAACCAACAACCTCCCGAGGTTGAACAACAGAGTACCGATGAGTTACCTCAACCACCGGAACCTGAAATGCCTCCCCCAGTTTCAATTAAACCAGCTGAAGGCACTATTTCGCGGTAACACATTTCAAGTTTACTTTAGTAGTCAACTCTCCGCTTGCTATCTTTGCAGACTGTAACTATTACTTTTATTCTACCATGACATCGTATTCTCTATTCAGACAAAACGTTCAGCAAAATCAAACAACGTGCGAGCTTGCAGTTGAATATTATTTACAATCCATAGAGCAACGTTCAGATTTAAATGCTTTTTTGACTGTTAATACCGATGATGCACGTCAATCTGCAAAAGAAGCGGATGTTCGGTTTAAGGATGATACTCCCCGACCGTTAGAAGGTATGGTAGTTGCAATCAAAGACAACATATCAACTAAAGGTTTAACAACAACCTGTGGTTCTAAAATGTTGCAGAACTTCAAGCCGGTGTACAATGCAACGGTGATTGAACGAATCAGAAATGCCGGCGGAATAATTATTGGTAAAACAAATTGCGATGAGTTTGCAATGGGTTCTTCCAACGAGAACTCAGCATACGGAAATGTATTACACCCAATAAACAACGAGTATGTTCCCGGAGGTTCATCCGGTGGTTCTGCTGTTGCTGTTGCCGGTGGTTTAGCACATACATCGTTAGGTTCGGATACAGGCGGTTCAATTCGTCAACCTGCTGCTTTCTGTGGAATCATAGGATTCAAACCAACGTATGGAAGAATCTCACGTTACGGACTTGTTGCATTTGCTTCCTCGTTAGACCAGATTGGACCATTTGCAAATTCAATTGAAGATACTGCCCTTTTGTTGGATACTATGAGCGGTCATGACCCGCTTGATTCAACAACAGCTAATCTGCCACCAACTCAATCTTTTTACGCATTACATCACCACGACGACAATGTTACCGTAGGTGTATTGCCCGATGAAATGTTAGAAGGTTGTAACGAAGATGTAATCTCAGCATACCACAATTGTATACAAAAACTAAGAACGTCCGGATATTCCATAACAACGGTTGAAATCCCCGGTAAGTCAGCGTGGATTCCTACGTATTATATTCTTGCAACCGCCGAGGCATCTGCAAACCTTTCACGGTTTGATGGGATTCGTTACGGTTTCCGTGGACCAGAGAATGAAGGTATGGACGTTTTTACATCAACTCGCTCGTTAGGGTTTGGTCCTGAAGTTAAACGCCGCATCATGCTTGGTACGTATGTGCTTTCCAGTGGATATTATGACGCGTATTATAAAAAAGGTCAGCAGGCACGAAGATTAGTTCACAACGGTTACAAAGAGATTTTTGCTGCATGCGATGTTCTCTTTTTGCCAACCACTCCATCAACAGCATTTAAGTTCGGCGAGAAATCCAAAGACCCTGTATCCATGTATCTAAGCGACTTGTACACCGTCTCGGCTAACTTGGCAGGAATTCCGGCTATTAGTATTCCGGTTGGGAACGGTGCCAACTCAATGCCGCTGGGTATGCAACTTCAAGCCGCAGAGTTTGAAGATGAGAAACTTCTCAGAATTGCTAAGCATACAATGGACTTGTTTGCATAATAATTATCTTTGTTACGCGGCACCTAATCGCTACCACCAAACAACATTCATATTGCCGGGCAGAACGGTACCCATGTTATGTACGTTCATCGTTTAGGTTGTTAATAGTTCTAAGCGACTTGTACACCGTCTCGGCTAACTTGGCAGGAATTCCGGCTATTAGTATTCCGGTTGGGAACGGTGCCAACTCAATGCCGCTGGGTATGCAACTTCAAGCCGCAGAGTTTGAAGATGAGAAACTTCTCAGAATTGCTAAGCATACAATGGACTTGTTTGCATAATAATTATCTTTGTTACGCGGCACCTAATCGCTACCACCAAACAACATTCATATTGCCGGGCAGAACGGTACCCATGTTATGTACGTTCATCGTTTAGGTTGTTAATAGTACGAGATTCTGTCCCGCAAGTGGCTGGGTGTGAATACACCTAGGTTTGGTGCGGTTTGCGATAGCAAAAACACAATATTTAGTTCGTATCTATACTTTCCTATCTTACGTGTAACCACAGAACGCTAATAATAGCTATTGATTTCCATGCGGTTGCTCCGTAAATTCGTTCTACTGATTTTAAGAACCTTTAACCGGGGAAACAATGGTTCGTTATTGCATACCATACTTTATAGCAAGTGTACTTTGTGTTTCGTTTGCTTTTAGCCAACCCTTGCAAAATCCTTTTAACTATTCTTTGAATGCCTACAAGGCACTTGATTCTGCATACCTTCCAACTGCAAAAGAATCACGCCCGGCTGGTGAAGATGGTTACATAACCATAAACAACGGTCACTTTACCTTACCTAATGGTAATCGTGCCCGTTTCTTTGGTACAATCATGATTGGTGAAGCTTGTTTTCCGGACAGTGCAGCAGCAATACAAGTTGCAGAACGCTTACACAGTCTGGGATTTAATGCAGTGAAGTTTTCGCAGTTTGATTACACAAACTATGATGCGGCTTCAATACTTCCGAATGCTTCAACACAAACCAGTATTGGTTTTGATACTACCCGCTTACGCAAGTTTGATTGGTTTATATACCAATTAAAAAAGAACGGTATATATGTCAATCTGGTATTGCGCTCCGTTAGAATGGCCAGAAGAAACGATGGTATTGCACGTTGGGATTCGATAGGCAGTTCCGGCAGAGCAGTGAATTACATAGAACCAGCGTACCGCGATTTGATTGCTAAATATGTAAACGATTTATTGATGCACTTTAATCCGTTTACACGAACACGCTATAAAGATGAATCTGCGGTGGCATTCCTTGAATTAGATGAGAACAATTCCATTTACACACATTGGATTAATAACAACCTAAACCGTCCGTATCAAAACGGAAATAATACAATCTGTTATAATTATTCGCGGAAGCTTGATACATTATTTACCCAATGGTGTTTAGTAAAATACAAAGATGAAGCAGGTATCAGGGCTGCATGGACAAATACACCTACTAATCAAAACAACGTAATTACAAAGAATAATGGTTTTGAGGATTTGTTTGATAATTCTTGGACGTTTTCTACTTTTACCGGCGGTGCTCGTGCAATTACTATTCCCGATAAAAATGATAAAAAAGAAGGTCAATATTCAATGAATATCGCCATTCAAAATCCCGGAACAGCCATAAGCAGTTTACGCTTTTATAATTCATTACCTACATTACAACGGTATGCAATGTATCAGATAAAACTCTGGGCAAGAACAGATACAACTAAGCGACTTGTTACTTTTTCGATTGCAAACTTTGCATTCCGCGATACCTTGACTACACAATGGAAAGAATATACTTATACATTCAGATCGAGTGTAAACGGTCCATCGTTTTTCTATGTACAAATGGGAGCAATGTACGGCAATGTTTGGCTTGATGATGTGCGTATCAATGCAGTTCCGGAATCACCATTTGTTGCAAACGATAATGTAAGCAGTTTCTCGCTACGCAGATTGCTCTACTCGGAAATGACTCGCACACCGCATAAACGCTGGCGCGATTTGAATGAGTTCTATTTCAACCTTGTTGACAACTACAACCAACGCTTTGTACGGTTAATAAAAGATACCCTTAAATGTAAAGCATTACTTTCGTGTGGAAATCAGGTTAGCTTAGTAAATGATGTGTATCATATGAGTAAAATGGATTATACGAATGTAGCCTCATCGTGGGATTTCCGTAGAAGAACCAGTACAGCTTTACCGGATACAGTATGGTATATTGCTAATGATGCTCAAGTATCGAACAAGAACGGTGGAAACCTGTTCATCTTTGCTCGTACAAAGGTTAAAGACAAACCAATGGTTTTGAGTAGCTATGGACAACCATTCCCTATGGCAAATATTAATGAAATGGTTACACAAGTACCTGCGTATGCAGCGTATCAGGATGTGGATGCATTATATCTCACCTACTGGGCTAACACAAAACCAACAATGACAACTAACTTTGTGGCGAAAAATGCTCACAATGAGATTTGTGGGAACCCCGGTTTACTTTCACTTATTCCAACAACAGCGGATGCCTTTGTTTACGGTAAAATCAAACCAGCCAATACAGTATTACCACTTCATCAGACTATAGAATCATTACAGTTCCCAGGTTTTGCACAAGTAGGCGGTGGTGGTTATTTTCTGGAAGCAACAACTGACCAGCGTATCTTATTGTTTAGAAGAATTGAAATTGATTCATTCAATGCTTCATTACAATCTTTTCGACCTCATCTTGAGATACCTGCCTTAGCAGATCCCAATGGTGTAGTAGATACAAAAAACTTAAACACAGATACAGAAGAACTCCTTTGGAACGCGGATGATACCTTATTCAAAATCCAGTCGCCGGAATATCTTTGTGCTAATGGAGTATTGCGAAATAAAATTGTCTCATTCAGAAATGATTCAGTTATCATCGAAAGAAAAGATAACGGGCTGTACGGTACTTTTACGATGTTACATCAACCGGACACAACAGATAAATGGAGCAGCACGTATCTAGTCACAATAAACAGCAGAGCAGGAAATGCCGGAGCAGTTTGGGGCGGTGATTCAACTATATTTTCTAATTGGGGTACGGCGCAAATGCAAATTGAACCTATGAATGTTGGGTTTACATTTAAGAATGAATTTGACTCACTGCTAGTTGTTCCGTTAGATTCACTTGGTCGAGCTATAGCAAGCCAACGACAATTTATTTCAAAGTCTTCAAACAGGCTGCGCTCTACTCTTGATCAGTCGCAAACAAAGGCCTTGTGGTATATATTTAAGTTTATCAAATACGATCCAACCGGAGTTGAAGAATCTGCCAACACATCAAATACTTTTACACTCCATCAGATTAGTCCAAACATTATTAGTGATGAGCTACGATTTGAATGTGATGCACCGTCAAGTGGTTATCTAAGAATATCCATAGTAGATGTAACTGGTAATCAAAAAACATTATGGGAAGGTATTGCTTCATCTCAATCAATATTACAAAGAATACCTGTTACAGATTTATCTAACGGATTATATACAGTTATAGCAGAATCCAACAATACTGTACAAACACAAAAAGTTCTCATATTACGATAACAAACTATGAAATCAATTCTAAACATAGTAGTATTTGCGAGTTTATTTTCCAGTGCATTGTATGCACAGCCATTTTTGAACCCATTTAAATACACGCAACCACTAACCGATACCATTAACACCAGATGGTTTCCTAAAAGGAATACACATGTTATTGGTAAGGATGATAGAATTGTTAGTAAGAATGGTCATTTTGTAAACCAAAAGGGTGAACGTATCCGTTTACTTGGTTCATTACTTTCGTATTCTGCATGTTATCCGGATAGTGCCCAAGCCATTCGTATTGCAAGACGTTTTCAGGATTTGGGTATTAATGCAGTCCGTTTCCGTGGGTGGGATGTAACCGCCACTTGGGGATACTTATTACCGTGGCAAGCCTCAACAACTGATACTGTATTTAATAACGATAATATCAAAAAGTTAGATTGGTTTATATATCAACTGCAACAACATGGTGTTTACGTCTTTCTTAACTTCAATGCTTTTACCCCCCGTCAACGTGATGGCGTATGGAAATATGACTCTATTAATTACTCATGGAATGTGTTAGCACTACAATCGTTTCATCCTTCGTATCAGAACGCTCAGCGTAAGTTTATAAAGAATATCATGCAACATGTTAATCAATTTTCAAAAGTTGCATATAAAGACGACCCCACGATTGCACTTATTAACATAACCGACGAAAATTCACTTGCAACATATTGGTCAAGAAATTTTCAAAATGGTTCAACACCCCTTTTCTGTTATTCACACAGAATGTTATTCGATACTCTCTTTAACTCTTGGTTAAAGAAGAAGTATTCTAATGATGCAACACTAAAATTAGCTTGGAGTAATGGTACCATCAACTCTAACAATATTCTACGCGATCCTGGGTTTGAAGATGCCTTCTCCAGCCCTTGGACTTTGAGTGTAGGTTCTACAACTTCGGCAGTACTTGCTTATAGCGATGGCGATAAAGTTGAAGGATCGCAGTCAGCAAGAGTACGAATACAAACATCAGGGTCTTATCCTTACGAACTTCAGTTACGACAAGGACAATGTAATATTATTCAGGGAAGACAATATAAAATCACTTTCTGGGCAAAAACAACAACTCAACAAGTAAAGCGGCCATTATCAATTTTATTAGTGCGCGACAATACACCCTATGACCCCTTTGGAATAAATGTTACAGATACTATAACAAGTGCTTGGAAACAGTACTCATTTACATTTGTTGCCAATACAACATACCCCACTGCCTTGCTAATTTTTGGTTTAGGCGGTTCTATGGGTGATGTGTATTTGGATAATGTTTCGTTTACCGAGGAAGCTCCTACTACGTTGCTACCCGGAGAATCTTTGGTAACGAATAATGTATCAGCTTTATGGGGAAGAAACACAGTAAGCAATAAACGTACAGAGTCTGCTTTGGAGTTTATTCAGGAGATTACGTCAAGTTATTACCAATCTATTTTCCAACTATTCCGAGATACCTTAAAATCGCAGATTATGCTTTCCGGCAACGGTATCACTAATTCTTTAAGCGATGTTGTAACGAACAAAAACGCAGATTATACTTGTGCCACAGGGTATTGGGGATATTTCTTGAACTCATTTGAAGATGGAAAACCTTGGCAAATGTATAGGTATCCTATGGCAGAAAGTCCTTACGGAGCACAATTAGCTTCACTAGCTTTAGGCAAACAAAAAGGTAAACCATACATCGTTAACAATATGTATCAGATTTACCCATCTTCCAATAATCTCGAGTTAACTACTATGATGCCAATATATTCTTCTTTTCAAGATTGGGATGGAATTTTCTTTGGCGAGTGGTGTAGTGATATTAATAAGATGGACTCAGCAAACATTACTCGTTTAGGATGGTGGGAAGTTAAAGGTCAATATAACATACATTCTCAACTTCCGGCTATAACGTATGCTCTACAACAAGGCTTTGTACAACCGGGTACAACATCACTCCCCTTTAACTATTCATCGTATCTGGCAAAGAACCCGGCATGGCAAACCAGTGCATACTTTCTACCACAGAGTTGCGATAATAGAATTCCTTACTTCAGAAGAACAGAAATAGATTCTTTGGATGCTAAAGTACAAACGTTTTTACCTCAGAATGAAATCCCGGAGTTTACTGATGTAAATGGTTTGGATATGAGCAATATCACCACCGACACAAAGCAAATACAATGGAATCAGGTTGACGGTTGGGTAAAAGCAAACACCGGTCGTTTTATGTCAATCACAGGGAAGCTCAATAAAGGTATCATTTCGTTCGATTCAACAATCTCAATTGAGAAAACTGACAACACTGTCTATGGTGCTCTATCCTGGGTTAGTTTAGATACAATCAACATTAATCAATCAGCTAAATCATTCCTCACTTTTACATCATCCAGAATACAAAATCATGGTGCAATTTGGGAAGGCGATTCTTCACTATGGAAAAGCTGGGGAAATGAATACACGGAGTTGGAAGCATTAACAGCACGCTTCACCGTAACAAGCACTTTCGATACTCTTATAGTCTATCCTCTTAATGCTCAAGGAGAAATTACAGGTACTCCAATTGTAGCTCAAAAAGGTACCAACAACAAGTTCCGTTTTACCCTAAACCAATCTCAAACAAAATGTTTGTGGTATGCAGTAGAACAAAAATTAAACGCAACACCGGTACAAGAAGAAGCCACGATTGTAGAAACTGTAGACATCTTTCCCAATCCCGCAGATAATTCTATCACACTCGAGTACCCGGAAGCAAACGAACATTCTGCTATCAGAATTTCATCCATAACCGGTGAAGTGATTTCAACAATAAACCCTGAAATCAATTCAAGTACAGTCCGCATAGATTGTAGCAGGTATACAAATGGTGTTTACATACTTCAATTTATAGATGAACAACAAACAATCACGAAAAAATTTGTAATACAACGATAATAAAAAAGCGACCTGAAGTATTTTTCAAGTCGCTTTAATATTTCTGCTTCGCAAACCGCACCAAATGACCTTATTACTATCGTTCCTCCTAATGCGGGACAGTATGTTTTGCGTTTCAAAGTATTAATCGTTTACACTTCGGGAGATTCATCTCGCACTACAATGTTAGCAGCAATACGTTTATCGCGGCGGTGTTTTGCAAGCTGACGCATATCAACTATTCTATCAGCTTCATCAACAATTTCAGCACCCAAAATAGTTTCAACAACATCCTCCATAGTAATCAACCCTTCAACTCCTCCGTATTCATCTACAACCACAAACATGTGTTGTCTGCGTTGCAAGAATTCTTCTAAAGCTTTATCAAGCTGTACATTCTCCGGTATGAAGTACACTTCACGCAGAATGGTCTTGATTGTATTCTCAGATTTTCCATTTAATGCAGCACGAAGTACATCTTTTGTCATAACATATCCAATTACACTATCTAACGACTCCTCTTCCCATATCGGAAATCTGGAATACATCATGAGTTCGTGCATTGATACAACTTCGCCTATCGTTTTTGAAGAAGGAACACTAAACACCACATTACGGGGTGTCATTACATCTTCAACAGTCACCTCGCTAAACTGCATGATGTTGGTTAGGATTCGGTATTCGTCAGCGTCAAGAGTACCTTCTTCAACAGCTTCATCCATAATTGCTGTAATCTCGTCTTCCATCTCTTCGCGGACTTCTTCAGCTGTTTGCTCGCTGGCAAGAATACTTGTAAACCACTGCATTAATAGTACAAATGGTTTTGTTACAGGAACAATCACTCCTAACATTGCCGAGGAAAATATCGCTAACTGATTTGCATATCTATCCCCTATTCCTTGTAGTAACGCTTTAAACAATAGAATAAACGCAAATAGCAGTAACGAAGCATACAAGGTAACTAACCATGAGCCTTCGTAATACACCGAAACATGACCTGCAAACACTGCAGCAAGAATAATCCCGGTGAAGTCGGTGAAGGTTAAAGAATGTTCTGCCCTAGAACGATATTGCTTAGCATCAAACAACCGTGTTGCTGTTGTAGAATCACTCTGTTCTATTTCTTCCAATCTACCTGAACTAATGGATGCAATCACCGCGCTTATCAATGTAGATAAACCGGAGATACATAATCCGAGAATGATAAATCCTATTTCAATTGGTTGAAAGTCCATAGATATAGATTACACGCTAACAGTTCTTTTTCTAAATGCTCTGAAAGCAAATAAGGCAATAAAAGATATACTCAATAATGGTACACAAACCACAAACGACATCATGAGTATTTCAAACACATTTGTGAATACGTTTGGAACACGTGGATCACTGTCTATAATAAATCCATAGATTGATATTGCTAACGATATAGCATATATCAAAACAATCATCTTTCTTTCTGTCATATCAACTCCTAATGGTACTACTTGTTAAAATTGATGTTTCTATCGGCATTGCATGATTGTTTATTTGGCGACGGTTGGTGCCGTCCTGCGATAGCAAATGACCTTAGTTTGTAAATGATTTATCTACTATGTTAATTCTTCCGGGATATGTGATAGCACCTAAACTGGTTTTTACGGTTGGTTTGGCATCAAGTGTAATACGGCTTGCACTACCGTTTTTGCCACCAATTGCAAATGCTAAATCTGCTAACTTTTCATATCCCTGTTTACCAAAGAACTCATACAAATCAAGACTTATGGAAATAGGAACTGTTGTTGCATTTCCACCTGCAGGAATAGTAAACTCTTTAGCAATGTTACCCGTTATTGTTGGTTGATTATCTATAAGCATGCGGAATTCCAATCCTGTTAGAGTTGCAGGTACATTACGTGAACCATTTGAACCATCATTAGGATTTTTAACATCGAGATTTAGGATAAATTCCGCCGGGAGTTTATTGGAACGGTAAGCATTTAATGCGTTTAAGCCATCCATCATGCTGAAATCACTAACCGATGATTTATTTGTAATATCAATCCCTGCCAAACGGAATCCATTTACATTATTTAATTTGAACTGAAGACGCTGTAAGTCTGTTAAAGCACTTTTAATTGATTGCAATTGTGAGCAACCATTTAATGTTATAAATACTGCAAAAACTGCAAGCAGAGTCAGACGTTTCATAGCCAACCTTTAATATGTGAATAAAACTTTCCTTGTTATAGAAACTTGTTTTATGATTTGGGTTACAAAATACAAATTCCCCTTGTATGAAACACAAAAACCGCTGTGTTATACAACACAACGGTTTTGGTAACTACCATCTAATATTGCTTATGCGTTTTCTAACTGTTTTGCTAATTGTTCTGCACGAGTGCGTTGCAAGTTAAGTGTAGTTAATAGTTTAACTTTTGCAATCAGTAATTTTTCTTCGATTGGTTTGCTTAAGAAGTCATCTGCTCCGGATTCAATTGCTTTCAATTGATTTGCAACATCGTTTAATGCTGTTACAATAACTACCGGAACTTTTGCTGTATCAGGATTTTCACGAAGACGTCGCACGGTTTCATATCCGTCCATGCGAGGCATCATTACATCAAGCACAATGGTATCTGGTTGACGTTGTGCAACTTTTTCTAAGCACTCAATACCATCATATGCCTCTGATGCTTCAAATCCGTGTGCCTCTAAATAACGGCGAAGAAGTTTTGTTGTGATTCGGTTGTCATCTACAACCAATACATAAGGTTTTTCCATGCGTTCCTCCTGAACAGCTGATAAATGTAAATTTGTTATACAGTAAATTCCATTTTTCTTTCAAGTTTGGCAATGATTGTGCCAAGTTTATTGTTCGCCCGAAATCTCGACGATATGATGTTTGGTGTTTTGTTGTATTGCAATGTTTTTCAGTAACTGTCGCAAACCATCAAAACCCACCTCGCATAACACGAATATCGGCGATAACTGCCGTTCCTGAAGTCCGGCATTTGGAAAAATAAACGTACTTGTTTCACGAAATTTGCTAAATATTTGTTCTGAACGGCGTTTTATAGCGGCGTTCACTTTCTTACTCATCGTCTCAAATTCTTTTTCTAATGCACGCTCTGCAGAACCAACTGTTGGTTCTAACGTGGCATCAATCGTTTTTACGCTTTTCTTAACTTCATCAAAGATTTTGTGTATTGTTTGTTGAGAGGCATTTATATTTTCTAGAACCTCCTGACCGCTTAATGTTGCCAATGTTTTCTTTTCAACTTCTGCCCACGGTTGAAAAAAGTAGGAATACGACAACTGTTGTTTTTCTAAAAAGCGGAGAATACGCTTAGGTAACAATGTTGCACTACTCCTCTGTTGAATAACAGGCATTGATATATGAAAGGCCTGATATGCCTCTTTTAACTGAGACAGGTATCCAACCTCACCCGGGCCTGCAATGTACATGTGAGAAGAAAGGATATAATCTTGTATTAACGGACGTAACAACACACTAGGTGAAAAACGTTCCGGTGCGGAATCAACAAGTCTGGATAATTCCTGTGTTGCATATAACAAAGGTCCTACGGCATAATTGCCAGCATCACCGTGTATATTGTTAATTTTATGCCTACCTGATTCATTATGCAGGAACAAATTGATATGTGAAGGTTTAGCTTGTGTATGATACCCTTTTGTTGATAGTGAATCATTGGCTTTAACAACACTTTGCTCTAGCAATCCTTTGTTTTGCATTTCAAATTGTACGATTGGTTTCATTAACCCATGCAAACGTGCTGTTGATGCTCTGATTATCAACAACCCGGACTCTGCGAATATTGTGTGAACAAACTGTATAAAGGCATCGCTCCAGGTTGTACCTTGTTTGTAGATGTTATTTAGAAATGTAACCGTATCGGTTTTATGTGCTGCTTCCGGTAATATCTCAGCTATGTTGTTAATGATGTTCACTATGTCATTTCCAAACTGCCAGTCGCTTACGGGAATTCTTAGCAATGCATCTATATTGCTTGCGGCTTGAGTATCAAAGCATCCGAATTCTTTTGTTGGGATGCTTGCTTTTGCGGCTTCTTTAGCATCGTGGTCGTTATCCTCTACCCAAAACACAGGTACGGCAGTTCTGCCTTTGTTTGTGAGTTGTTCTGCAATAGTTATGGCTGTTTGAATTTTGTATAATGTATAGAGCGGACCGCCCAGAAAACCAACTTGCTGTCCGGTAACAATGGTTAGTGCATTCTTACGAAACTTTTCCAGATTTGATTCTTGCTCCATTGATAACTCTACGTTATGCATGGATTTGAGAATTACGTCTGCCACATCTTGCCGTGGTGCAGAGATATTTCCTTCTGTTGATGAAGAAGTAAATCGTTCACGAATTGACTCTTGTCCGTTAATAAAGTCAACAAATAGCGTTGACTGACCGGGCAATTCGGTTAAATCTATTGATGTCATGTTGAGTGAGGGTTATTTTATGCTGCGCACAAAAATACGTTTTCATTGATTTGTACGCATGAAAAATATATCCACGATTACCCTGTGGATTACGTGTACGATTCTGAAACCGCGCTTGAGTTTTTTTGAAAACAGACGTTTGGAACGGCTTAGCATAGAAAATAATCTCATATTTCTTAAGATAAACCCATTGTATCTTTGTGGACTGTTTCATTAACTAAGATTAAAACTATGAGCAATTTTAAGAATTATGTGAATGGAGAATGGACGGAATCGGCCAGTGGAGAAACATTTGAGAATGTAAATCCGGCGGATTCCCGCGATATTATTGGCACATTTCCTAAATCCGGCAATGCTGATGTTGCAAAAGCTATTGAGGCAGCTTCAACGGCATATAAAGTTTGGAGCGCAATGCCTGCCCCGAAACGTGGAGATATTTTACGTGTGGCGGGTGATATTTTCAACCGTAGAAAAGACGAATTGGCAAGAGTGATGACGCGCGAAATGGGTAAACCAGTTTTTGAAACTAAAGGTGATATACAGGAAGCAATTGATACCGCGTATTATTCTGCAACCGAAACCCGCAGATTGTTTGGTTACACAGCCCCTAGCGAAATGCCTAACAAAATGAATCTTTCGTTCAGAATGCCAATTGGTGTGTGTGGTATTATTACTGCATGGAACTTCCCTATTGCTGTACCATCCTGGAAAATTTTACCGGCACTTGCTTGCGGAAATACCATTGTTTGGAAACCATCGGAAGATTCGCCAATGTCGGCAAATATTTTTGCTGAGATATTAGAAGAAGCCGGAGTTCCTAAAGGTGTGTTTAATGTCATTCATGGTCTGGGTGAAACAGGCTCTGCAATTGTTGAGCATCCCGATGTTAAGCTAATTGGATTTACAGGTTCCACCGTAACAGGTAAAAAAATTGCAGAGCGTTGCGGAGCGTTAAACAAAAAAGTGTCGCTTGAAATGGGCGGAAAAAACGCTGTGATTATTATGAACGACGCAGATATAGATTTAGCAATAGAAGGTGTGTTATGGGGTGCGTTTGGTACAACAGGTCAGCGTTGCACAGCAACATCCCGCGCAATTGTTCATAAAGATGTGTACGATATCTTTTTACAAAAGTTAACTGAAAAAACTATTGCCTTAAAACTTGGTGCGGGACTGGAAGATTCAACGCAGGTTGGTCCGGTAATCAACAAAAAACAATACGAAAAAATCTTAGGGTATATTGAAATAGGTAAAGAACAAGGCGCACGTTTAGTTACCGGTGGTGCAAAGGCAGAAGGCGCAGATGTTGAACATGGAAACTTTATTCAACCAACTGTATTTGCCGATGTCACCAACGATATGCGCATCTTTAAAGAAGAGATATTTGGTCCGGTGTTATCGGTATCTAAGGCAAACTCGTACAGTCATGCAATTGAACTTGCAAACGATTGTGAGTACGGTCTTTCCTCCTCTATTTACACAAGCGATGTTAATCTGGCTTTCTCTGCTATTCGTTCAATCGAAGCAGGCATAACATATATTAACGCCCCAACCATTGGTGCAGAAGCGCACATGCCTTTTGGCGGAATTAAAGGAACTGGAAACGGTCACCGCGAAGGTGGCTGGACGGTATTCGACATCTTTACCGAATGGAAAACAGTGTACATAGATTACAGCGGCGGATTGCAACGGGCTCAAATCGACAACTACTAAATTCAACATACAGAAACTCCCATAGATTAAATTTTATGGGAGTTTTTGCTAACGCAGACGGCAATCTGTGTTTCATTCCAATTAAACCTTCTACTGCCGGAGAGAACTCTACAGCTACAAACAGCGGTTATCACTGATGTGGTATTAAAAATCAAATGTCCAGATTTACATCACTCAAATCAGTCTTTCTAAAGCATAAGTTTCAGCTCATTATAACATATACGTTATTTGGGTTGGAAATGCTTGGAACCCTACTTCGCCCGTACTTTCTTGGTAAGGCGATGGATGACATTTTTGAGGGCTCGTACAAAGGATTGATAGTACTTGCATCAACCCATTTGGCGTGGTTGATTATTGGTTCAATACGGCACATGTATGATACCCGTACGTACACTTCTATTTATACAACAATAGTAACCCGATTACTCTCTAGGAAGTTCGATGCTTCGGAAGTTTCCAAACTTAGCGCACACTCTACACTTGCACGAGAGTTTGTTGACTTTTTAGAATATGATTTACGCTATGTTATCGAAGCAGCGTATAATCTTATTGGCTCGTTAATCCTCCTCTATTTCTACGAACGTCAGGTAGTAGGAATCTGTTTGTTAATCATGATTCCAGTTATGGCGGTAAGCTACTTTTACGGTAAGAAAATGAAGAAACTCAACCGTATTAAAAACGACCAATTAGAAGAACAGGTTGATGTAATTGCTACAGGCGACCCTAATCAAATACAACGTTACTATCAGCAATTACGTACATCACAGATTTGCATCTCCGACCAAGAAGCATGGAACTTTGGGTTTATGGAATTGATGGTGTTGGTAGTAATTACCTACTCATTGATGATGGCCACCGACTTAGCGGGAGAAAACCTATTAGCCGGAAGTTTGCTTGGTATCTACAATTACATTTTAAAGTTTGCATCGGGTTTGGATACGATTCCTTACTCAATTCAGCGGTATAGTCAGTTAAAGGATATAACCTTACGAATGGAACTTGAGGAAGAACTAATTGCTGTTCAATAACATTCCATTACTCATCGTTTTTCAGATACTTTATGTTGCGCAGTAAACCAGCAAGTTTTGTTCTTTTTATGGGACTCTTTCTAAACCTTGTGCTAAACTCTTCCTGTTGCATGTTCTCAATAGCGCTAATATTTAGGGTTGTCTCTTCATTCCTTGGTAGAAAGCGTACTTCCTGCGTTGGTTTCTTAAACCGATTCCACGGGCAAACATCTTGGCAAACATCGCAACCAAATGCCCAACCGTCTAAATGTTGTACAATCTCTAACGGGAACTCAACATCAGGTTTTGCCTCAATTGTCCAATACGATATGCACTTAGTTCCATCAACAACATGAGGTTGTATAATTGCTTGCGTAGGGCACGCATCAATACAAGCTGTACATGTACCGCAATAATCATCTATCGGGTTATCCACTTCAAATTCAACACTGGTCAGGATAACACCTAAAAAGAAATACGAGCCATGATTACGCGAAATAATATTGCTGTGTTTTCCCTGCCAACCAATTCCTGCCCGTACAGCCCATTGCTTTTCCATAACAGGGGCAGTATCTACAAATCGTCTCGATTCACTCTCGGGATACAATGCACGTATCATATTAATGAGTTCATCAAGTTTAGGAGGAATAACCTCGTGATAATCATCACCCCAAGCATATCGCGATATTTTCCCAGTATTACTCTCGTGTTGAACAGGTGTGTAATAATTATATGCAACAACAATCACAGTTTGTGCAGATGGCAATAACAAGCGTACATCTTCTCGCTTATCCATATTTCGTTCAAGATACCCCATTGTACCGTGATGTCCCGCATTCAACCACTCTTGCATTTGTTTCGCTTCAGTTTGCAATGGTTCTGCTTTTGCAAAACTAATTTCACAGAATCCAAGTTCTTTTGCTTTGTGTTGGAGTGCTTGTTTAGCATCTTGAGTATGGAAATGCGCCGTAGTCATTAATCCATCATCCATTTGGGAATCTTTGGTGTACCAATGTGTACATACACAACACCATCTCGCTCAACCACCGGAAATGTTTGCAAAGTTGCCGTGCCTTTATTTCCTTCCGATGGAACTCCCGTAGTTATATCAAATTGCCAGCCGTGCATTGGGCATGTTATATTCTTGCCTTCTAATACGCCTACACTAATTACAGGTTGGTGCTGATGTGGACACACATTTGTTACTGCATAACAAACATTATCTATTCTAAATAACGCAAGCGAGGTAAACTCATCAACTTCAACACACATACCTTTTTTATGAAACACATCCGACGAAGCACAAACAGGTTTGTATTCTTTACCATTAATCATAATAGCAGCTGCATCTTCGTTCATTATAACGTCACTTTCTCTGTTACCGAAAATCCTTTTTCTCCGGCAGTTACTATTCCAGCTTCAACAAATGCATCATGTTCAAAACAAATTATCCAACGTTCTTCGGCGGCAATGGGTAGCCACTTCTTTTTTTCCTCCATAGTTGTTAAAGGGAAATTATCATACCCCATAACATACGGAACAGGCACATGTGCATGGGTTGGCATTAAATCGGCCGGGAACAACAACGATTGCCCTTCGTCGGTAATCTTTATCATCTGCATGGCCTTGGTGTGACCGTAAATTGGATGAACAGATATTCCGGGGAACACCTCTCCATCGCCATCCAACAATTCAAGCATTCCGTTGGCAACAAGTGGCTCGTAGTTTTCTGCCATAAACGATGCTCGATCTTTTTCCGATGCGTTGCGTGCCCACGCAAGTTGTTCCTTTTGTACATAACACTTTGCGTTTGGAAACACAGGCACAACATCATTTCCTGCAAATTGTGTTGTGCCACCTGCGTGGTCGAAATGTAAATGCGTTAGAATAATATCGGTTATATCGTTGGGGTTAAGATTTCTTTCGCTCAATGCCTTATCCAATGAGAATAACGAATTATCAATCTTGTAGATATTCTTCAACTTCTCATTCATCTTATTTCCGTTACCGGTATCCACCAATACTTTCTTATTCTCCCACTCTACTAATAATACTCTTGCAGCCATATCAATCCGGTTCTGTTCATCACCGGGATGATACGCCTTACTCCATAAATTTTTTGGCACCACGCCAAACATTGCGCCACCATCCAAACCAAAGCGGCAAGTTTCTAAAGCAGTTATGGTAAATTTTCCTAATTGCATAGTTTTCCTTTATTAATTTTTCTGCTTCCGCAGGACGGCTCCGGCCTTCTTGATAAAAATTAGCCACCACTTGCCGGAAACACCATACACTGTACAACATTATCTTTTTCGTTCTTCACTTCACCAAACGATTACCCCATTTTGAATGATTAGGGATCTGTCACGCACGAAAAGGGTCTTGCATTGCTGTTGTTTGGCGCGGTCATGCGTTAGCAGAATCAAATATTTACAGTATTTTGATTGCAATGATTACAGCAAAATTACGGAGGTGCAGGCTAAATGTATCAAATCCGTTGCATAATTCAGTCATCATAGGTAGTTTTGCCGTCCGAAATTTTGAACAAATGTAAATTATACTATTACTTAGGAGTCAGTAGCAAATGGGTATGATGCAGCGAATACGTTCTCTTTCCCCAATTCTCGTCACGGGAATAATAATATTTTTCTTGCTTTTGATGATATTGCCCAACGATATTAATGAAATGATTGGATCAATACGAAATGTAGGTCCAAATACAGTAATTGGCGAAATTGATGGTGAGAAGTTTTTGAAATCTGAATTTGATGAGAAAGTTAAAGAGGCAGTTGAACAACAACGTGCTCAAATGGCTCAGCAAGGCCAAAACCAAGAGATAGATGAATCGCAGGTTAGAGAACAAGTTTGGAACCAATGGGTAAGCGAAGTTCTAATGCGTAGCGAAGCTAAAAAAGCAGGTATCTCTGTTAGCGATGAAGAATTGGCAGATGTTATTTTTGATAACCCACCAGAATACTTAAAGAAAAGCTTTACCGATTCCAACGGTACATTTATGCGGGAACAATACAATAAACTGATGACAGACCCAGAGGGTTTCATTGCTTCAAATCCTAACATCCCGGAAAATGAAAAAGAGAAACAAACAGAGACCATCAAAAAGCAATTACATCAGATTGAAACTCAAATAATCCAAACCAAATTGCAAGAGAACCTTCAAGGGTTAACAGCTGCATCAAGTGGAATATCGGAAGTTTATCTTCAACGGAAATACAATGTTGAAAATTCCAGTGCCGATGTAAACTTTGTGTTTATTGATGCTAATATGGTTTCGGAAAAAGATGTAAAGGTATCTGATGATGAAGTAAATAAATATTACGAATCCAACAAACAGTACTTTAAACAGAAGCCGGCTCGTAAAATTAAAAGTGTTTCGTTCCCTCTTGTACCTTCTTCCGATGATACTACAAGATTCCTAAAAAGTGTTTCCACCATTGCAAATGGTTTATCATCCACACCTGATGTAAAGTCGCGTGATTCATTGTTTGAATCATATATACCTCAGTATAATGGAACTGTAAAAGATTTCCAATTAATGAAAGATATTGAGCCATCAATTAGTTCTATCTTAGGTACTATGACTGAGCATGAAATTCGTGGACCTATTCAGATAATGGGTAAAACAACTTTCATCCGTTTGGATGGTCGCCAAAGCGGAGGAGATACTTCTGTTAAAGCAAGTCACATCTTAGTTCCATTTGGAGCAAACAAAGACAGTGCAAAGGCTAAGATTGAGAAAGCTCTTGCACGCGTTAAAGGTGGAGAAGATTTTGCTACAGTTGCTCGCGAGGTATCAACCGATGGTTCAGCACAACAAGGTGGAGATTTAGGATATTTCTCACGTGGCAGAATGGTTCCTGAGTTTGAAAAAGCAGCATTTGCAGCTTCGGTTGGTTCTATTGTTGGTCCGGTTGAAACACAATTTGGTTACCATATTATTAAAGTAACCGACCGTATTACAGAGAAAGTAAAATACTCTGAAATTACCTTATCTAATACAGTATCAAGCAGCACTAAAAAGCGTTTGAAAATTGAAGCCAACAACTTAGCTGAACAAGTTAAAAACGGTGGTAACATTGATACATTAGCAAAACAGTTAAAGAAGTTTGCTGTAGAATCTGTATTCTTTGAGCAAAGTCAACCAATGCTTTCGGCAGAGATAACCGGATTTGCATTTGCTAACCACAAAGGCACTGTTTCTAAGGTATATGAGTTACCACGCCAGGGTTACACAGTTGTACAAGTATCCGATGAACGTGAAAAAGGCATCAAATTACTTGAAGACGTAAAAGATGAAATCAAGGCAAAATTGATGCGTGGTAAAAAGTTGGATGTTGTTAAATCTAAAGCTGAAGCTTTAGCACAACAATGTATGAGCGCTGGTACCTTAGATGCAGCTAAAACAGTTGATTCATCGTACAAAGTACGTAGCGCAGCTAAAATGAAAGACAACGGTCAGGTTCCTGAATTAGGTGCCGACAACGCCTTTACTGCTGCTGTAATGCTTCAAGAAGTTGGTAAAATATCAAAAGCTATTCGTGGTGAACGTGGCTATTATGTTTGCCAAGTTACAAATGCTACTAAAGCAGATATGTCCAAATTTGCTACAGACCGCGATGCAATCACAAAACAGGTTGCTTCCGAAATGAAACAAAGTGCTTTCTATAAATGGTTTAGCGCAGTACGCGACCACGCCGATATAGAAGACAATCGTATTAAGATTTATAACAGACAGTAACAAATTTGTTTGGATATCAAGCCCTTCGGAGAGTATATCCGAAGGGCTTTTTTTATACCGTTACAAATGGCTATACAACAGCATATCATAGAACAACTCCTATTACCTAATGGTGGCAAGTATGCAGTACATACCATTCCCGATGCCTACGCATTTTGTAAATCAATCAGTACATCCCATTACGAGAATTTCCCGGTTGGTTCGGTATTAGTTGGCAAGGAACGAGTTCATCACTTCCATGCTGTTTATGCCTTTGCACGGTTGGCTGATGATATTGCAGATGAGTTACAACTCTCCCCTGCCACCAAATTTGAATATCTCACTTCGTTAAAAACTCAACTATCAGAACCAACTAGTAAACATCCCATATTTGTTGCTTTGAACAACACTAGGCAAGAACTCAACATCCCTTACACTCCGTTTGAAATGTTGTTGCAAGCATTTATTCTGGATAGTGATTTTAAGCAACCTGAAACGTGGGACGATGTATTGTTCTATTGCAAACATTCGGCAAATCCAGTTGGTGAAATTGTACTCCGAATCTTTGGCGAGTGTAACAACCAAACTATTGGCTATTCCGATGCAATTTGTACAGCTTTGCAACTGACAAATTTCTGGCAGGATTTCAGCAGAGATTTACCCAATAACCGTCGCTATATTCCCAAATCGGTATTACGGAATCAAAATCTTCCGGAAACCTTTTTGGATAGCGTTGATTTTTACACTAAATTCCCTGTTGAAACCCAAAACTTACTACAAGAAATATATCAATATACAACAGAGTTATACCGGCAAGGAAGTAGATTGATAGATGTAGTATCTTCAAAACGATTAAAAGCAGAATTAGCAGCCACCATAGCCGGTGGTACATTAATACTCAATAAATCAAAGAAATTAGGTTTGGATATTTTTTCAATCAGACCTTCTTTATCACCACTTCATTCAATACAATTATTGGTTCGTACGTTAACGTATTACAGTAAAGGTCACAACACGAAACTATGAGTCACGCGGTATTATCCGATACAGAGCAGTTTGTTTTACCAACATCCGTTAAAACCAACTTTTATTACTCCTTCTCTTTCCTACCCAAAGAGGAGCGTAATGCTATTAATACCGTCTATGCTTTTTGCCGACAAATTGACGACATCGTAGATGAAAACTCATCGCTTGACGCTGACATCATTCTACGTAAACGCGAACGCCTGCAATGGTGGAGAAATGAAATTGAGAACTTGTATGCAGGTGCTCCTGTGCAAACCTTACTCATACCACTATCAACGGTCATCAAAAATTTTACAATCCCTAAACAGTACTTCCTGACGTTGATTGATGGATGCGAGCGTGACTTAGTTCAACGGAACTACCAAACATTCGACGACCTAAAAACGTATTGTTATTCTGTGGCAAGCATAGTTGGGTTAATCTCCATAGAGATTTTCGGTTACAAGTACGAAGAAACCAAAGAGTACGCAATCAACCTTGGCTATGCACTACAGTTAACCAACATCCTACGCGACATCAAGCACGATAAAAATCGCGGCTACATATACATTCCTCAGGAAGACTTAGAACGCTTTCACTTAACGCAGGAAGACATACAGAACGAAGTATATGATGAACGCTTTATTCAACTAATGAGCTTTCAGGCACGGCGCGCACGCGAATACTACAACAAAGCGCGCATGGCTTTACGCGCCGACGAACGTATAACCATGTTTGCCGCAGAAATCATGGATGCAATCTACTACCGCCTGTTAGAAAAAATCGAGCTAAAAGATTTCAACGTGTACAGCAAAAAGAAAATCAGCGTAGCAACCATTCATAAAATCTGGATAGCGTTAAAACTGTGGATGTACACCCGAATAATGGTGCGTCGTGTTAAGGAAAGTGATTCCTGATTTTTTGTGTTTCCCTCCTCTGCCGAAGCAACCGCACCTGTGCGGCAACCCGGTCCGAACCAACCAATGCGTGTCGCAGAAGATTATGTTATATCAAGTTATAATTGCCGTCTGTTTTTAGCTTACGGCTAAGTGAAAAACAAAACTCACTGGGGAGCGTATCAACATAATCCATTCTATCGTAAAGACGTTCCGCGGAACGTTTTTACATTTTGCAGGTCAATCTTGTTTTATTGTTGCGCACCATAAATCGTAATTCGTAATACAACACCCGTCAGGTCGCCCTCGAAGACTCGGAAGACCTGATAGAACTTGAAATATTAGATAGGCTAAATCAATGCTATTAACTCTATCTATCTTATCCTATGTTTTCTTTTTCTACTATGTTGATAAACAATATCTCTGATTTTTTTTATTAAACCTTCATCATTTTTCATTTGCTGACCATTTAACATTGTTGTAAACATATCTATACACAAAACATCTTTCTTTAGATAAGAATAAGTTATTTCAATTTTTGCCCTTGCATCTATTTCTTCATAGGCAGTATCTGGCTCTAACTTCTTAATTAACATTATTATATCGGCTATAATTTTTTGATTATATATAATTATACTTTTTAGATCCAAAAAAAACTCTGATTTAAAGTCATTACAACTAACATTAGCAAAAGTCTCATTTTGAAAATCTGTGTAATAAATAGTTATGTTTTCAATACTAACTTTATCTTTACTTTCTTGGTTAGCATGTAGGTTAATCCCTAAAAAAAAGAAAACAACCAATAAAATTATCTTAAACATTTAACTCCTTTTTATAAAATTTCAGTTCCGGCAGGACTTCTTGAGTAAGCGAAGGGCTTCAAGACTTGGTGGCGACGTGTGTCAGGAAACACTTCGTTTACTCCTATCACAGCGTAAAACCCTGGTGGTTGTTCAATTTTCTCTTGCTTGATAACACAATTCATGACGGAACCTGAAAGAACAAACATATGATTTAATCTATGCTGTCCAACTTTTCAGCTTTATCATTAAAAAGTATATTCATAATCCACATAGAATCATTTCTATTTTTCCTACAAAAGCTGAATATGATATAACGTTCTTCTTCTTTTGTGCTCTTGATAAAGATGTCCTCACAGTCTCCATTCCAATCAAAAGGGTAAGATATTGTTCGGTAATAATTATTAAAGGGAAAGTATTTTTCAATAGTATTAACATATTTATCAACACAAACAGTACACTTCCCAGGGCTATAGTAGCAATTTGCTGTTTGTATATTATTATAGAGTATCTTTGGGTTAGAAAGTACCTTTAAAATGATTTCATTATGACTATTAATAATTTGTTGGTCAATAGTCCAACAACTTAAAAACGACAGAATCATTACTGTTGATATTAACAAAATCAAGAATTTTACTTGCATTTTGAACTTGCCCCCAATTTCTAGTTACGTCATGACTTCGTTAGTTTGTAAAGTTCGTCATGACGAAGGTTTCTACAACTATTGATTGTTTTCTGTTTTGCAAACTACTAATAAAACTGCGACGCTGTGCCGCTTTTTCCCGACCGGGTTGCGGTGCTGAAGGGTTGCTTCGGCAGATGCGAGAACAACAAAAACAAATACATCTGATAACAATCTCTGCTACAATACTATTATCGCAAGATTATAAGACGTTTACGAATCTGCACACCATTACTTAAGGTAACATCGCAATTATAAATTCCATTACTTAGCGATTGTATATTGAAAACTGAAGATTCACTTCGCAGTACTACTGTACCGTTAACATTATACATAGTAATCATAGAGATTGTAGCATTGGGTGTAACAAATGAAACATCGTTACTACTTGGTTGTGGAATGATGAGTATTTGTTGTGCTGTTTCCTCTTCCGATACTTCTGTGCTACTACCTGTTGTAAATTTCCATACATCGCTCCACTCTCCCACACCAATAGTATTAACACCTTGTACGCGCCAATAATACACAGTTTGTGGCTGCACGGTAGTAGTACTTTGCGATAAGATTTTCACACCGGTAATTTGATTTTTTGCGTTGGTAAAAGTACTATCTGTACTGTATTGTATGGTGTAAGAATCTGTACGTTTACTTTGGTTCCATTCAAATTGAACAGCAGTTGTTGGGAGTATGGAATCGTTGACAGGTGACTTGAGTACCGGTTTTTCGGGGAGTATAGCAAGTGTTGATAGAGTACGTATTTCTGACCATTGGCCAATCAATCCATCCATTGTTCCTCTTACGCACCAATAATACGTTACTCCATTTTGCAGTGATACCGCCTTATTGGTAGTTAGTATTTGTTGCACATCAAAGGCTGGAGATGCAAACGATGAATCTTTTGAAATCTGAAGATGATATTTCTGTGCATTCACAACCGGTTTCCACGTAAAGGTAATATCTGTTACAGCATCTGTGCTATCGTGCTTTGGGTTAACAAGAACAGGCGCTTCTAACATTGCCGTTGGCTTTTCCGAAATATAAATTCCATTATTTGCCGTGCAAGCATAAAGATAGTATTTATCATCTTGCACAAAGTTTAGCAAGTCTCCATCGGGTAATCCCTTGTTCCATTGCTTCCAGCTTTGTCCCTTGTTATCAAAGAAGTATGCTCCTTTGGTAGCAGTAGCTAACATCAAATGGTTGAGTGGGTCTGTCTTAATAGAATTGGCAGTAAACTCAGGAAATGCAGCACCTTTCAAATCCGCTGTTAAATCAGTTGTCTGGTTCTGTAATGGGTCAACTTCTTTGTACAGAATATTATCTTCACCACAAGCATAAATCAACTTTCGGTTAGCAGAGTACACTACACTATTTAAAGAAATATCCAAGAAATAATCTATGTAGGTTTTACCGGTATCTTTTGAGTACAGTAGGTTTTTACCGGTTGCCAGATACATCATCCCATTAGAGCTATCTACGCTCATCTCCATTACAAAGTTTCTCACTTCATCAGCATCTTCAAAAAGGTTCTTACGTTTCTCCCAGTTGATACCATCATCTTTGGAGGCATACACCAACCCACCATAAGCTGAACAGATTATCATCCCATTTTTGAAATTCACAAAATCAGTAATGGCAAGCATTGGTGTTGGTGGTGTTTCACTATATGATAAACGCTCGGAAGGCGATACAACTTTTTGCCATGAAACTCCTTTGTTTGTAGAGCGGTACATGCCATTTTGAGTACCCGCCAACACTGTACCTTTATTTGTAAGTTCTAACGTTAGTACTGCATAATTGTCTAAACCTGATATGCTTCTTTTCCATGTTCGTGCACTATCGCTTGAAACGTATATTCCTGCTGCGGTTGCTGCATAGTAATTTGGATTCCCTGTGCTTGGTATTAAGAACGAGTTAACAGTTGGTTCAGTTAATCCGGTATTTGCTTCATTCCAATATTCACCATTATTTGTTGAGTAATAAACACCGCCACCGCGGGTTCCACAAAAAAACCATCCATTAGATGCCTTGAATAAGGTTGTTACATTTAGATTTTTTAAGCCACTGTTTACAAATCTTCCTGTTTGGTTATTGGAATCATTTTTACAATACTTACAGCAACTAATTTTATGAATACCATGACTATAACTCCCCATCAACACCGAATCTTTTCCAACAAATCCAAAGCACGAATAAAAGTTATCGTTTGTAAATGGAAATAACTGGTTGTAAAATTTGGTTCCTACAAAGCTCCAAAAATATCCTAAATCAAATCCTACTTTTAAGGAATCACTATTACGATTAAGAAATACAACCCAACCATTATAATACTCAATCCTTGCTTCTATGGTACTCTTTGTATCATACGCCATTACTCTGCTGAAATACACGTTTGGGTCTGAAGCAGAAGTTAGGTTCTTCCACGTTGCACCCTGGTTGAACGATTGAAAATACCATGAACCAAACGTTACCTTTAGTCCATCATTGAAGCTATATACAAACTGCGGAACGCCCTTCTTGTAATCGGTAGGAATATCTAATGCTACTTCAGTCCATGTATTTCCGTTATCAGTAGAACGAAGCATCCTTCCAAATGCACCGGCAAGCAGCACTCCGGTAGTATCCGGAAAAATAGTTGAGATAGCAATTCGCCCCAGCTTATTGGTTACAAGTTGCCATGTATTACCGGTATCCAAACTTCTATAAACTCCATCAACTGTGCCTATAAACACATCACCGTTTTTATTCGATGTAATACAGAACACACTATCTTTCCCGTAGGGCAAACCTTTATTACTTGCATACCACTGCCCGCCCATATTAGTGCTGCGATACACAGTTTGGCGGGAAAGCATCAGCATATCACCACCTTTTGCTTGGGTAAACCCTAACACGTGCGCGCCCAGCATACCTTGCTTACCAAGTGGACGCCATCCATTATCGGGTTGGGCAATAATCGGAAGTGAAACTACAAACAACAACAGAAAACAAACAATAGGTTTCATAACTACAACGGATAATATGTATATATACAGTTACTAACTATTTGCTAACGCATTTCGGCATCAAATTAACTACTAAAATACACCCAACACTTGCCGGACAGAACCTCACATACACTACATTGTTTATCGTGAATGGTAATTTTCTTTTTAACTCAATCTTGCTTCGCTGATACTTATAAAGTCTTAATTATAAGTCTGTACGAAACAGTAGCACGATTCATGAATCTACCTAACCTTAAAAAATTGATACAGCTAAACATAGATTTGATGAATAGCTTCCACTTTACCTTTTTAACTTAACTAAAAATTTTTCAATATCCACGCTTCAAAAACCTTGCGATGCTGTACCGCTTTTTCCCGACCGGGTTGCGGTGCTGAATGGGTTGCTTCGGCAGAAGCGGGAAGCACACTGAAGCTAAATACTACCCTTACAAATGACTTCCCAATGAATATTTATATAAATCATAAAATTTTGTGAGGTTGAATGCGGTTTAGGTGCTTATCTTTTTTAATTTTGTGCACATTTTACACTTACAATTTTGGCTATGGAAAACACAAGTACAATTGCATTTACAGCTGATGAGTTAAAAGAGGTTGAACGTCTGCAATCGTTGTATCCGGAACATAAGGCGGCTATTATGCCCGTTTTATGGATGGCTCAGAAAAAATGGGGCTGGCTTTCGGAAGATGTGATGAAATACGTTGCCGACCTTTTTACACTGCCGTATGCACATGTTCTTGGTGTGGCAACTTTTTACACAATGTATTTTAAGAAGCCAATGGGGAAACATCATATACAAGTTTGCACAAATATATCGTGTATGCTACGCGGTGGTGATTCGATTTATGAACACCTTTGCAATAAGTACGGCATACGCCATAATGAAACAACTACCGATGGTAAACTGTCGATAGAAGAAGTGGAATGCATGGGTGCTTGCAGCGGTGCGCCAATGATTGCCATTAACGAAGATTTTTACGAAAATGTTTCTTTAGATCAGGTTGAAAAACTATTACAGAGTTTGTAACCAGTTCTGAAGCAAATATATTAACTCATTGTTTTGAGTTACCAAGTGTAACATTTAGGTTTATTACACAAACATTACATGTGGTAACATATTGTACACAGCATAGGAAGTAAATTTATGGCATCCAGAAGAGATTTTTTAGCGCAGTTTTTTACCGGCGTAGTTGTATCTGCTGCATCGGGTAAGGTATTGGGTCAGGTAGTACCCAAAATCACTGAGAACCCGGACAACACCATCTTAGCAGAGTATGTGTTGGATTTATCGTTAGCAAAGTACGCTAATTTAGCAACGGTGAATAAACTTGTTAAAGTTACAGGTTCTGGTATATCTTCAAGTTTGTTAGTTATGCGTTTAGATGCAGCCGGAACTTTTACCGTATTAAATGATTCCTGTACACATGAAGGTGGAAGAATGTCCACCACATTTAGTAATGGTGTTTTTACGTGTACACTCCACTCAGCACAATTTGATGCCAATGGAACTTGTAAACGAGGTGCAAGTGGTGCAGGTGCTAATTTACCAGCACTAACAAAATATCCGTACATTTTCGATTCTGCCAATAATAAGCTTTATCTAAACCGTACCACTCCTTTATCTGTAATTGATGGTGATAACGATGGCTTTTTAGTACGTAATTATCCAAACCCTGCGGTAACCGAAACTGTATTTGAATTCACATTGGATAAAGACCAACAAGTACGCATTGATTTATATGATATCCAAGGTAAGCTAATACAGAACATTGCTAATACTCAGTTTACTCAGGGCACTAACTTCTTCAGTTTTAACGTTGAAAAACTTCCTGCCGGAACTTATACGTATTCTTTACGTACAAGTGATGGTTTTACAACATCAAGAACTCTGACTGTAATAAAATAAGGGTCATGACTAGATAAGCAATAAATAATTAGCTTAGAAGCCAGTCATGAAGCCATTTACAAGCAAAATTGTCCGTTCAAGAATTTCGAAGGCAAAATTTCTAGAGATTGTACGCTTGTT